>JBPOHC010000514.1:0-24001 GCA_052035985.1 Myxococcota bacterium | reverse complement strand
GCGCGCTCCTCGCGAGCGAGGGCGTGCGTGAGGGCGGCCACGCACGTCGCCGCACGTCGTGAGTTCGCAGACACATCAGCCAGCGGCAGGGTCAGCATGAGCGGCTTCGAGCGCCCCCGAGCCGCCGTCTCACGGCGCGAGAGCGCGCAGTAACAGACACGCGACGCCTCCCGAACGTCAAGCGGGAATCACGCGTCGACAGGCACGCTCGAAGGACGTCGACACGCCGAGTCTTTCAGCCTCCTCACGGCCTGGAACCCGTGCGGACGCGTGCGCAGTGGGAGCACCAGCAAGCAACGGTTGGCGTAGACGGCCGATGTCGCCCGCCGACGGTGAGTGTCGACCTGCGCGAGCACAACGCGTTGCTCGCGGAGGCCCCAGTGTATTTCCGCCGATGCATCGGTCGGAGCCCTCCGACCGTGCCGCGATCGACTCGCAGAAGAGCGCCGGAAGACTTCAATCCGTGCGATGAATCGGCCTGTTTTCTAGCGCTTTCACGAGTTCTCCTGCCGTGCGACGACGACCCCGTGAAGCATTTTTCCTCGACGGGCAAAAATGCATCAGAAGGTCTTCGCGGGAGCTGCATCGGCACTCGACGCCACCAGCCGCGAGATAAATGCATCCGCGCAGAGATCGGCAGGAGCACGCCGTTATTTCGGAAAGCAGGCAGATCGTCGGCGAGAGGAGCGGTCTCTCCGCCACCGAGACCTCGGCGGAATGGAGCGCGCGCTGCGATCACATCGCGCGCACACCGTCGACGCTGCGACTGCCAGTCCGGCGAGCGCGAACGGTGCTGTGGGCGCGCTGGTCTCCTTCTGCGCCCGCGCCCCTGTTCGGCGCCGTGCCTGACGCGCGGAGGGAGACGGCAACGCGCTCTCGGTACTCGTCCAGCAGGATCAGTACTCGGTCCAGTCGCCTTTGGTGTGAAGGCAGCTGGTACGACCGCTCACCCGCCAGGACGGGTCCGTGTACACGTCCGTCAGCGTGCTTCCGTGCGGACCGCCGCCGCGATGCATGCACTGCCCGACGACCCCAGATCGCGAACAGGGCGTGGCGGACCAATCCGACGGCGTCCCTGCTGCGCAGCCGGCCCCTTGAATCGCGGCGCTTGACGGAGGCAGGTCCTCGTATTGCTGGCAGTACCCCGGCGCGAGGCGGCAGGAGTAGGTCGCTGCGTCGTTCGCCCCCGTCGCCGATCCGTCAGAGCCGCACCCTGCAAGCGCGACCACCAGGGAAGTGAGCAACCATCGCCAGTCGCCCGTGCGGAAAGACATGATCATCGGGAACCTCCAAGGAAAGACTAACTCATAAGTTTGTCTTTGAGAAAGGCAAACTTTTGGGTCAGTATTATGACGAGCATGAGGGGCCGACCGTACCGCCCCGATGGAGCCCGAGCAGCCTGGTGATGTCCTGCGTGATCTGGGGCGTCGCATCGCCGAATTGCGCGCGCAGAACGGTCAGACTCAGGAGCAACTCTCCGAGAAATTGAACGTCAGCTTGCAGTATCTCCAGCGGATCGAGATGGGGCGCGAGAACCTGACGGTCCGATCGCTGACCCGCCTCGCCGAAGCCCTGGCGGTGCCTCTCAAGGACCTCTTCGTCGAGCCCCAGAACCGCGAGGTTCGCATCGGCCGTCCTCCGGCCCGGGAGCGACCGTAGAGCCGACTCCGACCCGCGACCGCCCACAAATTTGACGCCCGCGCACCGGCGGAGCGAACACGTCGACCATGAATTTCAGCGCCTGCCTCCAGCAAGCCCGCGCGCTCGTCGTCGTCGCGGCAGTGGTCACGCTGCCCTGGCAACGCGCCGTGTGGGACCCGCCGACACGCGATGTGCTGGGGCCGCGATCAACGATTGCGGCTGACGTGGCGCTGCCCACGGAAGTGCTTGTCGCACGCTCCGCACTCGATCGTCAGACCGCTCCGGGCCACCGGAGGTCGGCGACGACTCCGCCCGCGCGTTTCGAGATCCCCGCCGCGCTCGGAGACACCGTCCGCCTGACGCTCGACCGAGAGGCGCACGCGGATCCTGCCCCCTCCGTCGACGAGGCGATCGCGCAGCTCCTCGCGTGGGTCGCTGCAGACCAGATGCTGCGCGGGCACGAACAGAGTGACGACGACGCGGCCCGAGCCTCGGCGCAGGTGACGTCGACGGGGACCCGTCGATGAGCCTCGCGGCGCTCTATCTCCGGGTCAGCACCGACGAGCAGAAGTCGTCTCTCGACGCGCAGGAATCCGGCGCGCGGCTCTGGTGCGAGACCTACGGGCACACCGTGACCCGCGTGTACTGCGACGCAGGGATCTCCGGCGCTGAGTGGGTCCTCCGCGAAGGGGTCCTCACCCTCCAGACCGACGCGTGTCGTGAGCCTCCGCCCTTCACTCTCGTGGTGGTCCGCGACCTGGACCGCCTGGGACGTGACGCGGTGAGGCTCCCCCTCCTCATCCACACCCTCAGCGAGCACGGTGTCTCGGTGGTGGAGTGGTCTACCGGTCGCGTGGTGGAGATCGACGGCGCCGGCGCCCTCGTGGTCAACGTGCTCGCCGCAGCTTCCGCGTACGAGCGAGAGCTGATCTCTCACCGCGTGCGCGTGGCGCTGAAGCAGAAGGCCGCGAACGGCTTCGTCACCGGCGGGACCGTTTTTGGCTACAGCAACATCCGCGGCGCCGAAGGCGTCCGGTACAAGATCCACGAAGGCGAGGCCGCGGTCGTGCGCGAGCTGTTCGAACGCCATGCGGCGGGCGAGAGCGCGCGACGACTCGCGCAGCTTCTCAACACGCGCGGCACGCCATCGCCGCGCTCGGAGGGCGGCGGCACGGGATCGTGGTGCTCGCGTACCGTGCTCGCGATCCTCAGGTCGCCGCGGTATCGCGGTGAGGCCACCTGGGGGCAGGTCGGGTCGCGCTACAAAGGGGGCTCGCTGGTGAAGGTCCTGCGCGACGACGCGGTGCACTACAAGGTGCCCGCCATCGTCGACATGGAGACGTGGCTGCGCGCGCAGGAGCGGACTGACAAGACGCGCGGCACCCAACAACGCCCCGTGGTTCGTGGCCCGGAGCCGCGCTTCCTCCTCGTGGGTCACGCCGTCTGCGACCACTGCGGCGGCCCCCTCGCGGGGTGGCGCTCGACCTCGGGCAGCGGCGAGAACCGACGCGCCGTCCCTTCCTATCGCTGCCTCTGGCACGCCGATCGCGGCGACGCAGTCTGCGCCGCGCGCTACTGCCGTCCCGCAGACAAGATCGACCGCGCGCTGCTCGGGCAGCTCGCCGCCGCGCTCGACCCCGTTCGGGTGCGCGCGCAGGTGCGCTGCGCGCTCGAGCTCCTGCGCTCCGCCGCGGAGAAGCCCGACGATCGACGCGCAGAGCTCGAAGCCGCCGAGCGCGCCGCGCTGCAACGCGTGGAACGACTCACCAACGCGCTCGAGCATGGCGCAGGTGACGTCGCGGTGGTGGTGGAGCGACTTCGCGCATCGAACGCCGACCTGACGCGAGCGCGTGCCGAACTCGCCGCGTTGGCGATCTCGTCGCCACCGGTCGGGGCCGACGTCGAAGAGCGGCTGGTCGCGCTCGCACGCAATGTGAGCGAGGCGATCCTCTATGCCTACGATCGGGCGATGGCGGGGGAGCAGGAAGCCATGCGTAGGGTGCGCAAGCTCCTGGGGGCGGTTCTCGCTTCGCCTCTTCGTGTCCGACAGGCCGAGCCGCGAGGCCCGGTGACGGTGACGGGAAAGGCTACCCCCGGTGCTCTCCTCGTCGCCGAAGAGAGCACCGGGGGTATTGGAGCGACCCCAATGGGAATTGAACCCATGTTACCGACGTGAGAGGCCGATGTCCTAACCGCTAGACGATGGGGCCACAGTGTTAACGATGTTGATTGGCGCCTCTCAATGCCAACCACCACCGGCTCGGGGACTAGGATTCGAACCTAGATAGACGGAGCCAGAATCCGTCGTCCTGCCGTTAGACGATCCCCGAATCGGATTGTCGCGTCAGGGGCCACGGAAGCTAGTCGCCTGCCCCTCCCTTGTCAACGAATTCTTTCGTGCTCTCACTTTTTCGCGCAACACCTACGAATCACGGGGAAGCGCACGCGCCACGGGGTCCGCCGTCGGCACCCCGAGCACGCGACGGATCCACGCGTCGAGCCTCGTCCAGCGCGCGGGCGCCAGGTTGCACAGCGAGACGCCGTGGGCGGTCGTTCCAGCGAAGACCTCGGCCTCGACGTCGGGGAGGTTGCCCGGCGCGAGCGTCTGCACCGCCGTCGCGCTGTCGTCGTCACCCTCCGCCGCGAACATAAGCAGCGGACGGCGCGTGGCGAGGTAGCGACGCATCGGCTCCGCGGTCTCGAGGCCGTGATAGTCGAGGCCCGGAGAGAGCAGCGCGAGCGCGTCGATCTCGGCCGACGGAGGCGGCGCGTAGCTCCCCAGCGTCGATGTCGCCGCGAGGAGCGCCGCAGAACCGCCGATGCTCGACCCCACCACCGCGACGCGACGCGCGCCCGCGAGACGGAGGTACTGCACCGCGGCCAGCACGTCGAGCGCCGTGCCCGACCAGCGCTCGCGGTCGGTGCCGAACGACTCCCACGTCACCCGCTCGTCGCGCGGCCCCGTGGTGCTGTCGCCATGCCCGCGGAGGTCGATCGCGAGGGAGGTCACCGCGCGTCCCTCCTGGAGCTTCGCCACGAGCGCGGCCCACTCGCCGCGGTTCGATCCGAGCTGATGCACCAGCACCACGCCCACGCCGGGGTCAGCCCCGGGGAAGAGCGTCGCCGTCGAGCGCCACCCGTCGAGCGCGGGCGCGAGCTGAACCACCGAGGCGGCGGGGCGTGAGGGCGCGCGGGCGTCGGCCGCGGCGTCGGCCGCGGGGTGCTTGGGCTTGCACGCAGCAAAGAGCAGAGAGGCCAGCGCGAGGGCCGCGGTCGTTCGCATCGGGCGACGACTGTATCGCGATCCTCGGGAGAGCGCTGTATCGTGCGAGCCCCCTCATGGCACGCACGGCGGCAGCGCTGGTCATCGGCAACGAGATCCTGAGCGGCAAGATCCAGGACGCCAACACGGCCACGCTCGCACGCGAGCTGCGCGCGCTCGGCGTCGAGCTGCGGCGCGTGGTGGTCGTGCCCGACGAGGTCGCGCTCATCGCCGCGGAGCTCAACGCGCTGCGCCTCACGCACGACATGGTGTTCACCTCGGGCGGCGTCGGTCCCACGCACGACGACGTCACCGTCGAGGCCATCGCGCGCGCCCTCGGTCGACGCGTGGTGCGCAGCCCCGAGATCGAAGACCTCCTGCGGGGCTACTACGGCGAGCGCTGCACCGAGGGGCACCTGCGCATGGCCGACATCGTCGAGGGCACCGAGCTCTACCGCGGCGACGACCCCCGCTGGCCCACGATGGTGCTCGGGAATGTGTATGTGCTCCCGGGCGTCCCCGAGATCTACCGCGTGAAGCTCGAAGGGCTGCGCGCGAGGCTCCGCGGCGACGACGCGCCCTTCGTGCTGCGCAGCGTGTACACCACGCTCGACGAGGGAGAGATCAAAGACTCCATCGACGCCGTGGTCGAGCGCTTCGCCGACGTCTCCGTGGGGAGCTACCCCCGCTGGCGCGACGCGGACTACGCCGTGCGCGTGACCTTCGACGGTCGCGTCGAGGCGCGCGTGATCGAGGCCGCGGAGTGCTTTCGAACGTCGCTCCCCGAGGGGACGGTCATCCGGACGGAGTAGCCGACTGATCGCGCGGAGGCGCGGGCGGAGCGTTCGCAGAGGGCGTCCCGAAGAGGCTCGCGTCGCCCGCGATCACGGCCTCGTTGCGGAGCCTCCACGCGCCGTCGTTCGACTCCCACGCCTCTTCGACCACGCTCTCGCGCACGTCGGTGCTGTCGGTGCCGCGCGTCCACACGACGCGGAGCCGCGCCGAGCTCGCGGACGATGACGTGCGCATCGACTCGACCTCGATGTCCATGACGTGAACCACCACGCCCCACGACTGATGGTGCTGGTTGAAGGCCGTGCGCATCCCCGCCGCGACGCTGCCCTCCGAGGCCGCGAGGCGTCCCCAGCGCAGGTCGTCGTGAAAGAGCGCCGCCGTCTCGTCGAAGGTCTGGCGGTTCGTGGCGTTGCACGCCGCGAGCGTGAGGAGCGTGAGTCCGAGGGTGCGCAGGGGCTTCATCTCGCCACGGCCCATAGCCGGTCGCGCGCCGCGGCGTCGAATTTCGTGCAGAGAAGATCAGGGAGGGTTCAGTTGGGCATCACTTCGACGAGCGCGCGCACCTCGGTCTCGAGGGTCTCGCCGTCGATGCGGGCCTCTGCGAGGCGCTGATCGGTGAGCCCCGCGGCGCGCGCGAAGCGCTCGTCGGCCGCGGCGTGGATGCGCTCGAGGGCCTCGACGTGCTGCTCGATGCGACGGTCGAGCACGCCGACGCTCGCGCCCTGGAGGCTCGCCATCGAGACGCGCTGCGAGGCGATGTCGGTCAGCGCGCGCCACGCGAGCTCGAGCCTCGACGCGGTGGCCTCCGCGAGCGCTTCCACCGAGGGAGATCCCTCGATCCTGCGGCGCAGCGAGACGGCGCGGAGGAGGTGCTCTCCGGTGCTCCCGGGCGTCGCGCGGGCCATCGCAGAGAGCGTCCACGCGATGGTGTCGTCGGCGGGCATGACGAGCGTCACCGACGCGATGAGCCCCGCCACCACGAGCGCCGCGGCGCGCACCGCGGCCGAGCCTTCGCCGCCGTAGCGCCAGGCGACCCACGCGGCGAGACCTCCCGCGACCGCGCTCACGGCGCCGTGCGCGACGCGCCATCGCGCCGTGCGACCGCGCATCGAGCGGGGGGCGAGCGCGAGGGCCACGAAGGCCGCGCCCGCCATCACGCTGTCGTTCGAGAGGAGGTTCATCGAGAGGGCGCCGAGCGCGCCCGCCGCGATGGTGAGCGCGCCGATGCCCTCGCACGCGAGCGTCGACACGCCCACGCCGAGGGCGATCGAGACGGCCGCCGAGGCGGCCACGGGGAGGTTGAGCACGACGGGCGCGGCGACCAGCGCTCCGCCCATCACAGCGATCGTTGCGACGCCACGCATCTTCGTCTCTCCTCGTCTCGCTCAGTACGCCAGGGAGTTGCGCTGGGCCGCGCGGTGGCGGGCGTTGGCGCCGAGGCCGTAGGCGCGTCCGCTCTCCGACGTGGGGGCCATGTTCGCGAAGTTGCTGCTGTCGCTCTGGAACTGCGTGATCTGCGCGGCGCGCTCGGGCGACGGCGCCGCCGCCTGGATGCGCTGGAGCTGCGCGAGGTTCTGCTGCGCGACGGCCTGCGCCTCGGCCACGCGCCCCTCGCGCCACGCGTTCACGGCGTCGAACTGGCGCGCCGCGATCACCGTCGACTCGGCCTCGCCCTGCACCGCGGCGTCGCGCGTCGCGACGGCCTCGGCCTCCGTCGCCACCACGGCCAGCGCGAGGGCCCCCGCGTGAACGCTCACGTCGCGGCGCTCGGCCACGGCGTTCCACTCCACGGTGGCGTCGAGGGAGCCCGCGGAGGTGTTGCCCGCGGCGGGCGCGTCGACGGCGAGGTCGAGCACGAGGCGCCGCTCATCACCCGCGAAGAGAGCCCCCACGGGGAGTCGCACGGTGCGGCCGTTGACCACGGGCTCGCAGCCGTACGCGCGGGTGAGCCGCCAGCCCATCGGCAGCGTGATCTCGGCCACGGCGCGCTCCACCGTGGTGCGCGTCGCCTGCTGGAGCTCGCGCGAGAGGAAGGCCCGCATCTGCGCGCCGTCGCGCATGAACTCGTAGTTGCCGCGGCCCGCGTCGGCGAGGCGAGACATGTAGCGCTCGTCGTAGTCGGCCCCGACGCCGAGCGACGAGAGGGTCACGCCCTGGTCGGCCTTCGTGCGGACGTCCTGCGCGATGGTCTCGAGGTCGCGGTTCGAACCGTCGCGGCCGTCGGACATCAGCACCACGCGACGCACCATCGTGGCGGGAGCCTCCGCGAGCGTCTGCGCGCCGAGGTCGAGGCCCGAGGGGATGTTCGTCCCTCCCTCGACCGCGATGGTGGGAACCGTGAGGTGCATGCGGGAGCGCACGTCGCCGACGCGGGCGAGGGGCTGCACCACCCTGGCCGAGTCGCTGTAGGTCACCAGGGCGACGCGGTCGTCGTCGCGCATCTGGTCGACCACGTCGAGCACCGACTGCCGCGCCTGCGCGAGCTTCTCGCCGCTCATCGAGCCCGACACGTCGAGCACGAGCGCCATCGCCACGGGCCGCGACTCGTTCGCGGGAATCGCCTGGTTGTCGGCCGCGACGCGCACCTCGGCGAAGACCTGACGGGTCCCGTTGGCCGCCACAGCGCCCTGCGACAGCGCGATGCGTCCGTGCGCCCAGGGGCCGCGGAACTCCACCCGAGGCGCGTGGCCCGGGGTCGCGGTCACCGTCGACGAGACGCGTGAGATCGACGTCGTGGGCGCGGCGCTCCCGTGCTGCGGGGCGCGCAGCAGGACGATGCCTCCGGCCGCGAGGGCGACGGCGCCGCCGGCGAGGGCGCGCGCGATCTTGCGTTGCGAGAGCAGGGCGTGGAGCTGGTTCATGGTGGGTCTCTCCGTCGGTGGGGCGTGTGTCGCGGCGAGCGCACGGGGGCGCAGCACCGTCGCTCCCCCGGGCGCGTCGATGCGCGGGAGCGGCGGCGCGGCGTCGGGGCTGGTGTCCGCTCCCTTCGCCCGCGTCTCGTCGTGGGTCCCGTAAGGACGAGCCTCCCCGACGGAGGATCTCAGCCCCACGACATTTCTGTCGTCGCCCGGTGAAGAACTCTGAACGTCCGCGGGGAGGCCGCGCAACGGTGGCGTTGACCCGATCCCCCCTCGCGGTGCATCGTCGCGCCCCCTCGCGAAGGACCCCATGAAACTCTCCCTCGACACCGAATCACGCACGCTCGTGGCCGATGACGGCCACGGCGAGAAGCGCCTCGACCTCTACTCCCGCGAGGCCTTCTCGCTCCTCTCTCGCGAGTGGGTGAAGGTCGGCTGGGCGATCAAGTACATCTACTCGTTCTCGTGGATGGGCCGACCCATCATCCAGCTCCCCGAGGACATGATCCGCGCGCAGGAGGTCATCTACCGCGTGCGGCCCGACGTCATCATCGAGACGGGCGTGGCCCACGGCGGATCGCTGATCTTCTACGCCAGCCTCCTCAAGGGCTTCGGCATCGACGGCCGGGTCATCGGCATCGACATCGAGATCAGGCCCCACAACCGCAAGGCCATCGAGGCCCACGAGCTCTTTCCGATGATCTCCCTCGTCGAGGGCAGCTCCACGGCGGCCGAGGTCGTGGCGAAGGTCCGCTCGCTCGTGAAGCCCGGCGCGAAGGTGCTGGTGCTCCTCGACTCGAACCACACGAAGGCCCACGTCGCGGGAGAGCTCGAAGCCTACGCGCCGATGGTCACCTCGGGCTCGTACATCATCGCCACCGACGGCGTGATGCAGTGGCTCGCAGATGTGCCCCGCGCGAAGCCCGAGTGGGCCCACGACAACCCCTCGTCGGCCGCCCACGATTTCGTCGCGAAGCACCCCGAGTTCACGCTCGAAGACCCGCCGCCCTTCGTCTTCAACGAGGGCGAGATGACCGAGCAGATCACCCACTGGCCCTCGGCCTACCTGCGCCGCGCGTAGCCCCCGCCTCGCGCTGAAACCCCGGCGATCCGCACACAGCGCACCGCCGGGGGCGCAGACGTTCTTCGCTACAGCGTCGCCGCGTCGATGGCGTTCATCACCTCGGGCGTGAGCTTCGGCACCACGTCGAGCGCGCCGAGGTTCTCGTGGAGCTGCGACACGCGGCTCGCGCCGAGGATCACCGTGCTCACGTGCGGGTTCTTGAGGCACCACGCGATGGCGAGCTGCGACATCGGAACGCCGAGCTCCGCGGCGACCTTCGAAAGCCGCTTCGCCTTCTCGATGCCCTTGGGATCGAGGATGGCCGAGCGGAGCCACTCCATGCCGGGCAGCGTGGCGCGCGATCCGTCGGGCACGGCGTCGTTGTACTTGCCCGTGAGCAGCCCCGAGGCGAGGGGGCTCCACGTGGTCGTGCCGAGGCCGATGTCGGAGTAGAGCGGCGCGTACTCCTTCTCGACGCGGTCGCGGTGCAGGAGGTGATACTGCGGCTGCTCCATCACGGGCTTGTGGAGGTGGTGACGCTCGGCGATGTCCCACGCCTCTCGGATCTGCGCGGCGCTCCACTCCGAGGTGCCCCAGTAGAGGGCGCGGCCCGAGCTCACGATGTCGTGCATGGCCCACACGGTCTCTTCGACGGGCGTCTCGGCGTCGGGCCTGTGGCAGAAGAGCAGGTCGACGAAGTCGAGCTGGAGCCGCTCCAGCGAACCCGCGATCCCCTGCATGAGGTACTTGCGGTTGAGCGTGTTCTTCTCGTTCACGCCGCCGTTGATGCCCCAGTAGAGCTTGGTCGAGACGACGTAGCTCGAACGCCGCCATGCCGTCTCCTTGAAGACCCGGCCCATGATCGTCTCGCTCTGTCCGCGGGCGTAGATCTCGGCGTTGTCGAAGAAGTTCACCCCGGCCTCGTAGGCCGCCGTCATGCACTCGCGCGCGAGGCCGTCGTCGAGCTGCTTGCCGTAGGTCACCCACGATCCGAAGGAGAGCTCGCTCACCTTCAACCCCGCTCTGCCAAGACGTCGGTACTGCATCGATCGCTCCTTCTCGTTTCGCGCGAGTGAGATGCTCGCGCGAAGGGCGACGGTTCTACCACCGCGTCACCACGCGGTGACGCTGGACGCGCACCCTCACCGTGGCCTACCAGACTCCGCGGTGGAACTCCCCACGCTCTACCGCGACGACGCGGCCCTGGTCATCGACAAGCCCTCGGGCTGGCTCGTGCACAACTCCACGTTCACGCGGACGCGAGAGCGCACCGTGATGACCGCCGTGCGAGAGTCCCTCGGCGACGGTTGGGCCCCCGTGCATCGCCTCGATCGCGGCACCAGCGGCGCGCTCCTCCTCGCGCGCGGCGTCGATGCGTTGCGCGCGTGGCAGGAGGGCCTCTCGCGCGCAGAGAAGCTCTACCTCGCGCTCGTGCGAGGAGAGTTTCGTGAGGCCGTCGACGTCGATCACCCCATCGCCGATGAAGACGGCGTGAAGCGCGAGGCGCAGAGCCGCGTGGAGCCCGTGTGGTGGCAGCCCGATCCGCGTTGCAGCCTCGTGCGCGTGCAGGTGTTCACCGGGCGCACCCACCAGGTGCGGCGGCACTGTCACCACCTCTCGCACCACGTGATCGGCGACGCCAACTACGGCAAGGGAGCGCTCAACCGCGAGTACCGCGAGCGCTACGGGCTCGCGCGCCTCGCGCTCCACGCAGCGCTTCTGCGCGTCGAGAACCCCGTGACGGGCGCGGTCATCGACGTCACGGCGCCGATGCCCGACGACCTCGCGGAGCCCATCGCGCGGATCAGAACCAGGCCGTAGCGCCGAGGGTGAGCGTGTCCTGCGCGAAGGAGTTGGCGATCGGAGGCGTGGCGCCCGCCGCGCTCGACGCGCCGTAGAAGACCCTGTCGGTGGAGACGTCGTGGCGGTACTCCACGCGCACGAGGAGGTGATCGACGGGCCCCCACTCGTACGTGACCGTCTGCGACGCCATCACGTCGGTGGGAAAGAACAGCCTGAAGCGCTCGTTGGGGGCGTCTTCGTAGAGCACGTCGGCGCGCAGCGCGAGGCGCATCGAGCGCGTGAGGTCGAAGCGGCCGTAGAGGGCGAAGCCGAACCAGCTCAGCATCCCCGCGCGCGTGTCTTCGAAGCCCGCGTTGAGGTGGGCCATGAGCGACACGCGACGGCTCACGCGAGCGCGGGCGTAGGCGTCGACGAGGTTGCGCCAGCCGGGGCCCGCGGGGTCCGCGTCGCCGCGCTCGATGCCGCCGAAATAGAGCACGCTGACCACGGTCTCAGACGACGGGGTGAAGGTGTACTGCGCCATCACCGACTTGGCGTCGTTGTTGTCGACGACGCTGTTCCAGCCGTTCGTGAGCATGAAGGCGACGGC
This sequence comes from Myxococcota bacterium, assembly GCA_052035985.1. GTDB lineage: Bacteria > Myxococcota_A > Polyangia > Polyangiales > CAISKJ01. The sequence goes on along the minus strand of JBPOHC010000514.1, from coordinate 11,990 downwards.
GTGGCGGTCGTTGGGGGCGTACGTCGCGCGGAGGCCCGTGTGGTAGTAGGGCAGGCCGAAGAAGAGGTTCGAGCGCGACCAGTTCCAGTTGTCGCGCACGGCCATCCCTTCGGGGCCCAGGGGCGAGAGGAAGATGCCCGCTTCGACGAAGAGCCCGTCGACGCGCGGAACGCGGAGCCCCACGCTCGCCTGCTGGATGTACTTCCAGAGGTCACCGTCGGAGATGCCCGCGCCGGGGATCACCGCGCGCGAGGGCTCGGCGCGGTAGTACGTGTCGGGCGTGAGTCCCACCTGGAGCGCGAGGCGCCCCTGCACCGCGCGGTATCGCCACGACGCGTCGACGACGGCGTTCGAGATCGAGAAGGTGTTGTGGCGGTTGTCGAAGCCGCGCCACGCCGTCACGCCGTTGGCCGGGGCGTTGAAGTTCCATTGCCAGAAGCTCTCGACGTAGCCCGAGAGCGTGAGCGAGGCGCGACCGCTCGCGGTGACCTCTCCCGCCGCAGGGGCCGCGGGTCCTGGTGGCTGCGCGGCGGTGGTCTCCAACGGCCGCGTCGCCGCGGTGACCGGAGCGTCGTTGGATTGCGCGAGCGCGCTCGGAGAGAGCGCCAGGGCCGCGAGGGTGACACCGAGGCGGAGCCGAAACATCGCGCGATGGTGCTCGCACGCACGGCGCGTGAGCAATCCCGAAACGCGCGTCGGCGGCGTCCCAGGTGCAGACGTGTGCATCTCCAGGTGCAGACGTCTGCATCTGCGGGTCTGAGCGCTGGTCTCATTTCTTCCGAACCACCTTGTTTCTCTGGGTTTGAGACGCATTAGCATCCCATGGACCACGCTCATGACTTGAAGCGGTGGAGTCGCCTCACGTTCGGAGGGGCCAGGCTGGGTGATGTGCGTCGCACGGAGCGCCTCGTGGAGATGGCGGCATGCGCCGCGGCGTATCCCGATGGGCGCGTTTCTCACGCGATTCGGGGGGCGGCCGATCGACAGGCGGCCTACGACTTTCTCGAGCGCGATGTCGACTCCCATCGCGCCGTCGTCGATGCGATGGGCGATGCTTCGGCCCGCTCTTGTCGCGGACTCTCGTGGGTTCTGGTCCCTGTCGACGCCACCACGCTGAGCCTGCTGGGCGCATACGACGATCCGGCGCGCTCGAAGGACTTCGGCCTCGTCGGCTCCGCTCGCGATGGAGCGCGGGGTGTGCACGTCGTCAGCACGCTGGTGCTCTCGCTCCGCGGTGAGGTGTGGGGAGTTGGCGACATGCGTTGGTGGTCGCGAGGGCTCCGTCCTCACCAGCGTTGCCGCGCCCGGCGCGAACGCCTGCCCCTTGCGCAGACCGAGTTGGGACGGTGGGCCGAAGCGATCGCCACGACACGCGATCGACTTCGAGATCACGCTCCTGGCACGACGCCCTGGTTTCACCTCGATCGCGGTGGTGACAGTTGGCGGTTGATGACCTGGCTGCATGAGGGCGGCTACCACTTCACCGTGCGTGCGCGGGCCAATCGCAACGTGCTCGACGAGCGCGCGCAGGTCCGTCGTTCGCGCGGTGGCAGGCGTGGTTCGCTGCCCGTCGAACCGGCCAAGACGGCGCTGCGTCGGCGCCCATGTCTGGGCTCGATGAAGGTCGCAGTGCGACCGCGCGAGGATCGTCCTGCGCGGGAGGCGTCACTGACGGTGCGCGCTGCGCGAGTGACGCTGATGCTTCGGAACCCGTGCGCATGGCAACCGATCCCGGTGCCTGTGTGGGTCGTGTGGGCGCGAGAGGTGGGGCGGCTGCCGCGTGGTGTCGAACGGATCGAGTGGCTGCTGTGGACCTCGGAGCGTGTGAACGATCTGAGCGATGCCGCGCGCGTGGTGGACCACTACGTGTGGAGGTGGCGCATCGAATCGTGGCACCGGGCCTGGAAGAGCGACTGCAACGCCGAGCGAATGGAGCTGCATTCTGTGGAGGCGGTGGCGCGATGGGGCAGCATTCTCGGCGCTGTGGCCGCCCGCATCGAACGCCTCAAACAACTCGCTCGCACCAGCCCCGACCTGCCTGCTACGACGGAACTGAGCCCGTACGAACTGCGCGCTCTCGTGGTGCTCAAACGCATGGAAGTGCGCAAACGCGCGACGATCGAAGACAACCCTACGCTCGGACGCGCGGTGCGCTGGATTGCAGACCTCGGCGGCTACGACGGCCGACCGGCCGTACGACCACCCGGCGCCACGGTCATCAAGCGCGGGCTCGAGAGCGTCATCCTCGTCGCAAAAGTGCTCGAATCCATGGAGCGCGAGAAGAAATGAGACCAGCGCTCAGATCTGCGGGTGCAGACGTCTGCATCTGCGCGGCGTGTCCGCGCTCAGCGTTGCTCTCATCTCGCTGAAACCGCTGAGATCACGTCGCTTCGCCGAGGAGACGAGATCGTCCGACGAGGGAGAGACGCGCGTGACGCACCCCGTGAGGCGCCCCGTGACGCGCCCAGGGTTCGCCCCCAAGGGATGTACGCAATAGGGGCTCAGCCTGGGCTACGTCGAGGCACGGATCACCCGTCTACGACGGGTTCAGAAGGCATCGCGAGGCCCTTTCTGCTGAACCCTCGAAGAGGGTGATCCGTGTCTCGACGAAGCCCAGGCTGAGCCCCTATTGCGTACATCCCTTGGGGGCGAACCCTGGGCGCGTCACGGGGCGCCTCACGGGTGCGTCACGCGGAGCTCGATCACGCGCTGCGAGAGGCCGACGAGACTCTCTCTCGTTGACCCGCCGCGCTCCCTCGCGCGACGATGTGCCGTGCGATCGGCTCGCACGCGGAGGTCACCAATACCCGCCATGACGAAGCGCGTCGCAGCGAAGCAGTCTCTCATCGAGCGCACGAAGTCCGCGGCCCTCGCGCGCAACAAGGCGCGGCTCGCCGAGCTCGTGGCGCTCATTCGTCGGCGCATGACCGAGGTCGTCGAGGCCTTCTACGATATCGGCGAGGCGCTGCGAGAGATCGTCGACCACAAGCTCTACGCCGTCGCGGGGCACAAGAGCCTGAAGGTGTTCCTCGCGGCCGAGAAGCTGCTGTCGGCGCGGCAGGCGATGAAGCTCATCGCGGTGGTGCGCCGGGTGCCTCGCGAGCAGGCCCTCACGCTCGGACAGGAGCGGGCCTACGCGCTGCTCGCTTACACCGAGGCGACCCCCGAGGATGACTCGCCCGCGACGCTCCTCGCCGCCCACGCCACGGTGGGTGACAAGCCTGTGACCGAAGCCTCGGTTCGCGAGATCGACGCCGCCACGCGCGACGCGCGTACGAGGGCCGCGAAGTCCACCGCGAAGACTCCCGCGGCTCGCGCGAAGGCGAAGGCCGACGCCGCGGTCGAGAAGGCCGTGCGCAAGGCGCTCCGTGACGCGGGCTTCGCGCGCGTCGAGGTCCGCGTGGGCCGAGACACCGTGCGCGTGGCCTTCGCGAGGTCCGCGGCAGAGAGGCTCGTCGAGTCGTAAAAGTGCAGACGTGTGCATCTCCGGGTGCAGACGTGTGCATCTGCAGGTGCAGACGTCTGCATCTGCGGGTGCAGACGTCTGCATCTGCGCGACCTGCACCCCCTCGCGCCCGCTCCGAGGATCGTGTTACCGCTTTCGCGATGCGCACCTCGATTCGTAGATGGGCCCTCGTCGTCGTCGGTCTCGCCTTCGGTTGCAGCGATCCAGCGCCGACGCCCGTCGACGCGAGCGTCACCGACGTCGCCAGCGACCGCGCCGACGCGTCGAGCGGCGATCGCCCCGTGGCGCCCGCGCGCGCCGAGTGCAACCCCCTCGGGTACGGCGAGGCGTGCATGCTCCCGTACCCGTCGGCCTACTACCAGGGCGCGACGCTCGAGCTCCCGATGGCCGCGATGCCCGTCTCGTCGGGCGCGCTCTCCAACGGCGGCGAGCCCGTGCCCGTCAACCCCGCGCCGTGGAACCGCATCGACGGATTCTCTCCCTCGTCGCCGATCCTCGCGTACTTCCCCGAGCGCATCGATCCGGCCACGCTCGTTCCGCCCGACGCGATCGCGCGCTCGGTCACCGCGATGGCCTCGACCGCCATCGTCGACATGGAGACCGGCGAGCGCGTCGTGCACTTCTCCGAGGTCGACGTCTCGATCCGCGACGGGCACCCCGAAGACGCGCAGGCCGTGATCATCAGGCCCGCGATGCGCCTCAAGCCCGGTCACCGCTACGCCGTCGCCATCACCAACGCCGCCCACACGATGGCCGGACGCGCCCCCGCGATCTCCCCCGGCTTCCGCGCCATCCTCGATGGAAACACCGCGGGAGACGCCCGCCTCGCGCGCGTCGCGCCCCGCTACACGGAGATCTTCGCGGCCCTCACCCGCGCGGGCATCCAGCGCACCGACCTCGTGCTCGCGTGGGACTTCACCACCGCGTCGGAGCGCTTTCTCACGGGCCCCGTGCTCTCGATGCGCGACACCGCGATGGCCATGGTGGGCGAGCGCGGCGCGGGCTTCACCGTCTCGCTCGTCGAAGAGAACTACAACGCCAACATCCTGCGCCGCATCTCGGGGACCTTTCAGGTGCCGCGCTTCCTCTCGGACCCCACGTCGGACACCGGGCGCATCATGCGCGGCGCCGACGGAGCGCCCGTCGCGATGGGCATGTACAACGTGAACTTCGTCGCGATGGTGCCGCGCTCGGCCGCCACGCGGGGACCGCTCCCGCTGCTGCTCTTCGGGCACGGTCTCTTCGGCTCCGGCGCGGGTGAGCTCGGCCTCGCCGCCGACACGCAGAACTACATGCAGCGCTTCTTGAACGACCAGGGCTTCATCGCCGTCGCGACGGACTGGGCGGGCCTCTCGGCGTCAGACAACCTCACGGCGGGCCTCGGCCTCTCGGACATCAACTACTTCCCCACCCTCGCTGACAGGCTCCAGCAGGCGCTCGTCAACGCGATGGTGCTCTTCCGCACGTCGCGGGCGCAGTTCGCGTCGCACATGGCCTTCGCCGTCGACGGACGCTCCGCGCTCGACGCCACGCGCGCCTACTACTACGGCATCTCGCTCGGCGGGATCATGGGGACGAGCTTCCTCGGGTACTCGCCCGACTGCGACCGCGGCGTGGTCAACGTGGCGGGCGGCAACTGGGGGATGCTCCTCCAGCGCTCGTCGAACTTCCGCGCCTTCGAGTTCGCCTTCGGCAACTACGACAACCGCATCGACCGTCAGCTCGTGCTCGCGCTCGCGCAGTCGCTCTTCGACACGAGCGACCCCATCAACGTCGCGCCGCACCTGCTCCGCGATCGGCTCCCCGGCGTGCCCGCCAAGCACGTGCTCTATCAGTACGCCGTCGGCGACGCGCAGGTGAACAACCTCGCCAGCGAGTCGGTGCTGCGCACCATGGACATGCCCCTGCTCTCGCCCGCCTCGCGCGCGGCCTTCGGTCTCCGCACCGTCACCGACACGCAGGACTCCGCCGTGAGCGTCTGGGATCAGCGCCCGACGCCGCTCCCGCCCGGCACCAACGCGCCCGCGATGAGCAACTCCACGCACGGCGGCGCGCGCGACATCCCCGCCCTCAAGGAGCAGATCCGCCGCTTCCTCACGCCGACGGGCCGCGTCGAGCAGACCTGCACGGGACCATGCGATCCCGAGTGATCGCGCGCGCCGCGCTCCTCTCGCTCCTCTCGCTCGCGTGCCGCAAGCGCCCGCCACCGCCCGTCGAGCGTGTGGGCGTGGCCTCCGACCGCGCGCGCTGTGAGCGACGCGTGGGCGACGGCTGCGACGCGCTCGGCCGTCGCTACGAGACCGGCGACGGCGTCACCCGCAGCGAGGCGCGCGCGTCGGAGTTCTATCACCGCGCGTGCGAGGCGAGCGCCCCCGCGGGCTGCCTCCACGAGGGGCTGATGTACGAGCTCGGCCGCGGCGTCACAGCAGACGCGACCCGCGCCACGACGCTCTACCGACGCGCGTGCGACCGCGGCAACGCGCGCGGCTGCAACAACCTCGCGTGGCTCATGGAGAACGGCACCGGCGTCACGAAGGACACCCGCGGCGCCATCGACCTCTACACCCGCGCGTGCGACCGCGACGAGGGGCGCGCGTGCGGCAACCTCGGGCGCATCTTCCTCGGCGGCGACCTCGTCGCGCGCGACGCCGAGCGGGGGAAGAACTACCTGTTCCGCGGCTGCGAGCACGGCGACGCGTCGAGCTGCACGCGCGTCGGATGGATGTTCGAATCGGGCGAGGGCGCCCCCGTCGACCGCACCGAGGCCGCGCGTCGCTACCGCGCGGGCTGCGAGGGCGACGACCTCCGCGGCTGCGTGAACCTCGGGTGGCTCATGCAGCTGGGCGCAGGCGTCGCCGCCGACGCCGCGGGCGCGCGGGCCCTCTACAACCGCGCGTGTGAGGGCGGCAACGCCCTCGGCTGCGAGAACCTCGGCGCGCTCTACAACGAAGGCATCGGCGTCGACGCCGACCCCGCGCGCGCCGTCTCGTACTTCGAACGCGCGTGCACGGGCGGCAACGGGCGCGGCTGCACCGACCTCGCGTGGGCGCTCCAGCACGGGCGCGGCGTCGCGAAGGACCTCGACCGCGCGCTCGATATCGACACCCGCGCGTGTGACGTGGGCAACGCGCTCGCGTGCAACAACGCCGCGTGGATCCTCAACGAGGCCGAGGGGCGGCCCCACGACGCGCCGCGCGCCGTCACGCTCTACGGCCGCGGCTGCGAGGGAGGCAACGCGCTCGCGTGCCTCAACCTCGGGTCGATGTATCACCACGGCGTCGGCGCGGCGGTCGACATCGAGCGCGCGCGCCAGCTCTACGCGCGGGCCTGCGGGCTCAACCTCCAGTCGGGCTGCCAGATGCGTCAGCGCCTTGACGACACCGCGCCTCCGCGCACCTGAGGCGCCTGAGATCAGATTCGCGCGAGGAGCATCTCGAGGGCCGCGAGCACCGTGGCCCTGCGAACGGCGTCGCGTCCCACCACGCCGAAGTCTCGCTGCGCGTGGGTGGTCTCTGCGCCGCTGCGCGCGACCGCGAGGTGCACCCTGCCCGCGGGGTTCGCGCCGTTCGCACCGGGGCCCGCGACGCCCGTCACCGCCACCGCGAGCTGCGCGTGCGGATGGGAGCGCGCGAGGGCGCCCTCGGCCATGCGCCGCGCGACCTCTTCACTCACTGCGCCGCACGCGGCCACGAGGTCGTACGGAACCGCGAGGAGCTGCGCCTTCGCCTCGTACGAGTACGTCACGAACGCGCGATCGACGACGTCTGACGAGCCGGGGATCTCCGTGAGGGCGCCCGCGATGAGCCCTCCGGTGAGCGATTCCGCCGTCGCGACGCGCAGGCCGCGGGCCTTGCACGCGTCGAGGACAGCCCTCGCGCGCGACTGGATTTCTTCATCGAACATTTGGTTGGGTATCCGAGCATCGGCAAAACGCGGGACCGACGCAACCCCATCGGTGCAGTGATTTCGCACGCACATCACGCGGCGCTGAGGCCGCGCGCGAATCCTTCGATTGGGGCTTCCGCATGGGGGGAACTTGCGCGATGAATGCGCCCGATTCGACGCGCATCCCAAGTGCTCGGATGCGGAGGCTACGCAATGATCCGAAGATTGAAGAGTCCGACTGCCCGGCTGATCCTCGAAGGTCTCGCCTCTGTGGGGGCGTTTCTTCTGATGGTGGGGGTCCTGGCGCTCTGGAGCTGAGCCTCGCAGCGCGCGCGGTCGAAACCCTGTAGCGGTGTTTGACCCTCGCGCCTCGGGTGCGGTATTCGCCCGCTCCCTCTCATGAGCTCCGACGCGCACACCCCACGCCGCACGTTCGCGATCATCTCGCACCCCGACGCGGGCAAGACCACCCTCACCGAGAAGCTGCTGCTCTACGGAGGCGCGATCCACCTCGCGGGCTCGGTGCGAGCCGCGCGCGCGCGTCGTCACGCCACCTCCGACTGGATGGAGCTCGAGAAGCAGCGCGGCATCTCGATCACGTCGAGCGTGCTCCAGTTTCCGTACGCGGGGACGCGCTTCAACCTCCTCGACACGCCCGGTCACCAGGACTTCAGCGAGGACACCTACCGCACGCTCACGGCGGCGGACTCGGCGGTGATGCTCATCGACGCGGCCAAGGGCGTCGAGGCGCAGACGCGCAAGCTCTTTCAGGTCTGCCGCCTGCGCAACACGCCCATCGTCACCTTCGTCAACAAGCTCGATCGACCGGGGCAAGACCCCTTCGACCTGATGATGGAGATCGAGCAGCTCCTCTCGATCCACTGCGTGCCGGTGAACTGGCCCGTGGGCATGGGGTCGAGCTTCCGCGGCGTGTACGACCGGCTCAGCCGCAAGATCCTGCTCTTTCAGCGCGTGGGCGATCACGGCCAGAGCGTCGTCGACATGCGCGAGGTCTCCGTCGACGACCCGTCGCTCCCCGACATCGTCGGCGAGACGCAGTGGAAGATGACCCGCGACGAGATCGAGCTCCTCGACACGGCGGGCGAGGACTTCGACGTCGAGGCCTTCCGCGAGGGCAAGATCACCCCGGTGTTCTGGGGCAGCGCGATGACCAACTTCGGCATCGAGCCCTTTCTCTCGCGCTTCAAAGATTTCGCCCCCGAGCCCGGCGCGCGCGCCTCTTCGAAGGGCCTCGTGAAGCCCGCCGACAAGGACTTCTCGGCCTTCATCTTCAAGGTGCAGGCGAACATGGACAAGGCCCACCGCGACCGCGTGGCCTTCATGCGCGTGTGCTCCGGGGCCTTTCAGAGCGGCATGTGGGTCAAGCACATGCGGCTCGGCAAAGAGGTGCGGCTCTCGCGTCCGCAGCAGTTCTTCGCGCAGGAGCGCACCCTCGTCGACGAGGCGTATCCGGGCGACGTGCTCGGCGTGTTCGACCCGGGGATGTTCCGCATCGGCGACACGATCTGCGCGGGCGAGGGCTTCACCTTCGACGCCGTTCCGAGGTTCTCGCCCGAGCACTTCGGACGCCTCCGCGTGAAGGACCCGTCGCGCCGAAAGCAGTTCATGCAGGGCCTCTCGCAGCTCGTCGAAGAGGGGACGGTGCAGCAGTTCACCGTGCCCGGTCAGGAGCAGTCGCCCGTGCTCGGCGTGGTGGGGCAGCTCCAGTTCGAGGTGCTCGAGCACCGGCTCAAGAGCGAGTACGGCGTCGAGGTGTACCTCGAAGGGCTCGAGTTCACGCACGCGCGCTGGGTCGAGGGCGTCGACGCCACCGTCGACAACTTCGAAGGCAAGGGCTACGGCGCCGCGGTCTTCGACCAGGACGGCAAGCTCGTCGTGCTCTTCAAGTCAGACTGGTCCCTCTCCGTCGCTGAGAGAGACTTTCCCAAGGTGGCCTTTCACAACACGGCGCCCATCGTCATCGCGCCGTCGAAGTGACGGTCAGTACACCGACAGTCCGAGCGTGAGCTCCGGCGACCACACGTCGGACATGACCGCGTCGCCCGCGTAGCGCGTCACGCCTGCGCGGAGCGTCCCCGAGCGCCGCGTGGTGAAGGGCAGTTCGAACTGCGCGCCCGCGCGGACGTGCCACGTCGACACGTTGCGACCCGAGCGCCCGGGGTACATCCACGACCAGCCCGCGGCCGCGTAGGCGCCCACGTTGGTGAGCGGCATCACCTGCGCCTCGGCGCCCACGTTCGCGATGACGCTCCCGTCGGTGGTGCCCATCACGTCGAAGGCCGCGCCGACGCCCACCTCGTGCACGGGAAAGCCTCCGAAGAAGGCTCTTCCCCCCACGCCCGCGGTCCAGCCTCCCGCGGGGTCGTCGAGGTGCGGAACCGCCGCCGTCACCAGCGCAGACTGCGCCGTGAGCCCGCGGCGGTTGAGCGGCGCGCGACCGAGCTGGAGGTACCGCTCCTCGCGTCCCTCGTAGACCGCGGCCCCGAGCGCGTTGTCGGCGAGCTCGGGGGTCAGGCCCGAGAGCGGCACCGCCACGAGCGCCCCGTCGGGCTCGTTGATGTAGAGCGGCTCGTCGGGCGGCAGGCCCACCCACCCGTCGTAGCGAGCGCCCTCGGTGGCCGCGAGCACGAAGACCATCACCGCCGCGGCCACCACGACCACGAGCACCACGACGGCCGCGCCGCGACCGCCGCCTCCGCCGCCACCACCGCCGCCGCTCGATCCGCGGCCCGAGCTCCCGCGCGACGAAGAAGAAGACGTCGAGGCCACCGTCGCGACGCGCATCGAAGCGCCGCGCTGAAAGTTCCCCGGGACGCTGTACCACCGCCCGCCGAACCAGTACGTCTGCGGGACCATCACGGGCTCCGACGGAGGGAGCACCGCGCTGGCCTCGGGCGGATCGTCGCTGTCCATGATCCGCTGCGTGACGCGGACTGCCTGCCAGCGCTGCGAGGGCGGCGTGCGGGCGAGGCGAGAGAGCTCCTCGCGCGAGAGGCTGTAGCTCGACGACAGGCACGACGTGGTGAGCATCGCGGGGACGAGCAACGACACGGCCGCGAGGCGAAGCGGGGGGCGCATGCGCGCGAGTCTATTCCCGCAGAGGGCCGGTGGGGATATCGTCCCGTCCCCTTCGCAACGGGAGGGACCCCTGAGAGGACACCATGAAGTTCTTCATCGACACGGCGGACACGAAGGAAATCCGCGAGGCCGCCGCGATGGGCCTGATCGACGGCGTCACCACCAACCCCTCGCTCGTCGCCAAGACCGGCCGCCGCTACGTCGAGGTCGTGCGCGAGATCTGTGACATCGTCGACGGCCCCATCTCCGCCGAGGTGCTCTCCATCGACTACGAGGGGATGATGCGCGAGGCCCACGAGTGGCACGCGGTGCACCCGAACATCGTGGTCAAGCTCCCGCTCACCAACGACGGCCTCAAGGCCACGCGGAGCTGCGCGAAGGAGGGCATCGCCACCAACGTCACCCTGTGCTTCTCGCCCAACCAGGCGCTCCTCGCCGCGAAGGCGGGCGCGACGTACATCTCGCCCTTCATCGGCCGCCTCGACGACGTCTCCGAGGAGGGCATGGACCTCATCTCGAAGATCGTGGCGATCTATCGCAACTACGACTTCGACACCGAGGTGCTCGTCGCGTCGGTGCGTCACCCGGTGCACGTCCTCCAGTCGGCGCTCATCGGGGCCGACGTGTGTACGATCCCCTTCAAGGTGATCGAGCAGCTCGCGAAGCACCCGCTCACCGACCGGGGCCTCGCGCAGTTCGTCGAGGACTCCAAGAAGATCCCGCGGTGAAGTCCGCGCTCGTGGTGGGCGCCGGAGGCTTCCTCGGCGCCATCGCACGGTACCTCGTGAACCTCGCGGTGCTCCGGGTGTGGAGCGCCCCCTTCCCCCTGGGCACGCTGATCATCAACGTGAGCGGGAGCTTCGTGCTCGGGTGGTTCTCGACCTGGGCCGCCGCCCGCGCGGGCCTCGACCCCGCGTGGAGGCTCTTCATCGGAACAGGCTTCGTCGGGGCCTACACCACCTTCTCGACCTTCGAATACGAGACCCGACGGCTCTCCGACCTGCACTCTGCGATGTGGGCCGCGCTCAACGTCGCGACCTCTGTGATCGCGGGCTACGCGGCGGTCTCTCTCGGCGTTCGCCTCGCCCGACCCTGAACAACCCGTCGCCCCTCAGAAGCCCCTTACTTCGCCGCTCCGGTCCTTCGTTGGGGTTGCGAACGTCACTGGACTTCTGAGAACCTATCTGTACGACCTCTCAGAGGAGTCACGAGAAATGAAGAAACAGTTTCTTGCAATGGGAGCGCTCCTCGCAGCCGCGGCGCTTTCCGCGGACGACGCGAGCGCTCAGCGGCGTGTGCTCGTGTTCGGCCCCGGCGGTCAGGCCGCCATCAACGACCTGAGGGCCAACGTGCCCGCGGTCCGCGACGCGGGGCCGACGCAGGGTCAGTTCACCATCGCCACCGAGGCCATGTGGCGCGCGATGACCACCGCGCAGTTCGCCGCCTACAACGCCATCTGGATCGACGGCGGCGCGTGCGCCACGCCCGCCGACCGCGGCACCTCGATGTTCCAGGCCGTGACCGACACGCGCGGCACCTG
>JBPOHC010000200.1:0-8871 GCA_052035985.1 Myxococcota bacterium | reverse complement strand
CGCGAGGCGAGCGACCACGCGGTGATCCGCGTCGAGCACGCGCTCCGCGACCCTTCGAAGCCGCGCCCCGTCGCGGGGATCGTGCTGCCCGAGAACGCCTCGGCCGCGTTTCGCCCGCTGCTCGCGCTCGCCCGGGGCCTGCTCGCGGACTACCGCGCGCAAGGGCGCGAGCTCTCGACGACGAACTTCGAATACCCCACCGGAGGCGCCGCGTGGCTGGCGCTCGACGGCGACGCGCAGACGGCCGCGGTGCAGCGCTGCCTCGACGACGCGATGACCGCGCGGGGCTTCGAAGCGGACGCCGCGCGGTGCCTCAAGGTCGCGCAGGGCGAGCGGGTGACGCTGACATTCTCTGACACGGTCCCTCCGGCGCAGCGCCCCGCGCTCTTGATGGCGCTCGAGCGCGCGCTGGCGGCGGGCGTCGACGCCTCGCTGCACGTGTACCTCGAAGAGCGCAGAGACCTGAACAAGCTGCGACGGCTGTGAGGAGGCGCCGAGAATGTCAGGCATGACCGAACACACGGAGCTCATCCTCGACGGCACCAAGCTCGCCTGGCACATGGACCGCGTGCGAGCCTGGGAGCGCGGCGAGCGCATCGCGCCCATCACCATCGACATGGCGCTCACGCGGGCGTGCAACTACGCGTGCCACTTCTGCTACGCGATGCTCCAGGAGAACGACCGCCAGGTAATCACGCGCGAGGTCATCACGAGCTTCCTCGATGACTGCGCCGAGATCGGCGTGCGCGGGATCAGCTTCGTCTCCGACGGAGAGAGCACCATCTCGCCGGTCTTCACCGACGCGGTCGTGCACGGGAGCCGCAAGGGGCTCTCGATGGCCGTGGGCACCAACGGCTTCGTGCTCAACCGACGCAAGCTCGAAGAGATCCTCCCGCACCTCACGTACCTGCGGGTGAACATCTCCGCGGGCGAGCGCGCGCGCTACGCCGAGATCATGGGGACGCGCGAGGACTGGTTCGACCGCGTCTGCCAGAACATCCGCGACATGGTCGAGATCAAGCGGCGCGACGGGCTGCCCGTCACCATCGGGCTCCAGATGGTGCTCATGCCCCAGTACGCCGACCAGATCCTGCCCCTCGCGAGGCTCGGCAAGGAGCTGCGCCCCGACTACCTCATCATCAAGCACTGCAGCGATGATGAGGAGGGCAACCTCGGGGTCGACTACGGCGCGTACCAGAGGCTCCACGACACGCTGCGCGAGGCCGAGGCGCTCTCGGACGAGGGCTACGCCGTGCGGGTGAAGTGGTCGAAGATCCAGGCCGACGGAAAGCGCAGCTATCAGCGCTGCTACGGCGCGCCCTTCATGCTCCAGATCTCGGGGTCGGGGCTCGTGGCGCCCTGCGGGATGCTCTTCAACGAGCGGTACAAGAAGTTCCACATCGGCAACATCGTGGAGTCGCGCTTCAAGGACCTGTGGTCGAGCGATCGGTACTGGGAGGTGATGAACCACCTCGCGTCGCCGTCGTTCAACGCGCAGCGCATGTGCGGCTCGCTGTGCCTTCAGCACAAGGTCAATGAGTTCCTCGACGAGCGGCGCAAGGGGAGGCTGCCGATCGTCGAGCCGTCGGGGCCGCCGCCGGCCCACCTCTCGTTCGTGTGAAAGCGAATTCCCCACGTGTCACGAAAGCCCACGCTCTCGGTCATCGTCCCCGCGCTCAATGAAGAGGCCAACATCGCCGACGCGGTGCGCGAAGCGACGCGCGCCCTCGGAGACAGATTCGAAGACTACGAGCTGCTCCTCTTCGACGACGGCAGCACCGACCGCACCGGCGCCATCATGGACGACCTCGCGCGCGAAGACCCCCACGTCAGGGTCTTTCACCACGCGAAGCCCCGCAACCTCGGCGGGGTCTACAAGCACGGCATCGAGGTCGCGCGCTTCGAGTACGTGATCATGGTGCCCGGCGACAACGAGAACCCGGGGAGCGCCCTCCAGGCCCCCTTCGACGCGCTCGGCAAGGCCGACATGGTGCTCCCCTACCCCACGAACCTCCACGCGAGGCCCTGGGTCCGGCGCGTCGGGTCCGTGGGCTACACCGCCGTGGTCAACCTCCTCTTCGGCGGGCGCGCGCGGTACTACAACGGAACGGTGATCCACCGCCTCGACAACCTGCGGTCGATCACCGTGCGCACCGACAGCTTCGCCTACCAGACCGAGATCCTCGTGAAGCTCCTCCGCCGCGGAAAGACCTTCGTCGAGGTGGGCATCGAGATCGAGCCCCGCGGCGGCAGGCGCTCGCAGGCCCTGCGCCTCAAGAACCTCGCGGCCGTCTTCGAAGCGCTCGGAGACCTCTGGTTCGACGTGCACGTGCGCGAGCGCCTCGCGCGCCCCGCGTAGCTGAACCGCCACACCGCGGTCTGAGTGTTTGAACGCAAAGCGTCGGAGTCTGACCATGCGATGTCTCGTCACGGGCGGCCTCGGGTTCATCGGTTCGCACCTCGTCGACAGGCTCCTCGACGAGGGCCACGCGGTGCGCGTGCTCGACAACGCCTCCACCGGACGCGTCGAGAACCTCGCGCATCGCAGGGGTGAAGCGCGCCTCGAGGTCACCCTCGGCGACGTCTCCGAGCACGCCGTCGCGGCGCGCGCGTGCGAGGGCGTCGACCGCGTGTTGCACCTCGCGGCCCTCGCCGACATCGTGCCCTCGATGCAGCGACCGCTCGACTATCACCGCGCCAACGTCGACGGCACCGCGTCGATCCTCGAGGGCGCGCGCCACGCGGGCGTCAAGCGCTTCGTCTACGCGGCCTCGTCGTCGTGCTACGGGCTGCCCGACGTGTACCCCACGCCCGAGACCGCGCCGCCGCGGCCCGAGTACCCCTACGCGCTCACCAAGTACGTGGGCGAGCAGTACGCGCTGCACTGGGCGAAGGTCTACAAGCTCCCCGTCGTCTCGCTGCGCTTCTTCAACGTGTACGGGCCGCGGTCTCGCACGTCGGGCACCTACGGCGCGGTCTTCGGGGTCTTTCTCGCGCAGAAGCTCGCGGGCAAGCCCTTCACCGTCGTGGGAGACGGCGCGCAGACGCGAGACTTCACCTACGTCACCGACGTGACCTCGGCCATCGCGCGCGCGGCGGACTCCGACGTGGCGGGCGAGGTCTTCAACGTCGGCAGCAACGGGACGTACAGCGTCAACCGCCTCGTCGAGCTCCTCGGCGGCGACGTGGTGTACGTGCCCCGCAGGCCCGGCGAGCCCGACTGCACGCTCGCGGACATCTCGAAGATCCGCGCGCGCATCGGGTGGTCGCCCACGGTCTCGTTCGAAGAGGGCGTGCGCGCGATGCTCCAGCACATCGAGTACTGGCGCGCGGCCCCCGTGTGGACGCCGTCTTCCATCGAAGACGCCACGCGCGACTGGTTCACCTTCCTCTCCGATCCGAAGGGATGAGCGGCGAGATGACGACGCCCCGCGACCCGAAGACCGACGCGCCGCAGGCGCCCGAGCGCCGCCCCTCGATGATGCCCTACGACACGGGCCGCGAGACCGCCGAGCGCGTGCAGCTCATCAGCGACCTGCCGCCGCCGCCGCCGACGCCGACGCTGAAGTCCGTCGCGGCCGAGAACCTCACGCCCGAGGCCGAGGTGTTCCTCCGCGCCTTCCGCGAGCGCTACAGCGCCGACGACGTCATCGCGAAGCTGCGCGACCTGCGCAAGCTCAAGGTGCTCGTCGTGGGAGACGCCATCGTCGACGAGTATCACTTCGTGCGGCCCTACGGCATGCCCACCAAGGCCCCCGTGATCGCCGCGCAGTTTCAGAGCGCCGAGGCCTACGCGGGCGGCGTGCTCGCCGTGGCCAACCACGTCGCGGGCTACTGCGACGACGTGCGCCTCGTCACCGCGCTCGGCGGCGACGACTCGAAGGAGGACTTCATCCGCGCGAACCTCCGCGAGAACATCGACGCGAGGCTCTTCGTGCAGCCCGGCGCGCCCACCACGGTGAAGCGGAGATATCTCCGAAAGTTCCTGCTGCAGAAGCTCTTCGAGGTGTCGTTCTTCGACGACCGTCCGCTGCGCCCCGAGCTCGACGCCGAGGTCTGCGCGTGGCTCGACGCGGTGATCGCCGACTACGACCTGGTCATCGCCTCGGACTTCGGCCACGGGATGATCACCCGCGCGATGGTCTCGTTGCTCTCTTCGAAGTCGCGCTTCCTCGCGGTGAACACGCAGCTCAACTCGATCAATTTCGGCTACCACGTCGCCACGCGCTACCCCCGCGCGGACTACATCTGCATCGACGAGGAGGAGGCGCGCATGGCCTGCCGCGACCGCGAGTCCTCCGTCGAAGACCTCATGCACGCGCTCTCCGCCGCGCTCAGCCCGAAGGTGATGACCGTCACCCGCGGGCACCACGGCTCGGTCACCTGGCGCCCCGACGAGGCCGTCGCGCACGTCCCCGTGCTCTCGCGTCAGGTGGTCGACACGGTGGGCGCGGGCGACGCATTCCTCTCCGTCGCTGCGCCCTGCGCGTGCGCGGGCTTTCCGCCCGAGCTCGTGGGCTTCGTGGGCAACGCGGTGGGCGCCCTCGCGGTGCGCATCGTGGGCAACGCGCAGCCCGTCCACCCCGAGATGCTCTTCGACTTTCTCCGCGCGATCATGAAGTGAGGGGCGCCATGACCAACGATCGAAGAGACTTCTCCGCGCGCTACGTCCGCGAGCTCATCGGCGCGCTTGAGGCGCTCCCCCACGACGACGTGGCGCGCTCCATCGAGGCGCTCGAGCGCGCCTACGACGAGGGCCGACAGGTCTTCATCGCGGGCAACGGCGGCAGCGCCGCGACGGCCTCGCACATGGCCAACGACCTCGTGTGGGGCATGGCCCAGATCGGTCGCCCGGCCTTTCGCGCGGTGGCCCTCACCGACTGCGTCCCGCTCATGACGGCCATCTCCAACGACCGCTCGTACGACGACATCTTCGCCGTGCCCTTGCGAGCGCTCGCGCAGCGGGGCGACCTCCTCGTGGTCATCTCGGGCAGCGGAAACAGCCCCAACGTCGTGCGCGCCGTCGAGGCCGCGAAGGAGCTCGGCGTCTCGACCGTCGCGTGGCTCGGCAAAGGGGGCGGACGCGTCCGTGACATGGTCGACGTCGCGCTCGTGGTCCCCTCCGACGACTATGGGCCCATCGAAGACATCCACATGATGTTCGACCACCTCGTCATCCGTTACTTCCGCGCGCGCCGCGCGGTGGAGCGGTGAGGGCCCTCGTACTCTGCGCGGGCTTCGGCACGCGCCTCGGCGATCTGACCCGCGAGACGCCGAAGCCCATGCTCCCCGTCGGCGACGACGCGCTCGTGGGGCACACGCTCCGTCACCTCGCGGCGCTCGGCTTCACCGACGTCGCGATCAACCTCCATTTCAAGCCCGAGGTCGTCGAAGCGCACGTCGGCGACGGGTCGCGCTACGGGCTCCGGGTGACGTACGCGCGCGAGCCCGAGCTCCTCGGCACCGCGGGGGCCGTGCGCAACCTCCGAGACTTTCTCTCGCGCGACGAAGACTTTCTGGTGCTCTACGGCGACCTGCTCATCGACGAGGACTTCGCCGAGATGCTCTCCGAGCACCGCGCGCGCGGGGCCTCCGCGACGCTGCTCCTGCATCAGCGCGCGGGGTCGAACAGCCTCGTGAAGCTCGAAGAGGGTCGGGTCACGGGCTTCGTCGAGCGACCCGACGAGGCCGAGCGCGCGCGGAACCCGTTCCCGTGGGTGAACTCCGGCGCGCAGGTGCTCCACCGCAGGATGATCGACCGCATCCCCGAGGGGGGCCCCTCGGACCTCCCGCGCGACGTGTACATCCCGTCGCTCGGAGACGAGCGGATCTACGGCCGAACGCTCACGGGATACCGCTGCGCGATCGACTCGCCGGCGAGGTACGAAGAGGCCCGCGCGGCCTGGCGCGAGGGTCGCTACCGGCCGGGGCCGAAGGTGCGTTCGAAGGGCTGAGAGGGAGGGAGCGCGGTCTGCGCGAGGTCGCTGCTCGGTGAGAGCCAGCGAACCTCGCGCATGACCGTCGCCGTGAGCGGCTAGAGGAGCGGCAGGCGCGCGAAGAGCGTACCCGAGCCGCTGGTCACCCAGAGGAAGCCGTCATCCGAGACGGTGCACGAGCCGTTGTTGCCGTGGTCGCCGGGGAAGTCCGGGATGCGCGCCCACACCGCCGTGGCGATGTCGTACTGCCACATCTCGGTGCCGCTCGAGGAGCCCGCGGCGTAGATGTGGCCGCTGCGGTCGGAGCAGAAGATGTCGTTCATGTGCGCGCGCGGGTGCGGAGGCAGCGCCGTGAACACCCCGGTGGTCGGGTTGTACGAGATGAAATCGCCGTAGTAGTAGTACGGCGCGAGGTACACCAGCCCGGTGGTCGGGTCGAACGCCACGCGAGGCTCGAAGGCCCCGCTCCCGACGGTGCTCGGGATGTATGTGACCGTGTTGGCCGCGATGTTGTACTTCACCACGCGACGGTCGCCCGTCATGGCGTAGAGGTTCCCGCTGTCGTCGTGCGTGGTCATTGAGTACTGGGTGTCGGCCACGCCAGTGCTGAGCGTCGTCCACGCGTTCGACGGGATGGAGTAGCGCATCACGCTGCCCGCTCGAATGAGCCACAGATCCGTGCCCACCCACGCCATGCCCGCCCAGATGCTCACGGCCGTCGGCAGGCCCGCGAGGGTCGTCCAGGAGTTACCCGAGATCGAGTAGCGCGACAGGGTGGAGTCCTGCGCGGTGTAGATGAAGTCGTTGCCCGCGGGCGTGTAGTCCGAGTAGCCCGGATACGTCGCGCCGCCGTTGGTCCGCGTCTGCCACGTGGAGCCCGTCGCGCCCGTGAAGCGCCGCGACGTGCGGCACACGCCCGCCGAGCACACGCGCCCGGCCGCGCAGACCGTCCCGCACGCGCCGCAGTTGCTGTTGTCGGTCTGGAGGTTGCGGCAGGTGCCCGAGCAGTTGGTCTGCCCCGTCGGACACACCAGCGTGCACACGCCCGACACGCACGAGAGCCCGGTGGTGCAGGCGGTCCCGCACGCGCCGCACGCCGCGACGTCGGTCTGGAGGTTGCGGCAGGTGCCCGAGCAGTTGGTGAGCCCGCTGCCGCACAGCGCCGCGCACACGCCCGACGAGCACACCTGTCCGGCGCTGCAGGTCACCCCGCAGGCGCCGCAGTTGGTGTTGCTGCTGGCGGTGTCGACGCAGAGCGAGCCGCAGGGCGTCGTCCCCGTCGGACACGACAGCACGCAGGCGCTGCCGACGCAGCGGCGGCCGGCCGCGCAGATCATCCCGCACGCGCCGCAGTTGTTGTTGTCGGTCGTGAGGTCGCGGCACACGCCCGAGCACGCGGTGAAGCCCGTCGAGCACACCACGCGGCACGCCGACGCCGAGCACGCCTGACCGCTCGGACAGACCGTGCCGCAGGCGCCGCAGTTGTTGTTGTCGCTCGTGAGGTCGCGGCAGACGCCCGAGCAGTTCGAGAGCCCGCTGCTGCACGACACCGCGCACACGCCCGACGAGCACACCTGACCGCTCGGGCAGGCCGTGCCGCAAGCGCCGCAGTTGTTGTTGTCGGTGCGCAGGTCGCGGCACACGCCCGAGCAGTTGGTGAGCCCCGTGCCGCACGACACGCGGCAGGCGCTCGACGAGCAGACCTGCCCCGTGGGGCACACGATGCCGCAGACGCCGCAGTTGTTGTTGTCGCTCGTGAGGTCGCGGCACACGCCGAGGCAGTCGGTCGTGCCCGCGACGCAGCTCACGGTGCACGTGCCCGCGGAGCACACCTGGCCGGCGCCGCACGCGCGGCCGCAGCCGCCGCAGTGGTTCACGTCCGTGAGCGTGTCGCGGCAGACGCCCGAGCAGTTGGTCTGACCCGCGCCGCAGGTGACGTTGCACGTCCCGCCGGAGCAAACCTGCCCCGTCGGGCACGTGCGCCCGCACATGCCGCAGTTGGTGTTGCTGGTGGTGAGGTCCACGCAGAGCGACCCGCACGCGGTCGAGCCCGTGGGGCACGAGATCACGCACGCGCCGCTCACGCAGAGCGTCCCGCTCGGGCACACCGTCGAGCACGAGCCGCAGTGGGTCTCGTCGCTCGTCAGGTCGCGGCAGGTGCCCGAGCAGTTGGTGAAGCCCGTCGTGCAGCTCACGCTGCACGTGCTGCCCGAGCAGAGCTGCCCCGAGGGGCACGCGCGGCCGCAGGCGCCGCAGTGGGCGTTGTCGCTCGTGAGGTCACGGCAGACGCCCGAGCAGTTGCTCAGGCCCGTGAGGCACGAGACCACGCAGACGCTGCCGAGACACACCGTGCCCGAGGCGCAGCGGGTGCCGCACGCGCCGCAGTTGTTGTTGTCGCCCGTGAGGTCGCGGCACGCGCCCGAGCAGTTGGTCAGGCCCGTTCCGCACGAGACCACGCAGGCGCTGCCGGAGCAGACCTGTCCGCTCGCGCAGGCGCGGCCGCAGGCGCCGCAGTTGTTGATGTCGGTGGTGAGGTCGCGGCACACGCCGGTGCAGTCGGTCGTCCCGGCGCCGCACGAGACCGTGCACACGCCCGCGGAGCAGACCTGTCCGCTCGCGCAGCCGCGGCCGCAGGCGCCGCAGTTGTTGTTGTCCGTGAGCGTGTCGCGGCAGACGCCCGAGCAGTTGGTGGTGCCCGCGCCGCACGACACGGCGCAGGTGCTGCTCGAGCAGACCTGGCCCGACGCGCACGCGCGTCCGCACGCGCCGCAGTTGCCCGTGTCGGAGGTGAGGTCGCGGCAGACGCCCGTGCAGTTGGTGGTGCCCGAGACGCAGGTCACGGTGCACACGCCCGCGGAGCACACCTGCCCCGAGGCGCAGACGACGCCGCAGGCGCCGCAGTTGAGGCGCTCGACGTTGAGGTCGTGGCAGGTGC
>JBPOHC010000803.1:0-19729 GCA_052035985.1 Myxococcota bacterium | reverse complement strand
AGCCGTCTTCTTCGTCGGTCACCATCACGATCGCGAGCACGGCGTCGTTGCGCACGAAGCCCGCGTTCGGATCGGTGTTGCCGGGCTGCTCACGCGGGTTGCGGATCACCAGCGCGCGGTACGCGGACTCGAGCTGCTGCTCGAGGCCGCAGCCACCGGTCGACAGGTACGCGTTGCAGATGAAGTCGTCGCGGAACTCCGTCGCGTTCGTCATGTTCGCGGTGAACGTGAGGAACGACGGGTACTGGTTCGGATCGTTGGTGCAGCGCGCGGGACGACGACCCGCGGGCGCCGAGGTCCACGGCTGGTGCGTGCGGATCGCGAGGCCGTTCTTGATCGGGTTGAGCAGGCCGTCGTCACCCGTGTCGCTGTTCGCGCACGACGGAACCACGGAGCCCGGGGTGCCGAGGTCCGACGAGATCACGCCGACGTGGAGGCTCTTCACCGGGGGGTGATCGGGCCGCATCGTCATCGGGTTGAGCGGCGGGTTGACGAGCTGATCGATCAGGGTCTGGAAGTTGCGCGCCAGGTTGGCCTGGTTCTCCGACATGGAGTTCGAGTTATCGATCTCGAACAGCACGTCGACGTTCTCGATGGCGTTGTTCACCACCGGGATCCGCACGCCCGACTGGAGGTTCGTGTTGGGCTTCGCGACCGGGCGGTCGAGGCAACCGAACATCCCCGCGCCGAGGCCCACCACGGCCGCCACGCACACAACCCTATTGCGGAAGGTCTGATTCCGCTGATGCATACACACAGCTCCTTGGGTACGGATCCTGAAGATCAGCGGCGCGACCATAACCTCTTTGCGTTTTGCAGGGCAACGGCCGAATCGCTGAGGGCAACGAGTCTTGCTGCAACCATGACGCCAGACGGAATCTCTCGTAGATTACAGCCCGATGCGCGGCGTCCGGGTGAAAACTCCGGGGCGCAACGCTGACAACGAGAGTTGGCAGGATTCGCGCTGTCGCTCTCACCGAACCCCTTCACAGATTTCGAGACCCACGATGACGCCGACCGCGCCTCGCGACAGGCCCACGACACGGGTGCTCCTCGTCGACGACGAAGAGAACCTCCGCCTCGCGTTGAAGACGCACCTCCGCAAGCAGGGGTGGGACGTGACGGCTGCGGCGAGCGTCGACGAGGCCCTCACCCTCATGGAGCGCGACGCGGCGGAGTACGTGGTCACCGACGTTCGCATGCCCGGCGGACGCTCGGGGTTGGACCTCCTCGCCGAGGTTCGCAAGCGCTGGCCCGCGTCGGTGGTGCTGGTGATGAGCGCGTACGGCTCGCACGACGACGCGCTCGCAGCGATCAAGGCCGGCGCGCAGGACTACCTCACCAAGCCCTTCGCCCCGGCGGACCTCGCCTTCACGCTCCGAAAGGCGCAGGAGCGCGAGGCGCTCCGTCGAGAGAACAGGGAGCTCCGCGCGGCGCTGTCGCGAGAGAACCGCTTCGACTCGCTGGTGGCGCGGGCCGACTCGATGAAGGGGCTCTTCGCCACCGTGGCGCGCGTGGCGAGCTTCAAGACCACCGTGCTCATCAACGGCGAGACGGGCGTCGGCAAGGAGCTCGTGGCGCGGTCGATCCACACGCGCTCTCCGCGCGCGGCGCGGCCCTTCGTGGCGATCAACTGCGGGGCGATCCCCGAGAACCTCATCGAGAGCGAGCTCTTCGGGCACAAGAAGGGGGCCTTCACCGACGCGAGCGCCGACAAGCGCGGGCTCTTCGAAGAGGCCGAAGGAGGCACGCTCTTTCTCGACGAGATCGCCGACCTCCCGCTGCCGCTTCAGGTGAAGCTCCTGCGGGTGCTCCAGGAGGGCACGTTCCGTCGGCTCGGCGAGACGCACGACCGCAAGGCCGACGTGCGCGTCGTGGCCGCGAGCGCGAAGGACATCTCGAAGGAGGTCAAATCGGGTCGCTTCCGCGAGGACCTCTTCTTCAGGCTCAACGTGCTGTCGGTGACGATTCCTCCGTTGAGGCAGCGCCGCGACGACATCCCGCTGCTCGTCGACCACTTCATCGCGCGCTTCAACGAGCGCCTCGGCACGTCGATCCAGGCGGTGGATCCGAAGGCCATGCAGGTGCTCATCGACTACGCGTGGCCGGGCAACGTGCGAGAGCTCGAGCACGCCATCGAGCGCGCGATGGTGCTCTGCGAGAACACCGTGCTCACCGTGGCCGACCTCGACCCGCGCATTCGAGAGCCCGCGGACCCCGTGGCCGCCGAGCTCGAGAAGGGCAACCACTCGATCAAGAAGACCACGCGGATCATCGAGGAGATTCTCATCCGAAGGGCCCTCGAGCGCACCAAGGGCAACCGCACCCGCGCGGCGGAGCTCCTCGAGATCTCGCACCGCGCGCTGCTCTACAAGATCAAGGAGTTCGGCATCGCCTGAGGGCCACGTCGTCGGGCGTGTCCCAGTCGATCACCGACGACGGATCGACCGCGATCGCGCGCGGATCGAGGGCCTCGACGAGGCGCTGGAGCGAGCGCTCCCCTCGCCCGATCATCGCGGTCGCGACGGGCTCCGCGAGGGCAGCGTCGTAGCGCGCGAAGAAGGGCTCCCAGTGAACGCCATCGGAGCTCCGTGCGGCGACGCAGCCCGCGGGCGGCGCTTCGATCAGCGCGCGCAGCGATGCGGACGACACGAAGGGCATGTCGCACGCGAGCGCGATCACGGGTCTCCCGTTCGCCGTGAGAAAGAGCGCGCGGAGGCCGCCCAGGGGGCCGATTCCAGCGGGGTTGTCGGCGATCACGGAGACGTCGAGCGCGATGTCGGCGTAGGCGCGGGCCTCGCCCACGAGCGCCACGTCGAGCGAGAGTTCTCGCGCGATGCGAAGCGCTCTGCCGACGAGCGTCTCACCCGTGTCGGGCGCCGCGAGGAGACCCTTGGGTGAGCCTCCCATGCGCGAGCTCCGTCCGCCGACGAAGACGCCGACGAGGGCGGTCACGCGAGCCCGAGCTCGGTCAGCGCGGCGCGGAGTCGTTCATCGCGTTTACCCTTGCTAGAAGCCTTCGCGAGCACGTAGCGCTGCTCGTCATCGAGGGCGCCCCAGCGCTCCGCGCGCACGGTGACGCCGAGCTCCGAGGCGCGCGCGACGAGGGCGGCGAGGGCGTCGTCACCCGACCAGGGATGAGGCGTCGGCGCGGGCTCGATGCGAGGCGCGGACTGGCCCGCGGCGGTCACGGCCTCGTCGACGCGCGACGCGAAGGCCGCGATGTGTTCGCGCGACGCGACGGGGTGCTCGCAGAGCGACACGCGCGTGGCGAAGGGCAGCGCCTGCCACGCGACGAGCGAGAGCTTGATGCCCGCGAGGTCGAGGCGATACCGCGCGTCGAAGGGCATGAGCGCGAGGTCTTCGCCGACGGTCTCTCGATCGAATCGGAATCGGGGTGCTGACATGGTGTGTTGGCTCTCTTCAGCCGTGGCCGCGGAGGGTGAGTCGGTGGGTGACGGGGCGGCCCTTCCACGCGACGGTGACCTCGAGGGTCTCGTCGTTGAGGGCGCGCGCGAAGTGGGGGACCTGACCGTCGCACGGGACCACGTCGGCGTGGTCATAACCCTGCGGGGTGATCCACATGATCTCGACGGTCGAGGGACCCTCGCCCTCGGCGGGGACCATTCCGTGGAGCGCGAGCACGCGGCCTCCGTGGAGCGGTTCGAAGCCCAGCGAGGGGTAGCGCTTCGCCGTGAACTCCGCGGGCGACGGGAAGCCTTCGCCCACGTCGCGCAGCGTCGGGACGTGCTGGCGCAGGTACTTCACCAGCACATCGTACGCGGGCGTCTTGAGCGCGGGCAGGCGCTTCGCCTCGGTGAGCACGGGCCACGAAGACGGGTCGACGCCGGCCATCACCACGTGAACGCGCCATCGATACGCGAGCGGCGCGTCGTCGACCGCGTCGTCGGCGAGGCCCTTCAAGATCCAGTGAAAGGGCGCGATGGCGCCGCGCGTGCTGCGTCGCACGATCGACTCCCACAGAGGCCGTCGGAGCTCCCATGCGCCGCCGTGGTGGCGCGCGATGACCTCTCCGACGAAGGCGCTCGCGTGCACGACGGCGTGAAAGAAGGGCCCCGGTTTACCGGGTTCCGTGGCGGCGATCCACGCGTCGCGGCGGGCGCGGTCGAGGGCGCGCGCGAGCGTGGCGACGCCGTCGTCGTCGAGGGTGAGCGTCGCGCCGAGGAGCTGCGGGGCGTTGTCGACGAAGAGCTGCGCGGCCTCGGAGAGCGTCGCCGTGAGCGCGGGGTTCTTCGCGGGGTTCACGTCGAGGTCGCGGAAGCGCGTGGGGTCGGCGCGCACGTCGTCGGGGTAGAGCGGCCAGAAGAAGGTCGCGTAGAGCGACTCGGCGGTGTGCGCGGGGGAGGTCATCGCGCGCGCGACTTTAGAGCGCCGACCGGAAAAGCGCCTCACCGCTCTGCTTCAGATCCGCATCGCCCTGCGTCGTTGCGTCTTCTCGCAAGGCCAACAGCCTTGCTTCGAAGTTGCGCCTTGCAGCGCTCGTAGCTCCTCGCAGCGCGGCGGACGTTCTCCGATCGGCGCTCTAGATCATCCCGCGGGAGGTTCCATGAGGCTTGCGAGGGCGCGCGGGAGGGTGCTCTGATCGCGGGGCTCACGAGCTCTTCGATGCTGCCATCGGTGCCCTTCGGCGACACGGCGAGGCTCCAGCTTCGCCCCCTGGTGATGAACGAGGCGCGCGAGCTGCTCGCCCTCGTGAGCTCGTCGCGCGCGGAGCTCGGGCGCTTCATGTCGTGGCCCCGCGAGATGTTCGAGATGGACCAGGCGCGAAACTTCGTGCGCATCGGCCGTGAGGCGTGGCTCCAGGGGCGCACGGTGCGGCTCGGTGTCTTTGAACGCGAGACCGGCGCGCTCGCGGGGAGCGTCGAGCTCGACTCCATCGACACGCGGCGCTCGCAGGCCGAGCTCGGGTACTGGGTGCGCGCGGACCGCTGCCGCAAGGGCTACGCGACGGAGGCCGCGCTCCCGATGCTGCGCTACGCGTTCGAGACGCTGCGGCTCCACAAGGTGCGGGCCGACGTGGCGGTGGGCAACCACGGCAGCGCGCGCGTGCTTGAAAAACTGGGGTTTTCGCGCGAAGGGACGCTCCGCGAAGACCGTCCCATCGGCGGCGTGTACACCGACCACTGGCGCTTCGGGCTCCTCTCGACGGAGTTTCTCCCCTGGCGAACGGGGCGTTGAGCGCGTGCGCGACGAGGAGGGTCGTCATCCGCGCCGCTCCGTGGCAACGTCGCGTCCCCATATGTCGTCTGATGTCGAGTGCCCGCGCTGCGGCGCGATGATGCCCGCCGGGGGCGTGTGCCCGGTCTGCGAGACGCCGCACGAGGTCTCGATGGCCTCGCGCGCGACGGGTCACGACCTCGCGCCGAGCTCTCC
The DNA here is from genome assembly GCA_052035985.1 of Myxococcota bacterium. Classification (GTDB taxonomy): domain Bacteria; phylum Myxococcota_A; class Polyangia; order Polyangiales; genus CAISKJ01. The sequence goes on along the minus strand of JBPOHC010000803.1, from coordinate 14,335 downwards.
CGTGGCGCGCTGGTGGCGAGGCGGGCAGCTCCCCGCGCTCGCGGCGGCGGGCTGTTACCTCGCGGCGATGATGCTCCCGCTCATGTCGAGCGTGCCGCTGCGCAACGGCGCGCAGGTGCGCCTCGACGTGGCGCTGCGTCCCCTCGACCTCGCGCTCGGAACGTATCCCGCGATGCGCGGGCAGATGACCGCGTGGCTCGTCCCGGGGGCGGCGCTGTTCCTCTTGCAGATCCTTCGGACGCGTCGAACGGGGAGCGCGATGACGGCGTCGCGTCCGCTCCTGGGCGTGCTCGCCCTCGGGCCCCTCGTGTCGGTGGCGATGCCGTTCTTGCGACTGAAGCGGCTCGGTCTGTCGCCGACTCCGGGCGCGGCGCTCGCGCTCGTGGTGCTGGGGTCGGCGCTGTGCGTCGTGGCGGCGCTGCGCTTCGGCGACGGCGTGCCCGAGGCGATGACGGCGCGAGAGCGGCGCGAGAAGGCCCTGCGCGAAGACGACGAGTGACACTCGGAAACAAGCATTTACAGAGGCGATGATGCTCAACGCGCTCACGGTCGACGTCGAGGAGTACTTTCAGGTCGAGGCGCTCGCCCACACGGTCTCGCGCGACGAGTGGGACCGCCTCGAGACCCGCGTCGAGTGGCAGACCGGACGCCTCCTCGACCTCTTCGCGCGGGAGGGCGTTCACGCGACCTTCTTCACGCTCGGATGGGTCGCGCGGCGGCACCCGTCGCTCGTGCGGAGGATCGTCGAGGGCGGTCACGAGCTCGCGTGCCACGGCGACGCGCACCGGATGATCACGCAGATGTCGCGCGAGGAGTTTCGCGACGACGTGCGGGCGGCGAAGAGGACGCTCGAAGACATCGCGGGCGTGCGGATCGACGGGTATCGCGCGCCGACGTTCTCGGTGGTGAAGGCGACGCTGTGGGCGCTCGACGAGCTGCGCGACGCGGGCTTTCGCTACGACGCGAGCGTCTTTCCGATCCGCCACGATCGCTATGGGATCCCCGATGCGCCGAGGCTGCCGCATCGCATCGAGGAGGGGCCCGGAGCGGGCCTCGCGGAGTTTCCGAGCAGCACGGTGCGCGTGCTCGGGCGCAACCTCCCCGCGGGCGGCGGCGGGTATCTGCGGCTCCTGCCGATGGAGTACACGCGCGCGGCGCTGCGTCGCGTGACGCGCGAGGGTCCGGCGATGGTGTATCTGCACCCGTGGGAGATCGACGCGGAGCAGCCGCGCTTCGGCCTCGGTCGCCTCGCGACGCTGCGCGGTTATCACAACCTCGGCGAGACCGAGTCGCGTCTCACCGCGCTGATTCGAGAGTTCGCGTTCGGCCCCGCGCGCGACGTGCTGATCGAGCGCGCCGTGCTCGCGCGCGCCGCGTAGCGCGTCACCGCGCCGTGCAGAGCCGGCGGCGCAGTCCCTCCCAGATCCGGTCTGCGCCGACGAAGTTCAGCGAGAGCTCCGCGGGGTCGTCACCCATGCGCACGTAGCCGAAGATCGTCGGGTGCGGACGCGTGAATCCGCGAAGCTCCGCGAGCTGCTTCACCGCGCGCAAGAGTCCCTCGGCGTCGCGTGAGGGCACCATCCCCGCGGAGGTCTCGTTCTCGCCGTTGAAGCACGTGAAGCGTCCGCGCGCGTCGAGCTCGACGCCGTAGCCCGGCCTCGCCGACTCCGCGTCGAGCGCGTCGCGCCAGCCGAGCGAGCACCACCGGCCAGCGACGCAGACCGCGCGCCCCGTCGCGACGGGCGCCTCCTCCCGCGACGACGCGCGCAGCGAGTGGATCGCCTGACGCGCGACCATGAGCGACGGGCGCGGGTGATCGAGCCACACAGACGCCACGCCGGGTGACACGCAGCGCTCCGCGAACCAGTGCCGCCGGGGCGAGCGCGAGGTCCCCGAGGCGCGCGTCGATTCGTGCGAGAGGAGCAGCCTGCCCGACGACCAGATCTCCGCGCGTCCGTCGGCTTCGAACTCGAACACGCGGTGCCTCACCGACGGCGCGCCGCGCTCTCTCAGCGCGCACGGCGACGGCGCTGCGACGAGCCCCGTCGAGAGCAGCCGCATCGCCTCCGACTCGGGGTCGCTCGACGGCAGCGGGAGCGCGCCCGTGATGTGCAGAAGCGCCGCGGAGCCCATCAGCATCAGCGCCGCCACCCAGGCCGCGGAGGCCGCGTGAAGACCGCGGCGCACCCACCACGCGCGCGCATCTCGCGGTCCCATCTTCGCGACGGGGACGGCCCCATCCGCGGCGTCGCGGTAGTGCGCCTCGGGCGCGCGACGCGTGAGGCGAAGCGTGAGCGATCCCGACGTCTCGGCGTGCGTCCACGGCGGCGCGGAGGCGGGCTCCTTCGCGTCGATCACCTGCCACGCGGGGTCACGGTCTGCGAGCACGCGGCGCATCCACGCGCGACGGATGAGCTGCGAGACCCACGTCCACGAGAGCGCGACCACGCCGAGCGCGGCGCAGGCCCCGGTGCTCCACGCCGTTCCGAGTTCGAAGGACCAGGCCCACGCGCGGTTGAGCGTCGTGAGCGCGAGGGCCGTCGCGACGAGCGACCAGCCCGCGGGTTCGGCGAGCTCGAGCGCCGCGTCTTGCGATGGATGCGAGCGCACCCACCAGCGCGACATCATCAGCGGCGCCTGCGCGGCGAAGAGCACGAACGCTGCGGCGAGCGCGTTGGCCGCGGGCTCGGCGCGCGGATAGAGCGGCGGCGCATGGAGCGCGGCGCCGACGAGCGAGAGCGCGGCGCTGTCAGCGCCACAGCGCGACAGGAGCGAGAGGCCCACGGAGCGCGTCTGGATGGGGTGCGCGGCGACGAGCGCGACGGCGAGCGAGGCCGCGACGCTCCAACGAAGCGGGAGCCACGGCGAGGCGTGCGTGACGGCGAAGACCTGCGTCGCGACGACGACCGCCACGGCCGCGTCGTGCCACGGTCTCAGCGGGTGGGTGTGCGGTGCCGCGAAGGCCATCGGCGCGATGGTAACAGCAACGGCCACGCGAACCTCCCACTCCACGGCATCAAGGACGCGCCGACGTGAAGCGCTGCGGCGGCCCTGTCAATCGTTGTAAATGGCTTGAGGCCATGCTGTAAACGCGTTGACAGACGGAGGTTCCCGGTGCCCGCTCGCAAGCCCGTGAAGGAGGCAGTCAAGCTCGGAGGAAAGGTTCGCGCGCTGCGGCGTCGCGAGTCGCTCTCGCAGGCCGAGCTGGCCTCGCGGCTCGACGTGTCGACGAGCTACCTGAACCTCATCGAAAATGACCGACGACCGCTGCCCGCGTCGATGCTCTTCAAGCTCGCGCGAGAGTTCGGCGTGGAGCTTCAGGAGTTCGTCGCCGACGATGACGCGCGGCTCGTGAGCGACCTGCTCGAGGCGTTCTCCGATCCGCTCTTCGAAGCGACGGTGCTCAAGGACGCCGACGTGCGCGAGTTCGTGAACGCGTCGCCCGCCGTCGCGCGCGAGGCCCTGCGGCTCTACAACGCGTACGCGCAGGCCAGGGACAACGCCGAGACCCTCGCGCAGCGGCTCGCCGAGGCGGGGCAGGAGAACGCGGGCATCGCCTCGCTGCGCTCGCCGTCGGAGGACGTCAACGACCTCATCCAGCGGCACATGAACCACTTTCCCGAGCTCGAAGAGGCGGCGGAGAAGGTGTGGCGCGACGCGCGGCTCGAGACCGATGACATTCAGCGCGGGCTCGCGCGGCACCTCGAGCGGGCGCACGGCGTCGAGGTCGCCATCGTGCGGTCGACGGAGGGCCGCGGGACGCTCCGGCGCTACGACCCCGAGCGCAAGGTGCTGCACCTCTCGGAGCTGCTCCCGACGCGGAGCCGCACGTTTCAGATGGCGCACCAGGTGGGGCTGCTCGAGGCGCGCGGCGCGATCGATCGGCTCCTCGATGACCCCGCGGTGGTCACGCACGAGTCTCGGGCCCTCGCGCGCGCGGCGCTCGCCAACTACTTCGCGGGGGCCGTGCTCATGCCCTACGAGGCCACCCTCCACGCGGCGCGGAGCGAGCGCTACGACGTCGACGTGGTGGGGCGGCGCTTCAGGGTGGGCTTCGAACAGGTGTGTCACCGGCTCACGACGCTGCGTCGGCGCGGCAGCGAGGGCGTGGCCTTTCACATGATCCGCATCGACGTCGCGGGGAACATCTCGAAGCGCTTCTCGGCCTCGGGCATTCGCATCGCGCGCTTCGCCGGCGCCTGCCCGCGGTGGAACGTCTTCGCAGCCTTTCTCACCCCCGGGATGATCCGCCTCCAGGTGTCGCGCATGCCCGACGGAGGCACGTTCTTCTGCCTCGCGCGCACCATCCAGAAAGACTCCCTCGGCTATCACGACCAGCAGCCCGTGCAGGCCATCGGGCTCGGGTGTCGCCTCGAGCACGCGCGCGAGCTCGTCTACTCCGACGGCGTGGACCTCTCGAGCCCCGAGGCCGCCACGCCCGTCGGCGTCACGTGCCGCATGTGCGAGCGTCCCGACTGCGCGCAGCGGGCCTTCCCCTCGCTTCGACAGCCGCTGCACATCGACGAGAACGTTCGACGGCTCTCGCTCTACTCGGGCACCGGCCGCGAGTGATCACCGCCGCCGTTGCGCGGATACCCCGGTGACACCGCGGCGCGCGGCAAGCACACTCGCCCGACACCGTGAGCAGAGCCCCCTCCGAACGAACGATCGTCTTTCTCGTCGGCGCCGTTCAGTTCGTCAACATCCTCGATTTCATGATGGTCATGCCCATGGGGCCTGACTTCGCCGCGGCGCTGCACATCCCCGTGTCGCGCCTCGGCCTCATCGGCGGGAGCTACACCGCCGCGGCGTGCGTGACGGGCCTCGCGGGCTCGCTCGTGCTCGACCGCTTCGACCGACGCAGCGCCCTCGCCGTCGCCATGTTCGGCCTCGTCGTGGGCACCGTGCTCGGCGGCGCCGCGACGGGCCTCGCGACGCTCCTCATCGCGCGCGTGATCGCGGGCGCCTTCGGCGGACCGGCCACGTCGATCGCGCTCTCGATCGTCTCCGACGCGGTGCCCTCGGAGCGCCGTGGCAAGGCCATGGGCGCGGTGATGGGCGCGTTCTCGATCGCGTCGGTGCTGGGAGTTCCTGCGGGGCTCAAGCTCGCGCGCATCGGCGGCTGGCGCATGCCCTTCTTCGCGGTGGGCGCGATGGGCCTCGTGATCGCGTCGCTCGCGGTGTGGCTGCTCCCGAGCATGCGCGCGCACCTCGAGGCGCGCAGGGGTGACGCGGCGAACGCGACGACCTTCGCGGACATGTTTCGCCGCCCCGTGGTGCTGCTCTCGTACGCGATGACGGTGACCGCGACGATGGGGATGTTCGCGCTGATCCCGAACATCTCGGGGCACCTCCAGCGCAACCTGGGCTATCCGCGCGCCGAGATCGAGACGCTCTACCTCATCGGCGGCATCGTGAGCTTCGGCGTGCTGCGCCTCGCGGGTCGCCTCGTCGACCGCTTCGGCTCGGCCACCGTCGCCACCTTCGGGACGCTCGCGACCATCGCGGTGCTCTGGGCGGGCTTCGTGCGCGAGGTGCCGCCGATCCCGGTGCTCCTCGTGTTCGTGGGCTTCATGGGCGCGACGGGGTTCCGCAACGTGGCCTACAACACGCTCACGTCGCGCGTGCCGAGGGCAGCGGAGCGCGCGCGCTTCATGTCGATCCAGAGCGCGGCGGGACACGCGGCGTCGGCCTTCGGCGCGGTGCTCTCGTCGCAGGTGCTCTACGAGTCGCCGTCGGGGAGGCTCGAGAACATCCCCTCGCTCGCGTGGTTCTCGATCGCGATGGTGTCGCTGCTCCCGCTGCTCATGTTCGCGGTGGAGCGCAGGGTCGTCGCAGAGGCGCCCGCGGTCGCGCCCGCCGTCGCGCGGTGAGCGCTACGAGAACAGCGCCGCGACGTCTGCGTCCGCGGCAACGCCGACCACCATCACCTCGACCTCGCCCGATCGCAGACCGTCGGCGCCCACGATCCTCGCGGTGACGCCGTTGGCGCCCTTCGAGAGCGCGACGCGCATCGCCTGGTGCACCGGGGGCCTCGACTTCACCGCGGCCACCATCGCCTGAAGCGCCTGCGGAATGATCCCCGGGCTCGTGCGGTCGTCGTCGTCTTCGTCGTCACCGATCGCGACGCTCCCCGCGACGGCGGGCTGCATGGCCGCGGGCTGCGCGGCTGCGGGCGTCACGGCCACGCGCGGCGACGAGGCCTTCGGCGCGGGCTGCTCGGCGCGGGCGGCGGGTTGCGGAGACGCGGTCGGCGGCGACGACTTCGCGACGCTCTTCTGCGGCGCGACCCGCGCGGCCGGGGCGGGCTGCGGCGACAGCGCGGGCGTCGACTTCGCCGCGGGCGTGCGAGGCGCGGGCTGCGGCGCGGGCTGACGCGGTGAGGGCGCCGACGACTGCATCGCGGGCGGACGCTGCGACGGTTGCGCCGTGGGCTTCACCGCGGCGGGCGTGCGCGCGGCGGGCTTCTCGATCACGGGCGTGGTCTTCGAAAGGCTCGCCTCGGCGGCGACGGCGGCGAGAAAGCCCGCGGGCGCGGCGCCGACGTGCGTCGAGTCGTCGTCGAGTGAGAAGGGCTCGACCTTGCGCGCCGTGAGAAGAATGGGCTCCGACGTCGAGGTGTCGTCGGAGAGGCGGAAGGCGTCGGTGGGGCCGTCGGTCTCCGCGCGCTGCACGGGCGCGGGGCGCGTCGGGAGCAGCGGTCGCGCGCTCGGGCTCCCGGGCGGCGACGAGGCCGTGGCGGGCGACGGAGACGACTGCCGCTCGAGCGCGCGCGCCGCGTTGATCGCGGGCGTGGTCGACGCGGGCGCCGTCACCGGACGCGCGGGGACGACGTGCGGCGCGGGATGCGACGCGCCCATCGACGCCGGGGCGCGCGAGGGATGCGGCGCGACGGGCCTCGCGGGCGGCAGCGCGGGGTTCACCGGAAAGCTCTCGGGCGCGCGCGGGCGGACGCTGTCGGTGGCGCGCGCGGGGGGCGTTCCGGGGCGCGGCGGGCCGAGGTCGGCGGCGGCCTTCGAGAGCGACACGGCGCGCTCGTCGGCGCGCTGTTCGAATGCGATGTCGGCGGCCCGACGGAGCCAGCGCATCGCGTCTTCGAGGTCGCCGCGGGAGTACTGCGTCCGCGCGATCTCGAGGGCGTCGCGAACCTCCGTGGTGTCGCTGTCGAGGGTGAAGGGGAAGCGCGCCATCGACGCGACGGTATCACCGCGCGATCACGAAGAAGAAGGCTTCTCGGCGGGTGCCTGGGCGACGGGCGTCGCGGTGATGTTCGAGTTCTCGTTCACGTAGCGCGCGGCCTGCGAGGCCACGTAGGCGAGGGCCGCCGCGGTGACGCCGACGTCGTCGCACCAGCCGAGCACGGGCACCAGCCAGTCGGGGATCGCGTCGATCGGCGAGACCACGTAGACCACCGTCAGGAAGGTGAGGAGCTTCGAAGCCACGGGGGCCTTCGGGTCGCGCAAGAAGCGCCACACGGCCCGCGGCGAGGTGAGCATCGTCGCGAGCGTCGCCTTGCGCGCCGTGGGGACCGTCGAGGGGCTCTGCGGAGGGGGGGTCGGGTCGGCCATCGAGGACGGTGTTCTAACAGACCCGCGCCGGTCGCGCTTGTGGTAGGCAGCGACCATGCGAGTCGAGATCGTCCCCTGCCTGCAAGACAACTACGCGTACGTGGTCGTGTGCCCCGAGACGGGCGTCGCCGCGGTGATCGACCCGTCGGAGTCGGCGCCCGTGCTCGACGCCCTCGCGCGCCTCGCCGTGACGCCCTCGGTGGTGCTCGCGACGCACCACCACCCCGACCACGTCGGCGGGATCGAGGGGCTCGTGGCGAAGTTTCCGGGGCTCCGCGTGGTGGCCCATTCGCATGACAGAGACCGCGTCCCGCATGTGACGAGGCTCGTCGAGCACGGCGACGAGGAGCGCGTCGGGGCGCTGCGGTTCCGCGCGCTTCACGTGCCCGGTCACACGCTCGGCGCCGTGGCCTGGGAGGGCGGCGGCGTGGTGTTCACGGGCGACACGATGTTCCTCGGCGGCTGCGGGAGGCTCTTCGAAGGCACGCCCGCGATGATGCACCGCTCGCTCAACGAGACGCTCGGCGCGCTCGACGGCGCGACGAAGGTCTACTGCGGCCACGAGTACACCGTGTCGAACCTCAAGTTCGCGCGGCACCTCGAGGCCGATCACCCCGCCGTGCTCGAAGCCCTCGCGCGCGCCGAGGCCCGCCGCGCCGCGGGCGAGCCCACGGTCCCTGGAACGCTCTCGACGGAGCGCGCGACGAACCCCTTTCTGCGATGCGGAGAAGTCGGCGTGAGGGCCGCGGTGAAGACCGAAGGCAGCGACGTCGACGTGCTCGCCGCCGTGCGCCTCGCGAAGGATCACTTCCGCGCCTGAGCGCGCTGAAGTCGCTCTCTCAGTGCGCTTCGACGCGGTCGGTGTGCAACGTGGCGCCCGCCGCGTCGAGCAGCGTCACCTCGATCGTGTGACCCGCCGCGCGGCGCGGGAGGAAGCCCCACGTGCGCCAGCGAGACCCGTGGCCGACGTCGAGGCTCTGGCGCGCGACCTGACGACCGTCGTAGCTCCACACGAGGGTCACCGGCGCCGAGGGCCCCAGGTTGCGCATCTCGACCCAGTACACCAGCGGAAAGGCCGACGCGACCGCGGCCTCGTCGCCCACGGGCTGACCGCGCTCGACGCGCGCCGCGAACTGCCCGCGGACGAAGGTCGGCCCGTCGGCCTGCGCCGCGGTGGTGAGTGTGCTGAGGGCGAGAACGGTGGCGAGTGCGAAGGTCTTCATGATCGATGCTCCTGCGATGTCGCGGCGTCGCCGCACGCAGAGAGGGTTTGCAGCCCGTGTGCCGCGCGATCGGGCCGCTGATTCGCGGGCGAGGTTCTCAGCGTCCGTGGGCGCCGCGCAACACCCCGTGGTCGTCGAGACGCGCGTCGCTCGCTTCGCGGCGGATCAGACCAGCCCGAGCCAGCGGCGCAGGCTCGCGACGAGGGGAGCCGCGGAGACGGGCTTCGGGAGGTAGTCGTCCATGCCCGCTTCGAGGCAGCGCTCGAGGTCGCCCTGGAGGCAGTGCGCGGTCATCGCCACGATGGGGACGTGGGCGCCGGTGCTGCGCTCGTCCTCTCGGATGCGACGCGTGGCCGCGTAGCCGTCCATCTCGGGCATCTGGCAGTCCATGAGGATCACCGAGTACTCGCGCTGCACGACGGCCTCGAGCGCTTCGAAGCCGTTCGAAGCGACGTCGAACTCGAAGCCCAGTCGCTCGAGCATCCGCGTGATGACCTTCTGGTTCACCGTGTTGTCCTCGACGACGAGGAGCCGCTTGCCCGCGACGCCGACGAGCGCGGACATCGCGTGGGCCGAGCGACCGTTGCGACGCGGCGCGCCGTCGTCGCGGCGGAGCGTCGCGGTGAGTCGCTCGGCGATCTGCCCTGCGCGGAGGGGTTTTCGGAGGTGCGTCGTGATCCCCTCGCGCAGGTCGTGGTCGGTCGGCGCGCCGCCGAGGAGCACCACCTCGGCCACGGCGTCGCGTCGCCGCGCGTTGAGCTCCCTCGCGAGGCGGACGCGATCGGCGGAGCACACCCGGCGGTCGACGAGCACGAGGTCCCACACGGCGTCGCCCGCGGCGACGAGCTCGACCGCGGTGGCGGCGTCGGCCACGCAGGTGACCGAGGCGCCGTGGTGACGGAGCACGCTGGTGATGAGCGCGCGCACCGCCGCGCTGGCGTCGACGGCGAGCACGCGGCGTCCGGCGAGCCCGTCGGTCGGCAGTTGAACCGTCGCGGGCTCGGGCTCGCGGAAGCGCGCGGTGAACCAGAACGTGCTGCCCTGGCCTGGCTGGCTCTCGACGCCGATGGCGCCGCCCATGAGGCCCGCGAGGCGCCGGGAGATGGCGAGGCCGAGGCCCGTCCCTCCGTAGCGCCGGGTGGTCGAGCTGTCGGCTTGCGAGAAGGGCTGAAAGAGGGCGGCCACGGCCGAGGGCGCGATGCCCACGCCCGTGTCTCTCACTTCGAAGCGCACGACGTGATCGCCCTCGACGCGCTGGTGCGTGGCGCGCACGACGACCTCGCCGCGCGCGGTGAACTTCAGCGCGTTGCCCACGAGGTTCACGAGCACCTGACGGAGCCGCGAGGGGTCTCCGCGGAGGTGCGTCGGGGCCCCGGGGTCGACCCAGAGCACGAGCTCGACGCCGCTGCGACGGGAGGCGTCTTCGAAGATGGCCGCGACGTCGTCGAGGGTCTCCGAGAGGTCGAAATCGATCTCCTCGAGCTTGAGGTGACCCGACTCGACCTTCGAGAAGTCGAGGATGTCGTTGAGGATCGTGAGCAGGGCCTCGCCCGCGCGGCGAACGGTCTCCGCGTGGTCCTGCTGCTCTTCGGTGAGGGTGGTGTCGAGGAGGAGACCGGTCATGCCGATGATGGCGTTCATCGGCGTGCGGATCTCGTGGCTCATCACCGCGAGGAACTCACCCTTCGCGCGGTTGGCGGCCTCGGCGTCGCGGCGCGCGCGGCGCAGGGCCTCCTCGGCCTCGTGCTGGTCGGTGACGTCGCGAAAGAGCAGCACGGCGCCCACCACCACGCCGCCCTGCACCACGGGGTTGAGCACGCACTCCACGGGGAGCTCGCGCCCGTCGGCGGTGTTCAGCGTCCCCACGAGCCCACGCACGGCCACGCCGCCCGCGACGCGCGCGAGGAGTTCCTGAGTCTCTGCGCGGCGCGTGTGGTCCCCGTCGCGGAGGTGGAGTTCGAAGCGGTCGAGGAAGGGCGTGTCGACGACCTCCGACGCGCGCACGCCGACGAGCGCCTCGCCCGCGACGTTGAGGAGCACCAGGCCCCCGTCAGCGTCGAGGGCGCAGAGGCCGTCGCCGAGGGCGCTCACCACGGCCTGGAGTCGGTCGTGCGCGACCTGCTGGCGCGCCGACGCGCGGCGCAGGTCCTCGTTGAGCGCGAGCATCTCCTTCGAGGTGATCTCGAGGGAGCGCTCGATCGTGTAGCGGTCCTGTTCGAAGTCGCTGTACGTGCGCCGTACCCGATCGAGGAGCGCGCGCCACGCGTCGACGCCAGGAGGCGTATCGACGTCGAGGCCGAGCCTTCGGAGCTGGCGATCCAGGATGCTGGTCATCTCGGCGTGGTCGGCCAGAAGGGCGCGCTGGCTCTTCCTGAGCGCCGACGCAGACGGTCGTACACCCTGCGATGCAGGGCTGTACAGCATCGTCACGACGCGATGCGCGCCGCGCGGCTACGGTGTGCAGCGCGAGTTCAGTGTGCGGCGGGACGGGCGGCGGCGGGGGCCGCGGGGGCCGCGTGCGCAGCGGGGGCGCCGCGCATGCCGTGGCAGCCGAGGCAGCCGAAGCCCTGGTGGGTCTCGGGGTTGTAGCGCTGCGCGCCGAGCATCTCGGTCATGCGCGGCCAGAGGCGCTGGGTCATGAAGACGTTCATGCGATCCTGCGAGGCGAACATCGCGGGGATGCGCGAGGGGTCGAGGGGCGCGATGCCGTTGGGCATGTGGAAGTTCACCGCGCGCGCGTTCGCGCCGTGGCACGTGGCGCAGGTGAAGCGCTCGAAGCGGTGCCCGTCGAACTCCTGGAACATGCGGGTCATCTCGGGCATGACCGTGTGCTCCATGTACTCCATCTTCTGCTCGTGGTTCATCGTGGCCCAGGCGACGGCGGGCGTCGCGGCGGGCGTCGCGGCGGGCGTCTCGGGCGTCGTGGCGGCCGGCGTGGTGGTCGCGGCCGTGGTGGTCGTGTCGCCCGCCGTCGTCGCGGCGGTGGCCGGGGTCGTGGTGTTGCCCGACGTGGCCGTCGAGCTCCCGCTGCAAGCCGTGATGAGAGCGAGACAGGCCCAGGCGCTGTGATGCAGTTTCATTCGGTGACCTCCGCGGTCGGGGGAGCGCGTTCGTCGCGCCGCGAGTGCCCCGCCGCGGCGCGGAAGAGAGCACCTCCGAGCCTTCTCGCACAAGGATCGGCGCGCGCAACCCGCCGTTGCGGCGAGGCGCTCTCAGCGAGGGGAGACGCTTCGCCTCACCTCGCGCGCGCTCAGCGGCAGCAGCCCCCGTTGGTGCTCGTGACGGTGTAGTTCCACGAGCCCGACGAGGAGCTGTAGGTCGACGCGCAGAGGATCGCGGTGCCCGTCGAGGTCGCGGTGCACGTGCACGACGAGCCGAGGCCGCAGGAGTCGTCGTTGGAGCACGAGCACGCCCCCGACACGACCACGTAGGTGTCGCCCGTGTAGCTCGCGCACGTCGAGATGGTGTACGTGCGCCCCGCGACGACGGGGAACGTGTAGAGCCGCAGGCACGTCGACCCGCTGCCGCCCGCGCTCCCGCTGCCCGAGAAGCCCGTGTTGCAGGTCGTCACCGCGCACGCGCACGCGCCCGCCGAGCACGTGGACGTCGCCGTGCAGACGTTGCCGCAGCGCCCGCAGTTGTTCCGGTCGGTGGCGAGGCTCACGCACGCGCCGCCGCAGAGGGCCTGGCCCGCGGGGCAGCCGCACGCGCCGCCCGCGCACGAGGTCCCGGTGGCGCAGGCGTTCCCGCAGCTCCCGCAGTTGTTGCGATCGGTGGCGAGGGCCACGCACGCGCCGCCGCACGAGGTCTGCCCCGCGGGGCACACGCACGCGCCGCCCGCGCAGCTCATCCCCGCGGCACACACGTTCCCGCAGCTCCCGCAGTTGAGCCGATCGCTCGTGAGGTTCACGCACGCCGCGCCGCAGAGGGTCTCGCCCGCGGGGCATCCGCACGCGCCGCCGTCGCAGCGTTGCCCTGTAGGACAGGCGTTTCCGCAGCTCCCGCAGTTCGCCGCGTCGGTCATCAGGTCGGTGCACGCGCTCCCGCAGAGCGTCCCCCCGCCGGGGCACGCGCACGACCCGCTCGCGCACATCTGGGCTGCGGGACAGGCGTTTCCGCACATCCCGCAGTGCGCCCGGTCCGTCGTCGTGTCGACGCAGACCATCATCGCGTCGACCATGCAGATCGTCCGTCCGCCGGTGCAGAGGATGCCGCAGCGCCCCGTGTTGCAGACCATCCCGTCGGGGCAGGGCATATTGCATCCGCCGCAGTGCCGCGCGTCGGCCATCGTGTCGAAGCACGTCCCCGGCGCGTCTCCGCAGCGCGTCGCGCCGGCGCCGCAGGTCGTGAGGCACGCGCCGTCGGTGCAGGCCGTCCCCGCGGGGCAGGTGGTGCCGCACGCGCCGCAGTTGGCGTCGTCGCGCGAGGTGTCGACGCAGGCGCCCGCGCACTCGCGCCGGGGCGTCGCGCACGAGGGCGCGGCGTCGACGGCGGCGTCGTCGGTGTTCGAAACGTCGTCGGCGTCGGGCGTGGCGCTGTCGTCAGCGTCGAGATCGACGTCGGCGGTCTGATCCGCGTCGGCGGTCTGGTCCGCGTCGTCGACGGAGCCGTCTTTGGGCAGGAGGTTCCCGAGGTCCGCGTGCCCCTCCGCGCAGGCGCCGAGCCACAGCGAGCACGATACGAGGCCGTAGAACCACCGGGATCGCCGCTCCATCGATTCGGTACCTCCGCGGCGAGTGTGCATCACTCCGCGGGGAGTCTTCGAGTTCTCTTCGTCACAATCGCTGCGAATTCACGGGCGACGCACCGGGCGGCGCCTCGGTGATACCCTCCGCGCGCCATGAAGCTCTCTGAGATCACCGCGGCGCTCGAAGGCATCGCGCCGACGCGCTTCGCGGAGCCCTGGGACAACGTCGGGCTCCTCGTCGGCGACCCCGACGCGACGGTCACCCGCGCGCTCCTCGCGATCGACTGCACCGAGGCCGTGTACGCCGAGGCCCGCGCGCTCGGATGCGAGCTCGTGATCGCGTATCACCCCGCGATCTTCGAGGGGATGAAGCGCGTCACCGCGCGCTCGATGGTGTTCCGCGCGATCCGCGACGGCGTGGCGATCTACGCCCCGCACACGGCGCTCGACGTCGCCGACGGAGGCACCAACGACGTGCTCGCCGACCTCGTGGGGATGACCTCGCGCGCGCCGCTCCGCCTCTCGCGCGTCGACGAGGGCAAGGGCCTCGGCCGCGTGGGCCCCGTCGAGCGCGTCGAGCGCGCGGCGCTCATCGAGAGGATCAAGCGAGGGCTCGGCCTCGACCACGTGCTCGTCGCGGGTCCAACCGAGGGCGTCGTCGATCGCGTCGCCGTCGGCGCGGGCTCGTGCGGAGACCTCGTCAAGGAGGTGCTCGCCGCGGGCGCGGGCCTCTACCTCACGGGCGAGATGCGACACCACGACGCGCTCAAGGCCGCGGGCGCGGGGCTCACTGTCGTGTGCGCGCTCCATTCGAACAGCGAGCGCGTGACGCTCGCCCGGCTCGCGGATCGGCTGCG
>JBPOHC010000342.1:0-29881 GCA_052035985.1 Myxococcota bacterium | reverse complement strand
GGGCAATCCGTACGCGATCCCGCACGCGGAGGGGACGAAGGCGACGCGCGTCGATCCGCCGGGCGCACGCGCGGCGACCCAGGTCCCGAGCGCGGTGGCGCGCTGCGCGAGCTCGCCGTGTGAGGTCGAGCAGACGCGACGCACCTCGCCGCAGTCATTCGAACGATGGTCTGGGGCGCGGAGCGGAAAGCTCTCGGGGTAGTGCGCTCGCTCGACGATGAAGCTCCACCTCGCGGAGCAGCCGCGGGGCGTCGGAACGCCCGTGCGAGACTGACCCCACGCGCTGAACTCGGTGTGCGGATCGCACTGCACGCGTGCGCTCCAGTTGGGCCCCGACAGGTGCCCGGTGTCGTAGCTGCGGCAGCCCGACCAGCGCGAGAAGCATCCCATCATGAGCGCGGGTACGAAGATCCAGCGGCGCAGCGCCCCCGCGAGCGAGTGGTGCGACATGGGCGCGAGCATAGACCGAAGGAGACCGCTCAGCGCGCGTTCGTGTTCGTGCTCGCGTCGCGTGCCACGGGGTCTCCGCTGCCGACGTTGAGCACGAAGAAGCCGTTGGCGCTCTGCGGCGCGTCGGGCTCGTACCCGAGGTCGCCGAGGTTGAGCACCACCACGAACACGCGCGTGTAGCCGTCGAGGATGTCCATCTGCAGCGACCACTCGCCGTCGGAGATCACCTGCGAGCCGAGCTCCCGCGCGGCGCGGCCGTCGCGGCTCACGCGGATCGCGCGCACCATCCACCGCTGCCACCGCGACCCGTGGAACCACAAGCCCATCGACGCGCGCAGCGGGGCGTCGTC
Organism: Myxococcota bacterium; assembly: GCA_052035985.1. Lineage (GTDB taxonomy): Bacteria > Myxococcota_A > Polyangia > Polyangiales > CAISKJ01. The sequence continues at coordinate 29,081 of JBPOHC010000342.1, read as the reverse complement.
GAGGTTCACCTCGACCACCGCGCTCCCCGTGGGCTCGAGCATCTCCGTGGGCCACACGCGCTGCGGGAGCTCGCCGTAGCGCAGCACGCGCAGCGGTCGCGTCGAGAGCGTGGCGTCGCGTACGCCCGCGAGGTCGTAGGGGTCCGCCGCGGTGCCCACGACAGCGCGCGTCGCGGCGAACTCCATCAGCGCGCCTTCGAGCTGATCGGGCTCGTCGCGGAACATCCGTCGCGCCACGTCGAAGACGTCGGGCTCGTCCCAGAGCCGCTCCCAACCGGGGGCGGTGCGATTCACCGGGGCCCACAGAAGAGCGCGCAGGAGCTTGTGCGAGTCGTCGTCCCACTTCGCGGAGATGAGGTCGAGAAAGAGCGACGCGCCGCGGCCGTCGAGGTCGTCGTGCGCGCCGCCGAAGAACGCGCGCTCGGGGTGCGACTGAAACGCTCTCAACGCGTCGAGGTCCGCGGGCTCGCGGGTGACCATGCGACCGAGCGACGCGCCCATCGCGGCCACGAACGCGGGCGGATGATCGGCCTTCACGCCGAGCACGACGGCGCGGGCGATCCCTTCGGCGACGCTGCGCGCGAGGAGGCGTTCATCGGTCGTGGCGCGCACGCGGACGAAGGCCGAGGCGCGGTCCCAGATCCACGTGGCGTCGAGGGCGTCGACGACGGTCTCGTAGGGCGCTCCGTCGGCGGTGAGGTAGAGGTCGAGCGAGGGGTCTCCGCCGCGCGTTCCGTCGGGCTGCGGGAGGGGAAATCGATGCGTGAACTCGAGCGCGTCGAGGGTGCGCTCGGCGAGGCTGAGCGCGCGCGGGGCGAGGCGCGCGTCGACGCCGGGGCCGAGGTGCACCGACACGGGCGCGCGCATCGATCGCAGCGCGCCGAGCGAGGGCGGACGCGTGCCGTCGACGGGCGTGGGCTGACCGAGCGCGCTCTCGGGCCACGGGGCTTCGCCCGTCTCGACGAGGCGTCCGAGGGGTTGCGCGGGGGCCGTCGAGGGGGCGAGCGCGAGCGCGACGAGGAGCGTAGCCAGCGCGGTGCGCGGGGTCATCGGCCGTAGCGTAGCGAACGCGGGGCCTCGCGCGAACCATTGAGCGCACCGAAGGTGTGTCGCGCGCAGAGAGTTTTGAGGCGGGCGCCGGGCGTCGGCGTCGTGATACGGTGCGCGCGAGGTCACGCGGCACGATGGCGCTCAAGATCGATCAGGACCACGCGCGCTTCCGCGACATCGTCAAAGGGCGCATCCGGCAGAACCTCCGCAAGTACATCTCGCACGGCGAGATGATCGGGCGGCAGGGCAAGGACAACGTCTCGATCCCCGTTCCACAGATCGACATTCCGCAGTTTCGCTTCGGCGACAAGCAGTCGGGCGGCGTCGGTCAGGGCGAGGGCGAGCAGGGCGATCCGCTCTCGGGGCAGGAGGGCGACGGCGACGGCAGCGGCAAGGCCGGGCAGCAGGAGGGCAAGCACGCCATCGAGGTCGAGGTCACGCTCGACGACCTCGCGCAGATCCTCGGAGAGGAGCTTCAGCTCCCGCGCATCGAGCCCAAGGGCCAGTCGCGCATCGTCTCCGACAAGGACAAGTACACGGGCATCCGTCGCACGGGCCCCGAGTCGCTGCGGCACTTCAAGCGCACGTTCCGCGAGGCGCTCAAGCGGCAGATCGCGTCGGGCACCTACAGCGCCGCGCGGCCCATCATCGTCCCCGTCCGCGAAGACAAGCGCTTCAAGAGCTGGAACACGGCGATCCAGCCCGTCGCCAACGCGGTCATCGTCTACATGATGGACGTCTCGGGCTCCATGGGCGACGAGCAGAAGGAGATCGTCCGCATCGAGAGCTTCTGGATCGATACGTGGCTGCGGTCTCAGTACAAGGGCCTCGAGTCGGTCTACATCATCCACGACGCGGCCGCGCGCGAGGTCGACCGCGAGACCTTCTTCCACACGCGCGAGTCGGGCGGCACGATGATCTCGTCGGCCTACAAGCTCTGCGCCGAGATCATCCAGAAGCGCTACCCCGCCGACGAGTGGAACGTGTACCCGTTCCACTTCAGCGACGGCGACAACTGGTCCGTCGACGACACCCTCGCGTGCATCAACATCTTGAAGGACCGGGTGCTGCCCGCTTCGAACATGTTCTGCTACGGCCAGGTCGAGAGCCCCTACGGCTCGGGGCAGTTCATCAAAGACCTCCGCGAGCACCTCGGCAAGGACGACCGGGTGGTCACCTCCGAGATCCGCGACAAGGACGCCATCGTCGACAGCATCAAGGCATTTCTGGGCAAGGGCAGGTGACGGGGCGATGAGCGACTACGGCATGCGTCACGAGCTGCCCGCGTACCTCCGCGAGTGGCAGGAGAAGATCGAGAACCGCGCGCGAAAGTACGGGCTCGATTTCTTTCCCCAGGTCTTCGAGATCCTGAGCTTCGACGAGATGAACGAGGTGGCCGCGTACGGGGGCTTCCCCACGCGCTATCCGCACTGGCGATGGGGCATGGAGTTCGAGCGGCTGAAGAAGTCCGGCGAGTACGGCCTCAGCCGCATCTACGAGATGGTCATCAACAACAACCCCTCGGTGGCCTACCTCCTCGAAGGCAACTCCCTCGTCGATCAGAAGCTCGTGATGGCACACGTCTGCGGCCACAACGACTTCTTCAAGAACAACTTCACCTTCAAGATCACCGACCAAGACCGCCGCCCCCCCGAGGGGGCCGAGGACATGGTGGTCTCTCGCAAGGACCGCGTCCCGAGCCGCAAGTGGATCGACACCTTCGCCAACCACGCCGCGCGCGTGCGGCGACACATGGAGCGTCACGGGGTCTCCGCCGTCGAGGAGTTCATCGACGTGTGCCTCGCGCTCGACAACCTCATCGATCCGCCGAACCGCATGCTCGAAGGCCGCGCGAAGCCCGAGGAGCCCGAGGAGCCCGAGGCCATCGAGGTGCCGAAGCTCAAGGCCAAGAGCTACATGGACTCGTTCATCAACCCCGAGTCCTACGTGGCCGCGCAGCGCAAGAAGATGGAGGAGGAGGCCGCGAAGGCGAAGCGCTTCCCCGAGCATCCGCAGCGTGACGTGCTGAGGTTCCTCATCGAGCACGCGCCGCTCGAGCGCTGGGAGCGCGACGTGCTCGAGGTGATCCGCGAGGAGGCGTACTACTTCTGGCCGCAGGCGCAGACCAAGATCATGAACGAGGGGTGGGCCTCGTACTGGCACTCGCGCCTCATGACCGAGTACGCGCTCGATGGCAACGAGGTCATCGACTACGCCGAGCGCAACGCCTCGGTGCTCGGCTCCAACGGCAAGCAGCTCAACCCCTACAAGCTCGGCGTCGAGCTCTACCGCTACATCGAGGAGCGCTGGGACAAGGGCCAGTTCGGCAAGGAGTGGGAGGAGTGCGACTCGATGGAGGAGCGCCGCCACTGGGATCGCCGCCTCGGCCTCGGGCGCAAGAAGATCTTCGAAGTGCGCGCGCTCTACAACGACGTGACCTTCATCGACGAGTTCCTCACGCCCGACTTCGCCATCGAGCAGAAGATGTTCACGTACTCGTGGTCGAACCGGAACGACCGCTTCGAGGTCGACACGCGCGAGTTCAAGGCCATCAAGGAGAAGCTGCTCTTCAAGCTCACGAACTTCGGGCAGCCCTTCATCTTCGTCGAAGACGGCAACCACGAGAACCGCAGCGAGCTCTACCTCAAGCACGAGCACCAGGGCGTCGACCTCGACCTCGAAAAAGCTCGCGAGACCCTGCGCTGCCTCTTCCGCGTGTGGAAGCGCCCCGCGGCCATCGCGACCACGCTCGACGGACGCCCGAGCACCCTGCGCTACGACGGCAAGGACCACACGACCCGCCCGGGTCACAAGTAGTCGCCCCGAAGGGTTCGGGAAACCGCCCGCAGCTCGTGACGAAGGTCACGAACGAGGACGGTGTCCCGACTACTCGGGTTTGTAGCCCGAGACCACGCCGCCCACGACCGTGATCGAGAAGCCCAGGCCGCGGAAGTACGTGTCGAACGCGGCGCGCACCGCGGCCAGCACGGCGTCGGCGTCGGGCGCGGCCTCGGCGCACCAGCGCCAGTCTGAGATGCCCGCGTGCTGCGCCACGGGGTCGGCGAAGAGCGCCTGCGCGTCGGGGTAGTCGAGCGTGAACTCCCACGCGTCGACGGTCACCGACGCGAAGCCCTGCGACACCATCTCGTCGCGGAGCTGATCAATCGTCGGAAAGGTCGACGCGTACTGCTCCACGCGCTCCGCGAGGCGCGCGAGGTCACGGCGCGTCGCCACCTCGCGAAGCATGTCGACCACCTCGATGAAGCTCCCCTGAAGGGCTGCGGTGAACACCATCTGACCACCAGGGATCAGCACCCGACGCGCCTCCGAGAGCACCGCGGCGCGATCGACCGACACGCGGTCGAGGAGGTTGCAGATGACGTGCGAGAACACCTCGGCCCCGAAGCGAAGCTCCGTCGCGCCGCCCTGCTTCAAGAACACCCGACGCCCCACGTCGGCGCCCATGCGAGACCGCGCGAGCTCTAGGAACTTCGCGTCGCGGTCGAGCGCGATGACGCGACCGTCGCGCGCGCGCTCCATCACCCCCGACGACGGATAGCCCGTGCGACACGCGAGGTCGAGCACGCTCGGCCGCGACCCGAGCCGCAGCGCGCCGAGCAGCCGCTCCCCGAAGCGCCACGCGTAGCGAGGGACGAACGCGCCGTCGTAGGCCAGCGCCACTTCGAATGTCTGGTCGTCTCCGTCAGGCATCTCCGCGCCGGAGGCGATCATACCTCTCGTCGCAGATTCGCAACGCGCCTTCGCGCTGGCGCCGTCGCCCCCGTTGCTGCACATAAGCCCCCGATGTGGATCTGTGTCTCGATCGGCGCGGCGATCGTCGGCGTGGGCCTCGGCCTCGCGGGATTCATCGTGGGCGCAGGCGTCCCCGATGAGCGCGCGGGCGAGGCGGCGTCGCTGCTCGCGAAGATCGGCCTCGGCGTCGGCGCGCTCCTCGGGGCGGCGATCGGCGCGGGGTACTTCTTCCTCGCGATGAACCGCTAACGGAGAGCGCGCTCCGCGGCCGTGCGCACCGCGGCGTCGACGTCTTCACGCGAGGCCCGCTCCAGCGCCGCGCGCACCGCGGGGTCCGTCGCGCGACGCGCCAACGAGCGCGCCGCGGCGCCGCGCACGATCGAGAGGGGGTCGCCCGAGAGCGCGCGCACCAGGGCCTCGACGCCGTCGGGCGACGAAGAGCGTCCGAGCGCGGCGGCCGCAGCGAGGCGCGTCTTCCACGGGTTCGCGGCGTCGAGGTGCTGCGCCGTCGAGGCCGAGAGCGTCGCGGCGCCTTCGCCCTCGCGTGACGCGAGCAGCGTGAGGGCCTCTTCGGCCACCGTCGCGTCGGGGTCATCGGCCGCGCGCGCGAGCGCTTCGGCGGCCTCGGGCGCGTCGCTCGTAGCGAGCACCGCGAGCACCCTCCGACGGACGCTGACGTCGGGGTGTGAGGCCAGCGCCGCGAGGGACGGCGTCACCGCGCGCAACACCGCGCGCGCCGCCGCGACGGCCTCGGGCGTCGGCGTGGCGACCTCGCTCGTGAGCGGAGAAATACGGCCCGGCGTCGAGAGCGCGTCGAGCACGCGGTCGATCCCCCGCGGCGTCGAGAGGGCCTCGCGCGCGGCCCGCGCGATCGCGTCGGCGTGGGCCACGAGCGCGCGGCTCCCGTCGAGCGCTGCGCCCGGCGGATCGAGCAGTCGCCCGATCATCGCGACCGTCGAGGTCGCCGCGTCGGGGTCCTCGAGCGCGCTGCGGTACGCCGCGTCGTCGCCGTCGGTGACGCGAACGAGCGCCCGCGCGGCCACGCGTCGCACGGTGGTGTCGGCCCCCGCGAGTCGCACGCTCATCGGTGAAAATAGCCCCGCGGCGAGGTCGTCGAGCACGGCGGGCTCGCGCGTCGGAGCTGCTCCGAGGGCGGCGAGCGCGACGGCGCGAACGGGCTCCGAGCCCACGAGCAGCGACCTCAGTCGACGCACGGTCGACGCGTCGGCCGACGTTGCGAGCGCCAGCATCGCAGCGCTGCTCTGGGCGCTCCCCGGCGGCGCGTCGAGCGCGCGGAGGAGCGCCGCGCGCGCAGCGGGGGAGCGCGCTCCCGAGAGCATCAGCGTCGCCATCGCCGAGGCGTCGGAGCGCTCGCGTCGCGTCGCGATCTGCACGAGCGCGGCGGTGGCGGCGGGCGTGCGGATGCGTCCGACACCCCACGCCGAGAGCGTCGCGAAGGCCGCGTCGTCGCTGCGAGAGAGCGCCACGAGGCGCGAGAGCGCGCGCGGGTCTGCGAGCGTCGCGGCGGCGCGCAATGCACCGAGGCGGACCTCGCGCGCGGCACCTCCTTCGGCGAGACCGAGGAGGCCGGTGGTCGCGTTTGGATTGCCGCGATACCCCAGTATCTCGAGGGAGAGGCGCGGACGCGCGAGGTCCGCGTCCGAGAGCGCGTCGAGGAGCGGCTTGAGCGCGCGCACCCCGAGCCCCGCGAGCCGCGCGCGAGCGGCCGTCGCAGCCGCGGGCGCGCCGTGACGCGCGATGTGAATGAGCGGCCGACACGTGGCGGCGTAGAGGTCGACGAGGAGGCGCCGCAGCACGACGCGTCCCGGTGCGGTGACCGCGGCGGTCGAGAGGTCGCGCTCGAGGTCGGCGACGGCGTCGGCCGCGGGCGCGACCTGGATCGCCATGCGCCCCGCGCGCGTGACGAACTCGTCGTCGGGGCACAGACGGATCACGCGGCGGTAGAGCTCGACGGCCTCGCGGGCGTCGTCGCGCGCGAGGTACAGCTCCGCGAGCACGAAGTAGGTCGGAAAGAGCCTGTCGTTGAGCGCGATGGCCCTTCGAAACGCGGCCACGGCCTGCGCCGCGTCGTTGCGCGCGAGGTAGAGCTCGCCGAGGCGGAGGTGTCCGCTGGCGTCGTCGGGGCTGAGCTCGACGGCGTGCGCGGCGGCTTCGATGGCCTCGGCGTCGCGGTGCAGCGCGAGGGCGTGCGAGGCGAGGCGTTGATAGCCCTCTCTCGCGCGTCGCGGATCGGCTTCGACGAGCCGACGGAGCGCGTCGATGGCGCCCGCGAGGTCTCCCCGTTGTACGCGGAGGCGCTCGAGCGCCGCGAGCGTGGCGACGTCTCCGGGCGCGGCGGTCGAGAGGCGCGCGAGCGTGCGGTCGGCGTCGTCGAAGCGTCGGAGGCGGGTGTACACCTCGGCCAGATCGCGTCCCGCTTCGAGGTCTGGCGGCGCGTCGTTGAAGGCGCGCTCGAGCGCGGGGAGCTCGGTGGCGAGGCGCCCTTCGAGGCTCCAGAGGTTGACGATGCGCGCGCGCGCCTCGCGGCGTAGATCACGGTCGTCGCGCGAGAGCTCGATCACGCGACGCCACGACGCGATGGCCGGTTCGAACTGCCGCGCGGCCTCTTCGAGCACCGCGAGGCCCTTGTGAAAATCGAGCTCGTCGGGGCGCAGCGCGATGGCCTCGCGGTAGAGCTCCATCGCCTGCGCGGTCATGTCGTGACGGCCGTAGACCTCGGCGAGCGCCGCCGCGCCGCGGGCGCGATCCCTCGCGCTCTCGCGGATGCGCTGCCAGGTGGCGACCGCGCGCACCTGATCGCCCTGCTCCATGAGCCGCTCTCCGAGGCTCTCGAGCGCGGCGGGGTCTGACGGGTCGTAGCGCGCGACGAGCTCGGTCTCACGGAGCGCGAGTCGCTGCTCGCCCATGCGCGCGTACACCTGCGCGAGTCGCTCGTGGAGGTCGGCGTCGTCGCCCGCGCGCGCGCTGGCCCTTGCGAGAAGGTTGAGGGCCTCGGCGCGACGTCCGCCGCGCACGAGCTCGTCGGCGAGGTCGGTCACATACGCGGGGTTTCGCGGGGCCACCTCGACGAGCCTGCGCCGCGCCGCGATGAGCTCGTCGAGCCGCCCACCCTGCGAGAGGAGCTGCACGAGCTGGACGTGCGCGTCGACGTCGGCCGGCCGCAGCGCGATGGCCCTGCGATACGCGGAAATGGCTTGATCGAAGCGTCCCTGCTCCGCGTGGAGGCGACCGAGGAGCATCATGCGCTCGGCCGTCGCGCCGCCGTCGCGCTCGAGCTCTTGGACCCACGCGTCGAGCTCGTGGCGTCGCGTTCGAAGCTCCGTCATGTCGTCGTAGAGCTCGCGTCGCACGCCCGAGTCGGCCCCCGCGATGCGCAGCGCGCGGCGCAGCGTGGTGAGCGCGTCGTCGAGCCGATCGGCCTGCATCTGCGCCCGCGCGAGGTCGCGCAGCACGGGCGGGAGCACGCGGTTGTCGCCCGAGAGCGCGCGCGCCACGGCGTCGAACTCCGTCGCGGCGTCGTTGAACATCCGTCGCGTCATGAGCGCGTCGCCGAGCTCGCGCCGCACCGAGAGGCTCGCGCCCGATCGCGCCATGAGGCGCTGGTGGTAGGTGCGCGCGCGCGGAACGTCGCCCGTCGCGAGGGCGAGGTCGAGCATGGCGCGGAGCACGTCTCCCTGACGATCCGCGGGGACGCCGAGCGTGAGCGCGCGCTCGTAGGAGGCGAGGGCGTCGGCGTTGTGCTCCATCTGCCGCTCGGTCTCGGCGAGGGCGAGCACGGGCGCGGGTGAGGCGGGCGCGAGCTCGGCGGCGCGTCGATAGCGCGCGATGGCCTCGTCGAGTCGCACGTTCTGTCGCTGGATGTGCCCGAGCACGAGCGTCGCGGCGGCGGCTTCGGGGCCCGTGCCGTTGGCGCGGCGCTCGAGGTCGGCGGTGAGGTTGTCGAGCGTCCCGTCGCGCTCACGTACGAGTCGAAGCAGCGTCGGGAGCGCCACTGCGTTGTCGTCGGTCCCGCGGAGGAGCACGTCGCGCAGGTGCTCGATCATGCGGTCATTGCGCGCGGCGGGAGACGCCACGGAGGGCGGCGCGGGCTGCGTGTTGTTCGACGGCGGCGGAGGCGCGTGCGGACGCGAGGGAGTCGGACGCGAAGGGCGCGTGGGAGACGGACGTGACGGACGTGACGGGCGCGACGGACGTGACGGACGTGTCGGTCGCGCGGGGCCGACGTCCCAGTCTTGCGCCGATGCGAGGGAGGGCGTGAGCGACGCGGCGATGAGGATCGCAGCGAGGAGCGAGCGTTGCGGACGCATCGTCCGCGAGTATAGGCGCGGAGGGCTCCGCGCTCAGAGCCCGAGCGTGTTTTCGATCGAGTCGAGCATCTTCATGCGCCAGCGGGTGACGGGCGACGTGCCGTCGAGCCGCGCCTCGGTCTCACGCAGCACAAAACCGGGCCCTTCGCGAACCGGGATGTCGTATCGTTCGGCTGCTCGACGAAGCGTGCCGCTTGACGTCGCGCTTCACCAAACCGACGCCCCTCTACGCCGATGTTGCCCCACTCCATCAAGCTCAAGAAGTTCCGTTGCTTCGAGGATGAGCAGGAGCTGCCGATCCGGCGGTTGACTCTTCTCTACGGCGAGAACAACACGGGAAAGAGCGCGCTCGTGCGTTTGCTCCCTATCATCGCCGACTCGTGCGACCCGCGCGCGACGGCTCCTCTAGCTTCGCGCTCCGACGCGCTGCGGAAGGCTTCGTCTCGATCGCTCTTCTGGCGCGAGGGCCGCGAGCTTGAGATCGAGTTCGTGTGGGACGATTTCTCCGCGCGATATGTTTTCAGCATCGATGGTATCGACGCCCAACGGGCCGTCATCGAGCGCTGCATCATCACCGCAGAAGGTCGTCTCGTCGCGGAGGCGAGGCTCTCCACAGGCCGTCGCGAGGGGCCATCGCACGACTGGATCGTCGACGGTGAGACGGTCGACTCGGGCGGGTTCGGGGGGTTCGTCCCGCGCGGCTGGGCCGCGATGCTCAATTCGGTTGGCAATGCGCTGCGCGAGCGGATGGAGCGACTCCACGGCGCCGTTCAGTGGCTCCACGCCCGCCGCGCACCGCTCCCGCGTTCGACCACCGCAATCGACGACCCCTTCTGGTACCTCAAACCGGATGGGAGTGACGTCATCGAGCTCCTCTCGTCGCAACCCGAGGTGGTGTGGCGGGTGGGCGACTGGTTCGGTAGGCATCTCGGCCTTCTCTTCGACGTCAGCCGCCCCGTTCGTAGCTCCGACGCGAGCCTCGTGCTCCGGACGCCCGACGGGTACGGCACCAACATGGTCGATGGGAGCGAAGGGCTTCAGTTCGTCGTCTCGCCGCTCGCAGCGCTCGGGGCGCTCCACGCCCGCTCCCCTGTCGGGCCCTCGCTGCTCGTGCTCGAAGAGCCCGAGGGGCACCTCCACGGTCGGCTTCAGCGCGCGCTCGCGGAGGAGATCATCGACGTCGTTGAGCGCACGCCCGACGCGCGAGTCGTCATCGAGACACACTCGCCGATCTTTCTCACCGCGATCCAACTCGCGATCGTCACGGCGCGAGACCGCGCAGGTAGATCTGCGTCTGAGACCGACGACCGACGGGCGCTGAAGTCGGAGGACGTCGCCGTATGTCTGGTCGAGCGCGAAGGCAACGCCAGCTACATCCGGCACCTAGACCTCGACGACGACGGCGCGCCGCAGACGAGCGCCCTGATGGACTTCTTCTCCGAGGAGCACGCGATCGCGCAGGACCTCCTCAAGGCGCGCCGACGGCGATGATCTTCGAAGTCACGGAGGACGTCTTCCGTGCGGCCTTCGAGGACGCGGAGCGGTCGCACGTCCTCGTCACGTTGATTCGACTCGCGGGCGACGCTCCCCACGCCATCGCGCACGAGGTCGTCGAGACGGATGACGCAATCACGTGGCGCGAGCGCTGGCTCGCGACACTCGGTCGCCTGCGGAGGGAGGTCGAGGCGTCTCTGCGCTCGGGAACGACGGAGAGCACGCTCGCTTCGCCGCAGAAGACCCGCGCGCGCATCGTTGCAGGGCGCTCCGACGTGGGCGCCCGACCGCCGACGCTCTCCCTCGAAGACGGGCTCTCGGTCGCGAAGCGGCCGTTTTCGATCTGGGTCGAGGACAACGACTCCGATCGCGCCTTCCTCCTGCTCGTCGCGGGCCCCAACCTCAAGCAGCGCCTCCTCAAGCTCGAAGGCGAACCCTGCCACGCGGTCCGCTTCGAGCACGGCGGAGGAGGCGTGATCGTTCGTCAGCTTCAGCGATTGAGCGCCCTCGACGCGCTCCGGTCGTGGGTGATGGTCGACAGTGATCGTGAGGCTCCCGATCCCGACGTCGAGCCGCCCCAGAAGGTGCGAGACATGATCGCCGCGAGCGAGCGGCTCGGGTTCCGACTCCACGTGTTGGAGCGCCGCGAGATCGAGAACTACATCCCGCTCGCCGCGATGTCCTGGTGGTGTCGCAACGAGACCCCTTACAACCGCCAGTTCTCCGAGGCGTGTCGCTCGCTGCTCGTGCGCGAGCTGGAGCGCCTCGACGATCGCCGCTTCATCGACATGAAGATCGCCCTCGGTCGCCAGTGCGGCGAGATCTTCGCGGACGACGGCCCGGGGTGGCGTCCGCGGTGGTTCGACGATGACGGGTCCGGGCGCGAGCTGGCGGCGCTGCGCGTGTCCCTCGAAGAGAGCATCTGAACGATGAGCCACCGATACGAGCCGCGCGCGGCCAGGCTGCCAACGTTTCTCTCCGAGGTGATGACGGGGCAGATCTCGCCTCCCATGTTTCAGCGAGAGTTCGTGTGGAGCGACACGCAGCGCCTCGAACTGCTCGACAGCGTTTGGCGAGATCGGCCCTTCGGCGCGATCTTTCTCTGGGAGACGAACAGGGGGTATCCGACGCATCCGAAGCTCGGCCCCGTGAGGCTTCTTCGCCGAGAGCCGATGCCTCCGTTCCCGAGCTACCTCATCGACGGGTTGCAGCGCGTGACGACGCTCTACGCGGCGCTCGCGCCGGGGCTGCTCGCGGAGATCCACAAGAACCGACGTCGCTACGGCGTCGTCGACGTCCCTGATGGAGCGCTCGCGATTGTTGATGCCGACGCGACTGACAAACGCTCGCGCGAGGAGTGGGAGATCTTCTTCGACGCCTCCGCCGAGACTGACGTCTTCAAGCTTCGCACCGCACGGATGAAGCGCAGTGGAAAGCTCCCCGACGCGTGGGTGTCGACCTGGGAACTCCTCGACAGCGATCAAGTTCGGGCGCGCACCAAGACGGATCCGTTCGCGAAGAACAAGGCATGGGTCGACCGCGTCGAGGCGTGCCAGGACACCCTCAAGGACTACTTCGTCGTCACGATCCCGCTGACGACCGACGACCCCGAAGAGGCCGTCACCGCGTTTACGCGCATCAATCGGGGTGGCACCCCGATGGACGAGACGGCGCTCACACACGCGAGGGTGTGGCAGCTCACTGAAGGCACGACCAATCTCCTGGAGCGGATCCAGGTCTTGCGGGATCACCTCGCTCCCGTGGGCTTCGACGACCTCAAAGACGCGACGTTGCTCAACGCCGTGATCCTCACCGCGGGAAAGCCCGTGAGCTCGCTGAAGCAGCGTGACGAGCGCGAGGTGGCGAGCCTGATCGCGAACGACGCGGGAGACCTGCTCCGTCGCACCGAGAAGGCCCTCTCGATCGCGACGCGCTTTCTCCACGAGAAGCTCTTCGTGTGCGGGCAGAGCATGCTCCCGTCGAACTGGCACCTGCTGTTCCTCGTCGTCGCGGCGAAGGAGCTTCACGACGACGAGGCGCTCGTGAGCCGCGTGCGTCGCTGGTTCATGGCGACCACCTACGCGGAGGTGCTCTCTGCCAATCTCCGCGTGCAGGAGGAGCTTGAGCACTTCCTCCATCGCGTGCTTGGCGCGAGCGGCGACGCTGGGACCCCGCGCCCGAGCCCCGATCCCGTCGACGCCGTTCAGAGTACGGGGCGCTTCGATCTTCGCAGCGGTCGTAACAAGGCGTTCGCGTTGACGCTCCTCTCCCTGGCGAACGAGCACGCAGGGAGCGCGAGCGCCCACGCGTGTGCGCGTTTGCTCGCTCAGACAGGCACTCACGCGCTGCCGAGGCTGTTGGAGGATGGCGACCCGAACCTCCCCGAGGGCCGAGTGCTCCTCGACCCCCGCGAACTCGAAGAACTCCGGCGCGAGCTGTCACGACCTTTCAGGGAGGTCTCGTTGCTCGTGAAGCGGCACCTCATCTCCGAGGCGGCGCACGCGGCGTTCGTGGCTGGAGATGCGGACCGATTCCTGGCCGAGCGTCGCAAGTCCGTCGACGCCCACGAAAGCACCTACGTGCGCTCTCTCGGATTGAGCTGGATCCCTGACGAACCCGTTCGTTGATCGTCGCTGCGCTCAGAGCCCGAGCGTGTTTTCGAGCGAGTCGAGCATCTTCATGCGCCAGCGGGTGACGGGCGAGGTGCCGTCGAGCAGCGCCTCGGTCTCGCGCAGCATCTCCTCGAGCGTGACGCGAAACACCGCAGGATCGCCCGTCGGGATGCACCCGGGCACCGGAGGCATCCACGCCATCATCTGGTCGGTGATCCCCGCGAGCGCGGCCTCGACGGCGCCGAGCGCGAGGCGCCCCGCGATCATGCGGTCTTGATACGTGGGACGCCCGCCTCGCACGAGGTGACCGAGCACCGTCGCGCGGATCTCGACGCCGTGGAGCTCGCGCGCGAGGCGCTCCTCGACGCGTCGCACGAGGCGCGTGCAGGGCACCTCGACGCCCTCGGCCTTCACGATGAGCACCCTGCGACGGTCGCGATCGGCGGAGAAGCTGTCGCGGATCTTCTCGGCCACGGCCTCGATGATCTGGTCCTCGGTGCGGCCCTGCTCGCGGAGGAGCACCGCGTCAGCGCCCGCGGCGATGGCGCTCGCCATGGCGAGGTAGCCCGACTGGCGGCCCATCACCTCGATGACGAAGGCGCGGCGGTGCGAGCGGGCCGTGTCTCCGATGCGGTCGCAGCTCTCGACGATGGTGTTGAGCGCCGTGTCGACGCCGAGCGCCGTGGAGGTGCAGCCGATGTCGTTGTCGATCGACGCGGGGATGCCGATGATCGGCGTGGCGCACTCCTTCGCGAGGAGGTGCGCGCCCGTGAGAGATCCGTTGCCGCCGATGACGACGAGGCCGTCGAGCGCGCGCAGTCGATCGGCCGCCGTGGCCCTGTGTGAAGCCTCGCGGAAGCGCGCGCAGCGGGCCGAGCCGAGGAGCGTGCCGCCCTCGTTGCCGAAGAGGTCGACCTCGTGGCTCGCGGCGAGGCCGCCGACGCTGTGCGCCGCGGGGACCGTGAGCTCCCGCATCGCGCCGTCGATGAGCCCGTCGTAGCCGTCGCGTACGCCGAGCACGCGCACCCCGCGGGCCGCCGAGACCTTCACCATCGCACGGAGCGCCGCGTTCATCCCAGGGGAGTCGCCGCCCGACGTGAGCACCGCCAGCGTCTTCATCTCGTCGTGAACCTCCGGCGCGGGATCGTACCGGAGAACGCTCCGCGCGGAACGCCAACAACGGCCCTCGCCGAACGCCCCGAGGCGGTTACACTCCGCGTCCTCAGCGCCATGCAGGAACGACCGCTCGACCCCTCATTGAAGCTCCTCCTCGACGCCCTGGCGCTCGCGCCGGGCAACGCGCCGCTGCGCCTCCACGTCGCGACCGCGATGGAGAAGCAGGGCAATCACGCAGGAGCGCTCCCCCACTACGACCAGCTCGCCGTCGACGCGGCGCACGGCCCCGAGGCACTCCTCGGCGGAGGTCGCTGCGCGCTCGCGCTCCACGACGCCGACGGCGCGTTCGACCGCGTCAACAAGCTGCTCGCGAAGGTGCCCGACCACGCCGTCGCGCTTCTTCTGCGAGCCCGCGTGCGAGAGAGGCGCCGCGAGCACCGCGAGGCGAAGGCCGACTACGAGCGCGCCATCAACCTCGATCCCGCCCTCGCCGACACGAGCTTCTGGGATGCCCTCCTCCCGAACGCGCGCGTCGACGAGAGCCCCGCGGAGAAGCCCGACGGCGCTTCGAAGGCCGACCCCGACGCGATCACCTTCGCCGACGTGGGCGGCCTCGAAGACCTCAAGGAGCGGGTGCGGATGAAGATCATCCACCCCTTCCAGAACCCCGAGCTCTTCAAGGCATTCAAGAAGAAGACGGGCGGCGGCATCCTCCTCTACGGCCCGCCGGGCTGCGGAAAGACCTTCCTCGCGCGGGCCATCGCGGGCGAGTGCGGCGCGCACTTCAACGCCGTCGGGCTCCACGAGGTGCTCGACATGTGGATCGGCAACTCGGAGCAGAAGCTCCACGCGGTCTTCGACGAGGCCCGCCGCCGCGCGCCGAGCGTGCTCTTCTTCGACGAGGTCGACGCGCTCGGGCTCCAGCGCGCCAAGCTCGTCTCCGGCGCCATGCGCGGCGTGATCACCCAGTTCCTCGCCGAGCTCGACGGCTTTCAAGGTCGTAACGAGCGCGTGCTCATCATCGGCGCGACCAACACCCCGTGGGACCTCGACCCTGCGTTTCGCCGTCCCGGCCGCTTCGATCAGGTGCTCTTCGTCCCGCCGCCCGACACGCCCGCGCGCTCGCAGATCCTGCGATTGAAGCTCCAGGGCAGGCCCCAGGGCGCCATCGACGTCGACCGCATGGCCGGCCAGACCGAGATGTGGAGCGGCGCCGACCTCGAGCACCTCGTCGAGAGCGCGGCTGAACTCGCCCTCGCGAAGAGCATCGCGAAGGGCGCCGTCGAGCCCATCAGCCCTGCGATGCTCGACCAGGCTCGCGCGAAGCTCCGACCGACGACGCGCGAGTGGTTCTCGTCGGCGCGCAACTACGCGCAGTACGCCAACGAGGCGGGCCAGTACGACGACATCGTCGAGTACATGCGCCGCCACAAGCTCGACAAGTGATGAACCCGCGCGAGGCCGCAGCACACCACCGACGCCGCGCGCAGGCCGCGCTCGACATCGGCCGATACGCTCAGGCCGAGCGCGAGGCCCGCGAGGCGCTCTCGTACGGCCCCGCCGACGACGACGCCCTCGTGCTCCTCGGCCGCGCGCAGCTCGGCGTGGGCGCCTATGAACACGCCCTCGATGCTGCGAACGAGGCCGTGCGCGTCGCCCCGCGGCGCGGGTACTGCCACTTTCTCGTCGGCTACACGCTCCAGTGCCTCGGGCGCTACGAAGACGCCATCGAGCCGCTCCGTCAGGCCATCACGCTCGAGCCCGGCTTCGCGCGCTACCACGCGCGCCTCGCGCTCTCCTTCGCGGAGACGAAGCGCACGGCGGAGTCCGCGGCCGAGTGCGAGAAGTCCCTCGAGATGGGCCCTCGCGACACCATCGTGCTCGAGAACGTGTCGCGCGCGTTCGGCGCGGCGGGGCAGCTCGGTCGCGCCGAGGACATCGCGCGCGAGCTCGTGAAGCTCGAGCCCGAGAGCGCGTCGTCGTTCGGTCGCCTCGCGTGGGTGCTCGCCGAGCGCAAGTCGTACGAAGAGGCCGCGAAGATGGCGCGCGAGTCGCTTCGCATCGATCCGAACAACTACGCGGCGTGGGCGAACCTCGGCTACGCGGAGATGGAGCGCGGGGCCAACGCGGCGGCCGAAGAGGCGACGCGAGAGGCGCTGCGGCTGCGTCCGGGGCTCGCGTCGGCGACGACGAACCTCGTGGCGATCCTCCGTCGGCGGAGGGCGCACGCCGAGGCCGCGCGTGTGCTCTCCGAGGCGCGCGCGAGGGACCCCGAGAACAAGTCGTTCCGCGAGCAGCACGCGGAGGTGCGCAAGGCGCTCTCGCAGGAGGCGTCGCTGCGATGGACCGACCGCGTCGTGCTCACGGTGGTGGTGTGCGTCGTCGCGCTGCCGCTGGCGCTGGCCTTCCCCGAGGTGTCGCTCGTCGTGGCCGCGGTGGCCTTCGCGCTCGCGTGGTACCTCTGGAAGCTGAAGTGAGCGCCGCGCGACGCGCGCTCCGTCGTCGCCCTCAGCGCTCGCCCTTCGCCTCGGGGTAGAGGAACTCCGTGAGCACCACCATGAGGTCGTCGTAGAGCTCGCTCACGCCATCAAGTCGGCGCCAGTGCGCGGCGGGATCGTCCCACACGTAGAGGATGGCCTTGGAGGTCTTGTTCGCCCGCTCTCCGCCGAGCTCGATGGCGCCGAGGTCGCGCTTCCACGCGACGGTGATGAGCGCGTTGCGGCCGTCGCGCCCGAGCTTGAAGCGATCCTGCGCGTCGCGGAGCACGCGCAGCCCCGGCGGCGCGTCGGCGCTCGTGAGGAGCTTCGCGAGCGTCTCGATCTTGGCGAGTCCCCTGCGGTGCAGGATCGGCTCGCCGTCGGTCGTGGTGCGCTCTCGCACGAGCTTCGAAAGGTCGGCCAGCAGCTTGTGGCCTCGGGTGTCGTCCTGCTCGCTCATCGCGCGGAGCGTATCGCAGACGCAACCCGCGCGGCGAGGGCTCAGGCGTAATGAACGGCGAGCCACACGGTGCGCTCGGTGGGATGGGTCCACTCGACGCGGTGGCGCCTGTGCGCCGCGATGTCGACGTGGTCACCGGGGCGCAACGTGCGGGCCTCGGGCTCGTCTTCGAAGCGGAGCCGCGCCTCGCCCGCGAGAACGACGACCCACTCGCCGCGCGGCTGGTCGTACCAGAAGCCCTCGGGGCTCGCCTGTCCCGTCGAGACGATGCGCTCGATCGTCACGTCGGGACGCGAGAGGAGCGCGGTGAAGTGCTCTTCGGCCGTCGAGGCGGGGAGGTCGCGGAAGAGGTTCTCGGTCATCGGTGTGCGCTGGCGTGAAGCGCGCGGACGCCGCGTTCAGCGCGCGTCGGCCTGCGCTGCGGGCGGCGTCGCAGCGGGCGCCGCGGGCGCGGGAATCGCAGCCGCGATGCGCGCGAAGGCTCCGTCGTTGAGCACCGAGTGGACGATCTCGACGACGCGCCCCGCGGGCGACACGACGATCACCCAGGGCACCTCGCTCTCGGGCAGGCCGAGGGAGCTCGCGAGCGATCCGTCGCGCGAGAGCCACACGGTGCTCCACCCGTGGCGGGGCGTGTTCTCGCGGGCCTGCGAGACCACCGCCGCCGTGGGCACGAGCGCGAAGAGGTCGAGCGCCGCCATGGTGATCAGCCGCGCCTGCGGTGCCGCGTCGCGCACGCGGCGGTACCAGGGGCTCACGTGCGGGTGCGTGTCCTTGTCGGTCATCACGAAGAGCACCGACCAGCGACCCGTGAGATCACGTTGCGTGTGCGTCGCGCCCGCGATGTCGTCGACCGTGAAGGTCGGAACCGCCTGCCCCGGCCTCGGATCGGCCGACGCGACGAGCGGGAGCGAGAGGGCGAGTGCGAACAAAAGGTGGCGGATGCGCATTGCTTTCGCGATGAGCGAACCACGGTGCGCGGGCGCCTCGCAAGCGCCCCGGCGACGGAACCCGAAGAATCGACCGATTCCTCGCGTTTCTGGCGCCTCGCGAGGGGCGAAGCGAACAATAGCTTGACGCAGCGGAGCGCTCTGGCGAGTTCTTCGCAACCCACACATGTTCTCCCCAGAGACACGGATCGCGGTCACCGGCGCGTCAGGGCACATCGGCAACAACCTCGTACGCGAACTTCTGCGCCGCGGACACCGGGTGCGCGCGGTGGTGCACGCGCCGTCGCCCTCGCTTCGCGGGCTCGACGTCGAGACGGTCGTGGCCGACGTGCGCCACCCCGAGACGCTGCGCGCGGCCTTTCGCGGGATCGAGGTGGTGTTCCATCTGGCGGCGCGCATCTCGATCGACGCCGACCGCGACGGCCAGGTGCACGCGGTGAACGTCCACGGGGCGCGCAACGCGGCGCGCGAGGCGCTGCGCGCGGGCGTGCGGCGCTACGTGCACATGAGCTCGATCCACGCGTTCGACCTCACCGACGACGGCGGCGTGCTCGACGAGTCGCGGCGGCGGCCGGGGCCCGCGCAGGCCGCGTACGACCGCTCGAAGGCCGCGGGCGAGGAGGCCGTGCGCGCGGTCATCGCCGAGGGCCTCGACGCCGTGATCGTGAACCCCGCGGGCGTCATCGGGCCGTGGGATTTCGAGCCCTCGCGCATGGGGCGCTTCTTTCTCGACGTGGCGCGCGGGCGCCTGCCTGCGGTGCCGCGCGGGGGCTTTCAATTCGTCGACGCGCGCGACGTGGTGCAGGCCACGCTGACCGCCGCCGAGCGCGGACGCACGGGCGCCAACTACCTCCTCGCGGGCCCCTGGCGCTCGTCGCTCGACATGGCGCGCCTCGCGATCCGTCACGTCGGCGGACGCGCCCCCGTCGAGATCGCGCCCGCGGTCTTTCACGCCGCGGGGCGCGTGCTCACGCTCGGCGCCCGCGTGATCGGACGCGACCCGCTGCTCACGCCCGAAATGGTGCGCACGCTCCAGAGCCACCGGCGCGTCTCGTCGGCCCGCGCGGAGGCCGAGCTCGGCTTCGCGGCGCGTCCGCACGACGACACGGTGCGCGACATCTACGCCTGGTTCCACGATCACGGCGCGCTCGCACGCGCGCCTCACGCCGGAGTCCATTCTTGAACGCCCCTTCTCAGCTCCCGCTCCCTCCGATGCTCCCGGGCCTGCCGCTGATCGGCAACGCGCTCGACTTCCGCCGCGACGCGCTCGGCGTGTTCCGCCGCGGGTACGACCGCTTCGGGCCGGTGTTCGGCATCAAGCTCGTGCGCCAGCCCGCGGTCGTGCTCGTGGGCCCCGAGCTCATGCGCTTCTTCTTCGAACAGACCGACACGCTGCTCTCGATGGGCGAGGTCTACGGCTTCCTCGAGCCCATCCTCGGCGACCGCGTGCTCTTCACCGCGCCCAAGCGCGACTACGACGAGCAGCGGCGCATCATGCAGCCCGCGTTTCACGGCAAGAAGCTCCGCTCGTACGTGGGCGAGATGGCCGCCGAGGTCGACGCGTGGCTCGACACCCTCGGCGCCGCGGGGACCTTCGACCTCTGCGACGTCTCGCAGCAGCTCACGATGAACGTCGTGGCGCGGGCCATCCTCGGCGAGCCCTTTCGTCGCAGGCTCGGGCCCGAGCTCTCGCGCCTCTTCGCCGACCTCGCGGGCGGCCTCGAGTTCGTGCTCCCCACGAACCTGCCGCTGCCGCGCTTCATCCGTCGCGACCGCGCGCTCAAGCGCTTGCGAGAGATCCTCGGCGCGGTGGTGCGCGAGCGGCGCGCGAACCCCGACGCCCACGACGACTTCCTCCAGGCGCTCCTCGCGGCGAGCTACCTCGACGCGCCGAGCATCCCCGACGACAAGGTCGTGACCTTCGTGCTCGGGCTCATCTTCGGCGGACGCGAGAACACCGCGGGGCACCTCGAATGGGCCCTCGTGCTGCTGCTCCAGCACCGCGAGGCGCTCGCGCGCGCCGTCTCCGAGGTCGACGGAACCCTCGGCCCGAAGGATCGCCCCGACTACGACCTCTGCCGCAAGATGCCTTGGCTCGACGCCTGCGTGAAGGAGGCCGAGCGCCTGCGCCCCGTCACCCACACGCTGCTCCGCCTCGCCGCGCAGGACTTCACCGCGGGCGACTACCGCGTGCCCAAGGGCTGGCTCGTCGTCGCGGGCATCGCGCTCTCGCAGCGGCTCCCGGCGCTCTTTCGCGACCCCGAGCGCTACGACCCCGAGCGCTTCAGCCCCGAGCGCGACGAGGATCAGCCCTATCACATCGTCGGCTTCGGCGGCGCGCAGCACCGCTGCTGGGCCATGGCCTTCGTGAACAACGAGCTGAAGGTGATCCTCTCGATGCTGCTGCGTCGCTACGAGGTCTCGCTCGTCGACCCGAGCGCCCCCGCGAAGGTCAACGACATCGGCGTGCTGCGGCCCGCCGCGCCGTGCCTCGTGCGCTACCGACGGCGCGACGCGGGGGCTGCGTGACGGGTCTCGCGACGGCGCCCGCTGACCTCTGGCACAAGACCGCGCACACGCTCGGCCTCATGCGCGACGCGACGCGGATGTTCCGTCGGCTCGCGTCGCGCTACGGCGATCCCTTCATGCTGCCCACGCTCGACGAGACCTACGTGGTGACGGGCGACCCGACGCACGTCGCCGCGATCTTCGCCGCGGACCCCGACGTGATGGACCCTCCCTCGGGCGTCGTCGAGCCGCTGCTCGGCACCGAGACCGTGGTGCTCGCGCGCGGAGCGCGTCACCGCCGCAAGCGCAGGGTGCTCGCGCCGCCGCTCCACGGTCAGCGCATGAAGGCCTGGGCCGAGGTGATCGCGACCGCGGCGCGCGGGGCCTTCGCCGACGTGCGCGCGGGCGAGACCGTGGCGCTCCTCGCGCGCACGCAGCGGCTCTCGCTCGACGTGATCGTGCGGGCGATCTTCGGCATGCGCGACCCCGCGCGCATCGACCGCTTTCACGCCGCCGTGGGGGCCGTGATCGCGGGGCTCCCGGCGTGGCTGCTCTTCGCGCCGTGGCTCCAGCGCCCGATGGCGGGCGTGGGGCCGTGGGATCGCTACCGCCGCGCCGAGCGCGCGCTCCTCGACCTGCTGCGCGAAGAGATCGCCCGCGCCCGCGCGACGCCCGACGGAGACCGCGACGACGTGCTCGCGCTGCTGCTCTCCGCGCGCGACGAGGAGGGCGCGTTGCTGCCCGACGGCGAGCTCCTCGACGAGCTCCGCACGCTGGTGATCGCGGGCCACGAGACCACGGCGACGACGCTCGCGTGGGCCCTCTGGCTGCTGCACCGCAACCCCGCGCCGCTCGCCCGGCTGCGCGACGAGCTCGCCCCGCTCGGCGCGACGCCCGACCCGAGCGCGCTCGCGGCGCTCCCGTACCTCGACGCGGTCTGCGACGAGACGCTGCGGCTCGCGCCCATCGTGCCCATCATGGCCCGCCGCCTCGCGCGCGACTGGACGCTCGCCGGAAGCGTCATCCCGCGCGGCACGATGGTGTGTCCAGCGGTGATGCTCACGCACTTCGATCCCGCGGTGTACCCCGAACCCACGCGCTTCGAGCCTTCGCGCTTCCTCGACCGCCGCTACACGCCCGGCGAGTTCTACCCCTCCGGCGGCGGCGCGCGTCGCTGCCTCGGCGCCTCGATGGCGGGCTACGAGCTCAAGCTCGCGCTCGGCACCGTGCTCGCGGCGCACCGCTTCGAAGACGTCGGCGGCGGACCCATTGGAAATGTGATGAACGGCATCACCACGCGGCCTTCGAAGCCCCTGCGCCTCGTCGCGTCCGCGTGACACTCGGCGGAGGCTGCGCGGTCGGGCCCTGAGCGCTCGCGCCGTCAGCGCAGGTCGACGAAGGCCGCGCCGCGCTCGGCGCCCTGGGGCCACGCGCGCACGATCACCAGCGATCCGCCCGGCAGCGGCGCGTTCACCGATCCGCCCTGCGGAACCGGGTAGCACGTGCGTCCGCCCGTCGCGCCTTCGACCGACGCGAGAAAGCCCCTCGGCGCAGAGAGCGCCGCGCTGCCGCCGCGCGGGCACACGAGCACGCGCACGTCGACGCCCTCATCCGCGTTGCAGTTGAACGGCCCCTGCGCCGAGCCCGCCGTGCTCATCGCGACGCGACCCGACGCCGCCACCGCAGGCGCCGCCACGCGCGCAGACACCGGGAGCGCCTCGACGCGCACGCTGCGAGCGTTGGCGCCGTCACCCGTCGCGCGGAGCACGTACGTCCCCGGTTCGACGATCGCGGCGCCGGTGCTCGTCCCCGCGGCGCAGAGCCCGTCGCTCGTCGAGAGCGCCGCGCCGTTCGGGCCGAGGAGCAGCGCGCCGCCCGTCGTCGTCGAGAGCACCACGGCCATGCGCGTCGAGACCGTCACCACCTGGAGCTCGAAGGGCGACGCCGTGACCGCGAAGGGAGGCGCGCAGGTGCGTCCCGACGTGGGCGCGATGGTCAGCGTCGAAGCGCCCGCGTTGAGCGCCACCGTTCGCATCGCCTCGCACTGCACCGGCGCGGGACACACGCTGCGCGGGCTCGGGTTGCCGGGCGCGTTGTCGATGACGCCGTCGCAGTCGTTGTCGACGCCGTCGCAGGTCTCGGGCACGCGCTGGTTCACGTTGGCCTGACACACGACCGCGCGACCGTTCTGGCAGCGCGGAACGGTCACCATGCACGCGCCCAGTCCGCACGACTGCGTCCCCGTGTCGGTGCACGCCGCGCTGTTGACCACGGGCATTCCCACGGGCGCGATGATGACCCCGACACCCGACGCGCCGGGCGTCGTGACGGTGGGCGCGTTGAGCGCGCCGGGCGTGACCGCGGTGACCGGCGGGCGTCGCACGTTGAAGCGAGTGCGAGGCTGCGTCGCGCCGGTGCGGCCCCAGGCGAGGGCGACGAGCGAGAGGGCGAGCCAGTGGGAGCGGTGATTCATGGTGCGACTCCTGTGGATGCGAGCGCGCGGCCCTGCCGGTCGGTGACCGGGAGGCGATGATGCCCGCGCACGGCAACACATACGACGCCCCGCGCGGGTCTCTTCACCGATTCCCGTTGACTACTTGTTGTAGGGCTCGCCCTTGAGGATCGTGAAGGCGCGATACACCTGCTCCGCGAGCACGAGGCGCGCGATGCGGTGGGGGAGGGTCATCGGTCCGAGCGAGAGCTTCCACTTCGCGCGGCCGCTCACCGCGGGAGGGAGGCCCTCCGCCGCGCCGATCGCGAACACGGGCACGACGGCGCGTCGCATGGCGTCGTCGATGCGCGCGGCGAAGGCTTCGCTCGAGAGGCGCTCGCCGGTGACCTCCATCGCCACAAGCTCGGCGCGCGCGCCGTGGGGCGCGAGCACACGTTCGAAGGCCGCGGCGGCCTTGTCAGCGCGCTCGTCACGGATCTCGACCTCGTCGAAGTCCGCGTAGCGTCCGATGCGGGCGTAATAGTCTTCGAGCAGCGCGCGGAGCTCGGGCTCCTTGGCGCGACCCATCGCGGCGATGACGAGCTTCATGGGAGGGAGGCCGAGCGTGTCACGTCGCGCCCGGCGCGCCAGCGGTCTCCAGCGGAACGCGACGCGCGTCCATCCAGAGGCTCTCGAGGTCGCGGTGGCGCCGCTCCTCCTCGAGGAACACGTGCACGAGCACGTCGCCGAAATCGACGATCACCCACTGGCCCTGGCGCATGCCCTCGGTGCTGCGCGAGCGCTCGCCGAGCTCTTCGGCGGCGCCCTCGATACCCTGGGCGATCGCCTGCACCTGCCGGTCGCTGCGCCCCGACATGAGCACCAGAAAGTCGGTGTAGTCGGCCTTGCCGCACACGTCGATGATCTCGATGCGCTCGGCCTTCTTGTCGAGTCCCGCCGAGGCCACGGCCAGCGCGAGGGCGCGCGATGCGTCGCGGCGCACGTCCTCGGGGGTCTTCTTCTGCATCGGCGGCGCGGGCATCGACGGGCGACGCTCGGGCACCGTCGCGCCCGTGTCGTGCGGATCGATCCGCTTCGCGAGCGGCTTCTTCGCAGCGGTCTTCTTCGCGAGCGGCTTCTTCGCGGCGGTCTTCTTCGCGAGCGGCTTCTTCGCGGCGGTCTTCTTCGCGGCGGTCTTCTTCGCGCCCGGCGTCCTCACGGCCGCCGGTTTCTTGGTGGTCTTCTTCGCGGCGGTCTTCTTCGCGGCGGTCTTCTTCGCGGTCTTCTTGGGAGCTGCCATGTGTATTTGTCTGCGGGGAGTTGAGCGCTTCGCCCTGTGATGCGTCGGGCGGGTCGGTCGCGCGTAGCGCCTGTCGATCCCCTGCGATGCCTCTCATCGGGTATTCTCCCCCGCCCTCACGCGCTCGCGCAATCGCGAAGTCCGCGGCGGGGTCTTCAACGAACGATGCCCACGCGCGAACTCGCCCTCACCGATCCATCGCTCCCGCTGACCGTGCTCGCCATCGAGAGCTCGTGTGATGAGACGGCCGCCGCCGTGGTGCGCGTCACGCCCGACAGCGCCCGCGTGCTCTCCGACGTCGTGTGGAGCCAGATCGCCGAGCACGCGCCCTACGGCGGCGTCGTCCCCGAGATCGCGTCGAGGGCGCACCTGCGCGCGGTGGTCCCCGTCGTGCGCGAGGCCGTCGAGACCGCGGGCGGATGGGACGTCATCGACGCCATCGCCGTCACCGCGGGGCCGGGCCTCGTGGGCGCGCTCCTCGTGGGCGTGCAGACCGCGAAGGCCGTCGCGTTCGCGAAGGGACTCCCGCTCGTGGGCGTCAATCACCTCATGGGGCACCTCCTCGCGCCCTTTCTCGACCGCGAGCAGGCCATCGGATCACGGCCCGAGTTTCCCTTCGTGGCCCTGCTGGCCTCGGGAGGGCACACGGCCCTCTACCGCTGCGACTCGCCCACCGAGGTGCGCGAGCTCGGCGCCACACGCGACGACGCCGCGGGAGAGGCCTTCGACAAGGTCGCCAAGCTCGTCGGACTCGGCTACCCCGGCGGCCCCGTCATCGACCGCCTCGCCGCCCACGGAGACCCCGACGCGGTGAAATTCACGCAGCCCATGCGAGGCCGCGACAACCTCGAGTTCAGCTTCAGCGGCCTCAAGACCGCCGTCGGCGTCCACGTCGCGAAGCACGGCGTCCCCACCGAGGGACACGGCCTCGAAGACCTCGCCGCCAGCGTGCAGAAGACCATCGTCGACAACCTCGTGCGCAAGCTCGTCTCGGCCGCGCGCCGCGAGGGCGTCTCGCACGCGGTGATCTCCGGCGGCGTGGCGGCCAACCGCGGGCTCCGCGCGGCGGCTCTCAAGGCGTGCCGCGACGTCGGCGTCGAGCTCCACGTCCCCCCGGCCCGGAGCTGCACCGACAACGCCGCGATGATCGCCTACGCGGGCGCCGTGGCGTTTCGCGCCGGTCGCCGCGACGGGCTCCAGCTCAACGCCCGCGCGACGTGGCCCGTCTCCGAGGCCGTGGGCGGGCGAAGCAGTTGACCCGCGGCGAGTGTTGGTAGTACCTCCACGACCCCAACATGGCTGATTCGCACGGCGCCCACGATTCGCACGCGCACGGTACCCCGAAGGGCCACGACGCCCACGCGCACCACGAGCCCGAAGAAGACCCGATCCGCACGCCGGGGTGGATGCCCTGGCTCGGCCTCGGCCTCTTCGTCGCGGGCGCGCTGTGGATGTACCTCTACGTGTCGCCCGGCGTGTGGAGCCCGTCGACCACGGGAGACGCCGGGGCCGACGAGTCCGCGGTCGAGCAGCCCGCGCCTTCGCCCGCGCACTGAACGTTGTTCTGTCCAACGGCCTCGCGCTCGCGCATGAGCGCAACGGGGCCTCTCACGCACGCGCACCCGCCGCGAGGAGCACTTCGATGTCAGACAACCCCAGGGATCTCCGGTACACGAACGACCACGAGTGGGCGCGCGCGCAGGGCGACCGCGTGCAGGTGGGCATCACGCGCCACGCCGTCGAGCAGCTCGGCGACATCACCCTCGTCAACGTCGACGTGAAGGTCGGCGCGAAGGTGGCCGCGGGCAAGGCCTTCGGCACCGTCGAGTCGGTCAAGGCCGTGAGCGACCTCTTCGCCCCCGTGTCGGGCACCATCGTCGAGATCAACGAGGCGCTCCAGAAGACGCCCGAGGTCATCAACGAAGACCCCTACGTCGCGGGCTGGATGGTCACCGTGCAGCTCGACGCGGGCGTGACGCTCGACGGCCTCCTCACGGCCGACCAATACGACGCGCACCTCGGAACCCTCTGAGCCCTTCAGCGCTTCTCACACTGTCATGAAGCACAAGGTTATCATCATCGGGAGCGGCCCCGCGGGGCTGACCGCGGCCGTGTACGCGGGCCGCGCCAACATGAACCCCGTGGTCATCGAGGGCCTCGCCGAGGACCATCAGCCCGGCGGGCAGCTCATGATCACCACCGAGGTGGAGAACTACCCGGGCTTTCCCCACGGGGTCACCGGGCCGAAGCTCATGGAGCAGATGCGCGCCCAGGCGGAGCGCTTCAACACCACGTTCTTCACCGAGGACGCCCTGCGCGTCGAGCTCGCGGGCCCCGTCAAGCGCGTGTGGATCGAGAGCCAGACCGAACCCCTCGAGGCCCCCACGGTGATCATCGCCACGGGCGCCGTCGCCAAGTGGACCAACGCCATCGGCGAGAAGGCCCTCACCAACCACGGCGTGTCGGCCTGCGCGACCTGTGACGGCTCGTTCTTCAAGAACCAGGACGTCATCGTCGTGGGCGGCGGCGACACCGCGATGGAGGAGGCCAACTACCTCACCAACATGTGCCGCTCGGTCACCGTGGTGCACCGCCGCGACGCCCTGCGCGCCAGCAAGATCATGGCGGAGCGCGCCATGAAGAACGAGAAGATCCGCTTCGTGTGGTGGAAGGAGATCGCCGAGATCCGCGACGTGACCGCGAAGAAGGTCACCTCCGTGGTGCTCCGCGACACGCGCGACGGCGCGCTCTCCGAGATGCCCATCGACGGCGTCTTCGTGGCCATCGGGCACACCCCTGCGTCGAAGCTCTTCATGGGCCACGTCGACACGCACGACAACGGCTACATCCGTGTGCAGCCCGGCTCCACGGCCACCTCGCTCGAAGGCGTGTTCGCCTGCGGCGACGTCGCCGACCACGTGTACCGCCAGGCGATCACCGCCGCGGGAACGGGCTGCATGGCCGCCATCGACGCCGAGCGCTACGTCTCCGCCCACGAGTAGCGCGGGCGGCTCCGTCGCGCCTCCCTCACGACACCGTCAGAACATCACCGTGACCGCCGTGGGGCGACGCGTCGTCGTGTCGTCGCCGAGCTGGCCCGACATGTTCTCTCCCCAGCAGCGCACGGTGCCGTCGACGATGAGCGCGCAGGTGTGGCGACCGCCCGCCGAGACGCGCACCGCGCCCGCGACGCTCTGCACCGCGACGGGCGTGCTCGACGCGTTGGTGGTCCCGTCGCCGAGCTGTCCGTAGGTGTTCGCGCCCCAGCATCGCACCGCGCCGTCGCGGAGCACCGCGCAGGTGTGCGACGCCCCCGCTGACACGTCGATGGCGCCGGTGATCCCCTGCGCCGCGACGGGCGTCGTGGCCATGGCCATCATGCCGTTGCCGAGCTGCCCGAAGGAGCCGCTGCCCCAGCACTGCACCGTCCCGTCGGCGACGAGCGCGCACGCGTGGCTGACGCCCGCCGAGACCCGCACCGCGCACGCGAGGTTGCGCGCGGCCACGGGCAGCGGGCGGTTCGTGGTCGACCCGTCGCCGAGCTGTCCGAAGGAGCCGCTGCCCCAGCAGCGCACGGTGCCGTCGCCCAGCACGGCGCACGAGAAGTTCGACCCGAGGTCGATCTGGCGCGCGTTCGAGAGCCCCGTGACGAGCGCGGGCATGAGCTGCGGCGTGGGCGAGGCCGAGCCGCTGCCGACCTGTCCGTCGACGTTGCGCCCCCAGCACGACACGGTGCCGTCGTTGAGCCGCGCGCACGCGTGGCTCTGCCCGGTGCTCACCTGCGCCGCCGAGGTGACGCCCATCACCGGCATCGCCACGCGGTGGTCGGACACGGTGCCGTCGCCGAGCTGACCGAAGGAGTTCGCGCCCCAGCAGCGCGCCGAGCCGTTGTCGATCGCCGCGCACGCGAAGGCGTCGCCGGTGACGACGTGGCGCGCGCCGAAGAGGCCGCTCACCACGACGGGGCGCGTGCGGCCCATCATGGTGCCGTCGCCGAGCTGGCCGAGGTTGTTGTCGCCCACGCAGCGCCCCTGGCCCGAGGTGAGCGCGAAGCACGTGAAGCCCGTGCTCGCGAGCGACGCCTCGACCTGCATCGCAGGCGAGACGGGGAGCACCACGTCGACCGCCACGTCGGGGCGATCGCCCGAGACATCCGTTGCGATGTCGCTCGTCGGGCCGAGGTCCGCCGTCGCGTCGGCTGTGAGGGGAACGTCGACCGTGGGCGGCGCGAAGTTGAGCGTCCCGCAGGTGAGCACGTCGACGACGTCGGGCACGTCGGCGTCCATCGTGACCGGCACGTCGGTGCGAACCACCACGTCGGGCGGCGGCGTCATGTCGGGCGCGGCGTCACGGACGTCGGCCACGTCGCTCACGTCGGCGGCGTCGAAGAGCGTCGCGTCGGGCGCTCTCAAACCGATCACGTTGCTGCCCTCGCAGCCGACGGCCGACCACACCAACGCGCACACAAACAAGCCTCGGGACCGCATCTCGCCGCATGAGAGCCGCGCGCGCGCGCCACCGTCAAGCGACAACGCGCCCGCCGCGCGGAGGCCCGCCGTGGACCTTGACAGAGAACGTCACACGCACCGCCATCGCACGAAA
>JBPOHC010000033.1:0-3029 GCA_052035985.1 Myxococcota bacterium | reverse complement strand
GCGCGCGAGAGCGGGGTGAGTCGATTCTCGTTGGCGTCTTGAACGGCGTGCGATGGGGTCGCATCAGAGTGGGCGCGTCAGGGGCGGTGTGAGCAGCACGTCAGATCTCGCGGCGCGACGTGTGGCTAGCGGCCGCGTCGCACGTCGGGGCGCGCACCCGCGTCGGCGCATCGAGGCGAACCGTGAAGCACCCCTCCCACACGTCACGCGCGCTCCATGCGGCGCTCGTCTGCGCGTCCCTCACACGTTGCTACGAGCCGTCGACCACGGCCCCCTCCCCCACGCTCGCCGTCGACGCGTCGACCGTGGACTCGCCGCCCTCGTCCGCCGTGGTTGCTCCGCCGTCGATGCCGCCTCGCTCCGGCGTGGTCGTCGCGACGAGCGCACGCAAGCATCCGCCACCGCTCTCGGGGGGCACGCTCCTCGTCACGCGCGACGATCGAACCGCGGTGGCGGCGGACCCTGATTTCGACCGTGTCCACGGGGTCGACCTCGAAAGGCAGGCGCTGCGGTTCTCGATCGACCTCCGCGCGGGCGACGAGCCGGGGCGCGCCGTCGAAGGCCGCGACGGCGTGGTCTACGTGGTGCTCCGCGGCGGCGGCGCCATCGCGCAGATCGACACCGCCACCGGTGAGCTCGTCGCGCGCGTCCCCGTGTGCCCTGCGCCGCGCGGTGTGGCGTACGACGGCGCGAACAAGCGTCTCCACGTCGCGTGCGCGGGCGGAGAGCTCGTCTCGCTCGACGCGCAGCGTCTCACCGTGCTCCGCGCGCTACGCCTCGACCCCGACCTGCGCGACGTCGCGATCGTCGGAGACGCGCTCTGGGTGAGCCGCTTTCGCGAGGCCGAGGTGATCGTCGTCGACCGCGAGGGCGCCGTCGAGCGGACGATGCGTCCGTCAGCCACCGACGGCAGCGAGGCGCACGTCGCGTGGCGGATGATCCCCTACCTCGACGGCGTCGCGGTCGTGCATCAGCGCGAGGGCATCCCGTCGCCGTCGTCCTCGTCGTCGATGCGCCCCGCCTATTACGCGCCGCAGCCCTCGTGCGCCGTGGGGATGGCGCCCGCGCAGGTGACCATGTTCCGTCCGGGCCGGAACCCCGTCGCGACGCCCTGGATCCCGGGCGTCGTGCTGCCCGTCGATTTCGCCGTCTTCAACCGGGAGCTGGTCGTGCTCTCCGCGGGCCGCTCGCCCGCGCCGTCGATCGTGTTCACCTCCCCCTCGACTGGCACCTTTTCTGGCGCATGCGCCGCCACGCGTGAGGCCCCGGGCGGAGGTCACGTCGTCGCGCTCGCGGCGAGCGCGAGGCACGGCCTGCTGACGTTGTTGCGTGAGCCGGTGACCCTCAACATCGACGCGCTCAACGACAACCACGTCTCCGTTCCGCTCTCGTCGGGCCTCCTCGACGACGTGGGCTACGAGGTCTTTCACACCTCGACTCCGCAGTTCATCGCGTGCGCGTCGTGTCACCCCGAAGGCGGTGACGACGGACACACGTGGCGCCTCACGGGGAGCGGCATGCGACGCACGCCCGACCTCCGCGGCGGCGTGCTCGCGACGGCCCCTTTCCACTGGGACGGCGCGCTCCCCACGATGCGCGCGCTCGTCGACGAGGTCTTCGTGCGTCGCATGGGCGGCGCGGCCCTCGACGACGGACGCGTCCACGACCTCGGCGCGTGGCTCGATGCGCTCCCCGCGCCTCGGCGTTCGGCGCCCGTCGACGTCGCCGCGCTGGATCGCGGACGAGCGATCTTCGAACGCGCCGACACGGGCTGCGCGAGCTGCCACGCAGGGCCGCGCCTCACCAACAACGCCACCGTCGACGTG
The DNA here is from genome assembly GCA_052035985.1 of Myxococcota bacterium. Lineage (GTDB taxonomy): Bacteria > Myxococcota_A > Polyangia > Polyangiales > CAISKJ01. Next base: position 1,203 of record JBPOHC010000033.1, on the reverse strand, counting down.
GGCACGGGCAGGGCGTTCCAGGTTCCCTCGCTGCTCGGTCTCGCGCGGCGCGCGCCCTACATGCACGACGGCTGCGCGGCCACGGTCCGCGGTCGCTTCAGCGCGTGCGGCGGAGGCGAGCGCCACGGACACACCGCGCAGCTCTCTCCCTCGGAGCTCGATGACCTCGTCGCCTGGCTCGAATCGCTCTGAGCCACCTGTTGACGGAGAATGACCATGAGCCTCCGACCGATCGCGGCGCTCCTCACGCTCTCGCTGCTCGCGGGGTGCACCGACGACCCTTCGCCGCCTGTCACCGCAACCTTTGACGCAGGAGACGCGGCGTATGTCGCGGACGCCGAGCCTTGCGACGACATGCTCACGGACCCCCAGAACTGCGGTGCCTGCGGCAACGAGTGCAGGTCCGATCAGGTCTGCGCGCAGGGCGCGTGTCGGTGCCGCGAAGCCGGCGCGACGGAGTGCTCCAGACGATGCATCGACGTGCGCTCGGATCGCACGAGCTGCGGCCGATGCGGCAACGCCTGCGCGACCGGGCTCATCTGCGCCCTGGGGGTGTGTCAGTGCCCCCTCGTCACTCAGACCCGCTGCGGCTCAGATTGCGTCGATCGGAACACCGACAACAACAATTGCGGCAACTGCGGCGTGCGTTGCGGCGCGGGGACCTCCTGCGTGGGCGGCTGGTGTCGCTGCGACGCGCCGGGCCTGACGCTCTGCGCGAGCGCCTGCGTGGATTTCTCCTCCGACGAGACGAACTGCGGGGCCTGCGGGAACGTCTGCACCCGCGGAGCGAGCTGTCGAGGCGGCGCCTGCGTGTGCCTCCGCACCGACCTCGCGACCAACGCGCAGCACTGCGGCGACTGCGGTCATGCGTGCAGCCCCGGTCAGGTGTGCAGGGACGGAGTCTGCGCGTGCCCGCGTGCGACGGAGTGGTACTGCGGCGGCGTCTGCGTCGACGTCCGGAGCAGCCTCTCGAACTGCGGCGCGTGCGGTGTGAGTTGTCCGACGAGCGCGTCGGCGTGCGTCGACGGCGCGTGCCAGTGCTCCGGCGTGCGGGGCGTTCTCTGCTACGGGTACTGCCATGACCTCGACAGCGACGTGCGCAACTGCGGCGCGTGCGGGAACGCGTGCGCCTCGGGGCAGCAGTGCGTCTCAGGGCGGTGCCTCCCCGCGCCGCGCTCGCCCGCGCTCGGCGCCCGGTACGCG
>JBPOHC010000298.1:0-24700 GCA_052035985.1 Myxococcota bacterium | reverse complement strand
GCGGTCGAGAGCACGAAGCCCGTCGACGACACCGCCTCGTTGCGCGTGCATCGCTGCGTGGAATCCGCGGGGCAGCGCGCGTACGCGACCACGGCGGCGGCGAAGCGTCCGTCGATCCACGCGACGTGGGCGTCGCCTGTTGCGCTGTCGATCGCGAGGCCCGTGAAGCCGTGCGTGGCGCAGCGGTCGGGGTCGTCGTTCACCACGCGGTGACGCCAGGTAGACTCGCCGTCTCGCTTCGTGGCGAGCACGACGTCCCACGCGCCGAGGAGGCCGCCCGTCACGTAGACCACATGCGTGACCCCGTGCGCTCGCGCGACCCACGGGACGTGCGCGACCGGCGCGTCGCCCGCGCGCGTGATGTCCTCTTCGGTTCCCCAGGTGCGACCGCCGTCGCTGGAGCTTCGCATGCGGACGCGATTCACAGGGTCACCGAGGCCCGCGAGCGCGTTGTCGAGGTTGCGCATCACCCACGCGGCGACGACCTCTCCAGAGGCCGGTCCTGCGGTGAGCGCGGCGATGCCGGGTGCGCGACGCTGCTGTCCGACGATCTCGCGTGCAGAGAGGGTGGTTGACGGGTCGAAGGCCGTTCCGTCGACGGCCATGCGCGCGACGATGAGCGCGCCGCTGCCGTCACGCTGACCCGCGATGGTGCCTGCGTACACGGCCTCTCCAGCGCCGTCGGGACCCACGGCGACAGCGGGCGCGGCGCACGCGAGTCCACACGCGACGCTGGTGAGAACAGAGCGCGCGCGTTCGAAGGTGGCGCCCTGATCGGCGCTCGCGGCGTGTCGCAGCGCGTTGCCCGGGATGTCGGGGTTGTTCGCCACGTAGACGACGTGGAGCCTCCCCGAGCGATCGAACGCGACGCTCGGTTGGAGCACGTCGGGGAAGTCGAAATCGTGCAGCGTCGCGGGCGCTCCGACGGTGCCATCGGCGTTGATGCGCGCGAAGCCTCCGCGCCAGCGCTCGTGTCCGTCGACGCCCATGAAGGCGAGCACGGCGGTGCCCGAGGTGGGCGCGATGGCGAGCGAGGTCTCTGCTTCGGAGAGCGTGCCGAAGCCCTCGCGCGAGACCGACACCGACGGCTCGGTGAATGTCACCGCGGGCAGCGGCGCGAGAAAGGGCCCCACGCCCGCGTCGCCCTCGGAGGCGTAGCAGGGGCCGCCGTTGCGGCGCCCGACGGGCTCGTCGTTGGGTAGACACGACGGATACGAGCCGGGGTTCCAGACGCGGCAGACGTAGCCCTCGCGCGTGCGGCAGTCGCTGTCGCGCTCGCAGCCGCGGAGGCAGTAGTGCCTCGACGCGCTCGACGGGTAGCACACGGCGCCCGTCGGACACGGCGCCGCGCGGCAGTCGGGGGCGCAGTACCCGTTGGGAAAGCCCTCCTCGGGGGCGACGCAGTACTGGCCGCGGGAGCATCCTCCGAGGGGCTCTCCCTGCTCGTTGACGCCGCACGCCTGACCCGGTGGCGTCGGCGGAACATCGACCGCGTCCGTTCCGAAAGTCGCGTCGGAGAAGGTGATCTTCGGCGGCTCGTCGCAGCCCGCGACGAGCGTCAGCGAAGCGAACGTGAGCGTTCGGAGGTTCATAGCGGCGGTGAGATGGGCGCGAGGTCGAGGCCGCCGGGGTACGTGTACGACGTCGCCGAGGCGAGGCCCGAGACCACCAGACCGAAGCGCGCGCCACGCAGCGATTCGATCGAGTGAGCGCCCGCTTCGACGGGCAGGTAGTAGACGTCGAAGCCCGCGACGGAGTGCGCCGGAGCGCGCGTCACGCGGGCGCCGTCGAGGCGGAGCGCGTCGCCTTGAGGCACCGTGGCGATCGCCGTCGCGACGGGAAAGCCAGGCTCGGCGACGAAGTCATAGCGAGGCCGCGTCTGATCGAAGGGGACCGCGAGCACCATGTCGGGATCGCCGCGTCCGATCGTGAGCCGCGCGGGGTCGTAGTCGCCGCCGACGAGGAACTGCGCCACGAGGATGGGCTCCGTCCCCGTGACCGTGAGGCTCTCGCGCTGTTCGAACTCCACGTAGTCGCCCGCGGCGGGGAGGGTGACCTCGGCGTGCGCGCTCGCGGGCTCGAAGGTCACGCGCGTGTTCGCCCTCGTCGCGACGATGCGGAGCAGATCGGGCTCTGCGTTCGCAGGCGGCGTGCGCGCGACGACGTAGCGTCGACCGAGCGCCTCGGTGGGAAACATCTGCTCTTCGAGGTGATCGCACGCGTAGCGGTCGTTGGGCACGAGCGCGCAGTCGTGGCCCGCGAACACCGCCACGGGTGCGCTCGCGGAGACCACCGTGCCCGTGAGGTCTTCATCGGGAACGGGGCGGCAGAAGACGTCGCCGCGCACGGTGTCGGGCACGGGCTCGGCGCAGGTGGGCGAGTGGTCTGAGACGAGCTGAAGAACATCGCCGCGCGCGAGGCGCTGACGGATCTCCATGCCCGGCGTTCCCGCAGAGATTCCGGTGCCTGCGAGGGTGCGCGCGTGGAGCCTCACGACGACGTCGGCGGGCGTATCAGACGCTCCCACGACCGCGACGAAGCCCGCGGAGTGCCGCCACCGCGTCTCCCCGCGTTGACGCACGCGCACCGTGGGACGCGTGACCACCACGTACTGCTGTCGCAGCGCCGCCGTGGGGAGGAGCAGCGACGCGTCGTTGGAGTACGCGTAGCAGCGCTCCATCTCGCAGCCCTCGACGGAGAGAAAGCCCACGGGGTTGAACTGATACGCGGCGACGGGCGCGCTCGATCGGATGCGCACCGCGCCGTTCGGAGCGAGCGTTGAGATGGTCGCGTCGGCGTCGCCTCCCTCGACGAGCGCGCGCACCCACGGGAGCGTGAGGAGCGTGCTGCCGTGCGGTGAGAGCGTCTCGTGACGCGTGACCCCGAGGCCGCCTCCGTCGAGCGTGACCTCGACTGAAATGGGCCACGGGTTCGTGAGCGCCACGGCGAAGGGAAAGTCCTCGCGCGAAGCCCCCGCGACGAAGCGCCCGAGGATCGTGTTGAGCGTCCCCGCCGCGTGGAACTCGCAGCCCTGATAGCTGTGTGTGCTCGCGGCCCACGCGCAGGGCTCGACGCAGCGCCCCTCGGCGCAGAGCTCGCCGCGCGTCGCATCGCAGCGTGAGAGCTCGGCGTACGTCATCCCGTCGGCGTTGCAGCGGCGTACCGCGCGACCGTCGTCGGAGCACGACACCGCGCCCGCGACGCAGGTCGGAGTCACGTCGAGCGAGACGTCGGTGAGCGTGTCGGTGGATGCGTCGGCAGGGGCGGGCGTCGCGTCGTCACACGCGGAGAGGGTCGCCGTGAGCGCGCACGCCATCGCGACGGAGCGGCGCGCGACGAGAGGCCGTACGGTCATCGCGGGCAACGCTACACCACGCGATCGCGGGAGTGGGCGCTCTCCTCGCAGAGCGCACGGGGCGCACGCGAGTGTGCGCGCTCAGGGGTTGATCTTGTACTCGGCGCAGTCCGAGGTGGAGCAGCCTGAACCTCCGCCGAGCACCGCGGAGCAGATGCTCGACGACGAGTTCCCCGGCGCGGCGAGCCAGAAGAGCGCGCCGAGGGTGCTCGGGAGCGTCGAGGTGACGGTGCTCTGCGCCGCGATGGTGCCTTCGAGCGTCGACTCGATGGAGGCGCGCGTCGAGGCCGACGCGAGGTTCGCGTTGATCGCGTCGCACACGGGCGTGAACCACGAAATGGTCGCGTCGGGGTTGACCACCGTGGTGGTGCCGAAGGTCACGTCGACGTGGTCGAAGCGGAAGCTCGTGCGACCCGACTTCGGCGGGGCGTAGAAGAGCTTCACCGTCACGTTGCGCATCGTGCCGTCGAGCCTGCGATCGAGGCCGAGGCAGGGCACCGAGATGTCGACGTCGCCCACGCTCGAGAAGGTCACCGTGCCGAGGTCGACGTCGAGCTCGACGAGGTACGGATCGCTCCCGTCGCTGTCGCTCACGAACGACGCCGTCATGTTGTCGTGCAGCGTGAGCGCCGAGGTGAGCGCGAAGGATCCGCCCACGCGCACGCCGGAGCCCACCTGCGCCGGGGCGATGAAGCAGTCGCCGCGCGACGTGTCGATCGCGACGCTGAAGGGCGCGGGCGCCGGGATCGTGGTGTTGAGCGCGTCGAGCACCACCTGCACGTCATGCTCGGTGTAGAGGAAGCGGCTCGAGAACGGGCACGTGAACGGCACGGGCGTGAGCGCGCTCGCGGGCGCCTGCTGCGCCTCGCTGTCGATCGCCTCGCCGCCGCCGTAACAGCCGCCGAGGCCGGCGACGAGCGAGAGGGTCGTGATCCACGAGAAGGGCGTGCGGTTGCGGGGAGAGTTCATGGTCGGTGCTCCACGGGTTGCGGGCGCGAGCGGATGGGATGTGTCGCCGCCGTGGAACATCCACGGATCGATCGAAGGGCCCGCCGCGCCGCTCGGAGGGGAGTTTTGCAGCGCGCGTGCCGCCGCTTCGGGAACACAAAAACGCTTGAATCGAAGGGTGTTCGTCGCGAAGTGTCGAAGCCTTCGACGGGGAGTGTCGAGAGGTGACGAAGGGCGTCGACGGGGCGTCGAGGGCGTCGCGAAGGGGGCGCTGACGAATGTCTGCGTCCTCCTGCGGACATCGGCGTCTTCGTGTGCGAGAGGAGTCTCAAAACGCCATGACGATGAACGCCGACGAGATCCGCGCCAACGTGCGCGCCCACTACGGACAGGTCGCAGAGCGCAAGACCGGCTGCGCGCCGGGCTGCTGCGCGCCCAACCCCGAGATGTCCAAGGCCCTCGGCTACTCCGACGAGGAGCTCGCCGCCGCGCCCGAGGGCGCCAACCTCGGCCTCGGCTGCGGCAACCCCCAGGCGATCGCCGCGCTCAAGGCCGGCGAGACCGTGCTCGACCTCGGCAGCGGCGCGGGCTTCGACGCCTTTCTCGCCGCGCGACAGGTGGGCCCCGAGGGCCGCGTGATCGGCGTCGACATGACCCCGTCGATGATCGAGAAGGCCCGCGAGAACGCCCGCAAGGTCGGCGCCGAGCGCGTGGAGTTTCGCCTCGGCGAGATCGAGCACATGCCCGTCGAAGACGGTGTGGTCGACGTGATCATGTCGAACTGCGTGATGAACCTCGTGCCCGACAAGGCCGCGGCGTTCCGCGAGGCGTTCCGCGTGCTCAAGCCGGGCGGGCGCCTCGCGATCTCCGACGTGGTGCTCCTCGGCGAGCTCCCCGCGTCGCTCAAGGAGCGCGTCGAGGCGTACACGGGCTGCGTCTCGGGCGCGGCCTCGGTGAGCGACCTCGAGTCGCACCTCCGCGCCGCGGGCTTCGTCGACGTGCAGGTCACGCCGAAGCCCGAGAGCCGCGAGTTCATCGCCGAGTGGTTCCCGGGCCTCGGCGCCGAGGACCTCGTCGCGTCGGCGACCATCGAGGCCCGCCGCCCCGTGTCGCTCAAGGCGTGCTGCGCGCCGAGCTGCTGCGGCTGAGGTGATTCGATGACCGTCGCGCCCGACGCACGCGGCGACTGGCGGCGCCTCGTGTCGACCCTGCGTCCCTTCATCGCGCGTCGCGTGACGTCGCCCGCCGATGTCGACGACGTGCTTCAAGAGACGCTCCTGCGGCTCCACCGCGGCGTCGGCGCGCTCCACGACGACGAGCGCTTCGGGCCGTGGATGTACCGCGTCGCCCGCAGCGCCGTCGCCGATCACCGCCGCGCCCGCGCGCGTCACCCGGTGGCCTCTTCGGAGGCCCCCGACGCGCCCGAGGTCCGCGACGAGGAGCGCGCGTTCGAGTGCCAGGTCGATCAGCACATGGGCGGGCTCGTCTCGCTGCTCACCGAGCCGTACCAGACCGCGGTGCGGCTCACGGAGCTCGAAGGCGTCTCGCAGGTCGAGGTCGCGCGTCGCCTCGGCGTCCCGCTCTCCACGGTGAAATCTCGCGTGCAGCGAGGGCGGCGACAGCTCCGAGAGATGGTCGAGGCGCTCTGCGTGGTCACCCTCGACGCGAGCGGGAGGGTGTCTGCCTGCGATCACCGCGCGGCGGACTGCTGCGCCTCGCCGACGGGGTGTGCGAGCTCCACGGGCGCTCAGAGGTGAATTGACAGACCCGCGGCGACGGGGCTCTCATCCACGCGCTCGCCACGCATCCATGAGCCTCTCGCCGTCGGGGAATTGGGCGCCCGTCGCGTGGAGCGCTCCGTCACATCGGCGAGCGCAGGAGCGCCATGCGCACGTTTCTTCTGGTGACCGCCGCCGTGCTCTCGATGTCCGCGACCGCGTTCGCACAGCCCGTCGGGACCTTCGCGGTCGAAGGCCGCAACCCCGGCGCGAGCGGCGGACCGCCCGCGTACACGGGCACGATCACCATCACGCCCGCGGGCGACAGCTTCGACGTCGTGTGGACCTTCGGCAACACGCGCGTGCAGGGCCGCGGGCTCTTCGTGAACAACGTGTTCTCCGTCGCGTACCCCAACCGCCGCCCGGCGGGGCCCGCCGTCGCGGCGTATGTCCTCCAGCCCAACGGCACCTGGGCGGGCCGCTGGGTGATCCCCGGCAACCCCAACTCGGGCACCGAGGTCCTCACGCGCCGGTGAGCCGCCCGCCGCGCGGTCAGAAGCGCACGCCCACGCCCGAGACCCCCGCCGACGTCTGCGCGAACACCGCGCTCGACGCCTGCGCGGGGGAATCGCCCTTCAAGAGCAACACGAGACCCGTCACCACGCCCGCGAAGGCCGCAACGCCGAACACGTCGGCCGCGGTCGAGAGCGCGCGCCCCCGCGAAGTGAGCTCATCGAGGTCTGCGGCGTCGCGCGTCCGCGAGAGGAAGGTGTCGTGGGTCTGCACCGCGAGGCCGCCGAGCACCGCGGCGCCGATGGCGAGCGCGCCCGAGGCGCCGAACGAGATCCACACCCAGCGACGCGACGAAGCCTCGGGCAGCGGCGCGAGCGAGACGCGCAGACGGACGCGCTCCCCGACCGCGACGTCGCCCTCCCACGGAGCGAACCCTGCGGCGCGAACCAGCACCCTGTGAGGTCCGCGGGGCAGCGTGAGCGGGGCCGTGAGGGGCCTCTCAGCACCGTCGATCGTCAGGGTCGCAGCGGGCGGCGCGCCGTCGATCGAGAACTCTCCTGACGAGGGCGCGCGCGTCTCGACGCGCTCGGGTGCGATCGCTTCGAGCGTGAGGCTCAGCGCGCGGTGCTCTCCGGGCGAGAGCGTGAAGGTCTGGGTGCGCTCGCGGTGCCCTTCGGAGCGCGCGACCGCGCGGTGCTCTCCCGCGAGCAGCGAGAGCTCTCCGCGCGTGGTGATGTCGCGCCCGTCGATCTGCAAGGTCGCGCTCGCGGGAGACACCTCGACGCGCACCCACGCGAGCGAGGCTTCGAGCGTGGCCACGGCCTCACGCACGTCGTGTCGGAGCTGCCTCGACACGCCGCGATCGAGGGAGAGCACCGTGCGAAAGGCTTCGAGCGCCTCCTCGTCGCGCCGCATCGACTGGAGCGCGATGCCGAGGTTGTAGAGCGCAGACGGGCGGCGCGAGAGCTCCCACGCCACGCGCAGCTCCGCGACGGCGGCCGCGTCGTCACCGCGGTCGTGCAGGGCGATCCCGCGTTCGAAGCGGCGGCGGGCCTCCGCGAGCGTCGCGCGCGAGGGGCGGGGCTGAGCCCGCGCGGGGGCGCCGAACGTGAGCGCGACGAGGAGTGAGAGCAGCGCGTGACGCACGGCCTAGAACTCGCGTGACATCGGCATCCCGCGCCGACGGGTCGGTGCTCGCGGCGCGCGCGTGCGGTGCTGATGTTGGCCTTCGGTCACGGCCGCGGCGGACGGCGCCCCGGTCGGGGGTGATGCGATCGGTCGCGCGGGGGGCGGCGACGGGGGCGGAGGCGCGGACTCGATGCGCGGGGCCTCTGCCCGTTGCAGCGCGGCGCGAGGCGCGGACTGCGGAGGTCGTTGCGACGAGCGTACGAGGAGCACGCCCGCGAACATGCCTGCGGTCAGCGTGAGGAGCGCGACGAGGAGGGCGACGTACGCGCCCCGCGTGGGGCGCGCCACGGGGCGCGACGCGCGGGCTTCGACGCACTCGGGGATCGTCGAGGCGAGCTGCGCGGGCGTGCGCGCGGCCAGGCGCTGCGTGATGTCGGGCGAGGGGATCGAGCCCGGCGGCGCGCGGTGGATCTCGGCCGCGGCGCCGAAGGGGCGGAGCGCGTCGAGGAACTCCTGCGCGGTCTGGTATCGCCGCTCGCGTTCGCGCGCGACGGCCTTGAGCACCACGGCGTCGAGGACCGCGGGGACGCCCGGCGCGATCTCGCTCGGCCTCGGCGGCGCGTGGTCGCCGCGGACGACCTCTTCGAACAGCTCGCGCTCGTCGGCGCCCTCGTAGGGCAGGCCCCCGGTGAGGAGCTCGAAGAACATCACGCCCGCGGCGAAGAGGTCGGCGCGGCAGTCGATGTCGCGCTGCCCCGTCCACTGCTCGGGGGCCATGTAGTTCGGGGTGCCGACGAGGAGCCCGTCTTTGGTGATGTGCTGCTCGTGCCCGCCTGGCGGGTGGAACTTCGACACGCCGAAATCGAGGAGCTTCACGCTCGCCGCGCGCTCGTCGCGCACGAACACGTTCTCGGGCTTGAGGTCGCGGTGCACCACGCCGATCGCGTGCGCGGCGTCGAGCGCCGAGAGCACCTGACCCATGATCACGCAGGCTTCTTGAAACGGCACCGCGGGCGACTTCGCGATGCGCTCGCCGAGGGTCTCTCCGCGGAGGAGTTCCATCACGAGGAAGGGCTGCTGACCGTGGGTGCCGAAGTCCGTGACGCTCACGATGTGCGGGTGCCCGATGGCCGCCGCGGCCCTCGCCTCACGCGTGAAGCGCGACACCGCCTCGGGGCTCCGCGTGAAGCGCGCGTGCATGACCTTCACCGCGACGCGCCGTCCGATCACGACGTGCTCGGCCTCGTAGACCGCGCCCATCGCGCCCTCTCCGAGGAGTCGCACCACGCGGTAGCGCTCGTCGAGCGTGACGCCTGGGGCGATCACGGGGCGCACCCCGCGCAGCCCATGCCGCGACAGCAGACGCCGCTGCAACAGCGCGCGCCGGTGCAGTCGGCGTGCGCGCAGCACTCGCGGCAGATGCCCGTCGCGTCGCACGCGCGCGTCCCAGGGGCGCACGCAGCGTCAGACGAGGTGTCGACGGGAGCGTCGTAGAGCCCGTCGGGGGGAGCGTCGGAGACCACGTCGGGGGGAGCGTCGGAGACCACGTCGGGGGGAGCGTCGGAGACCACGTCGAGGCCCGCGTCGACGGCGCTGTCTCCCGCGGCGAGCTGCGCGCGGTTCCAGTCGAGGGAGACGGTGCAGCTCGCCGTGAGCGCGGCGAGCGCGACGAGGACGAAGCGGCTGTCACCCATCGCGCGCGCTCCTGGGGAGGGCCTTGAGCCCGTGGCGTTCCAACTTGTAGATGAGCGCCCGGCGCGAGATGCCGAGGCTGCGCGCGGCCTGCGACTGGTTGCCGCCGTGCTCCGCCAGCGCCGACACGATCGCGGAGCGCTCGATGTCGTCCATCTTGGAACGGAGGGGTGACGACTCGTCGTTCGCACGCACGAAGCCCTGGAGCGCCGTCGGGAGGTGTGAGGCCCTGAGCTCCGAGCCGCTCGAGAGCGCCACGGCGCAGTCGACGGCGTTCTGGAGCTCGCGCACGTTGCCTGGCCACTCGTAGCGTTGGATCGCGTCGACGAAGTCTCCGGCGAAGGTGAACGCCCCGCGCCCGCCGGCCATCTGGCGCGCGAGGGGGAGCACGTCGCGGGGGCGCTCCCGCAGCGGAGGGACGGTGACCGTGACGCCGTTGAGCCTGAAGTAGAGGTCTTCACGGAAGCGTCCGCGGGCGATCTCGACGGCGAGGTCGCGGTTGGTGGCGCACACCACCCGCACGTCGACGGGCACCGGCCGCGTCGACCCGATGCGCTGCACGGCCCGCTCCTGGAGCGCGCGCAGGAGCCTCGCCTGGTTGTTGGCCGAGAGCTCGCCGACCTCGTCGAGCACGAGCACGCCGCCGTGCGCCGCTTCGAACATCCCGACCTTGCGCGAGAGCGCGCCCGTGAAGGCTCCGCGCTCGTGGCCGAAGAGCTCGCTCTCGGCGAGCGCGTCGGGGAGCGTCGCGCAGTTGAGCGCCACGAAGGGCCCGTTGGCCCGCGGAGAGTAGCGGTGGAGCGTCCGAGCGACGACCTCCTTGCCCGTGCCCGTCTCGCCCTGCACGAGCACCGGGAGGTCGCTCGCCGCGAGGCGACGCACGAGCGCGAAGAGGGCCACGGTGGCGGGGTCGACGGCCACGACGTCGCTGCCCACGCGGGTGTCACCGACGATGGGCCCGTGCGTCTCGGGGCGCATCGTGGAGTCGGGGGGAACAGGGATGATCCGCGTGTTCCCGATGCGCACCAGCGTGCCCGGGAGGAGAGGCGCCGAGGTCTCGACGCGCCTGGCGCCCAGCCACGTCCCGTTGCTGCTCCCGAGGTCGTGCACCATCACGCGGCCCGCTTCGAACTCGAGCACGATGTGAGCGCGCGAGGTCCGCGGGTCGTCGAGGCGCACGTCTTGATCTTCGCCGCGCCCGAAGCGGAGCGAGCGACCGCGCGTGAGGCACACGACCCTCGGCGGTCGGCCGGGCTCTTCGACGAAGAACCTCGCCGTCACGTCCGGCCGCTGCGCCTCGCCCTGGGTGAACTCCGTCGTGTCTGTTCGTTCGAGCGTCATGGCGCGGAGGCGATTCGCAAGGACTCTACCAGCCTGCGACAGGCCTGCGCTCCTACGGGATCGCGGATTCGACGGCGCGGCTCCGCGCTCCAGGGTGGTGATGTTCGACTCCTGGAGCTCGCCCGAGGTGATGGTCCCGTTGCGCGCGAAGGTCGCGAGGATGGTGTCGCCGTCGAGGTCGTCGACGGCGCGCTGCGAGCGCGACGATCGCGGCGCACACGGCGATCCACGGAGACGAGGTCCCAGGGGCGCGCGCGCGGCAGCCGCAGCCGCCGTCGTCGACGCCTGTGGGCGCGCGTCCGCCGTCACCCGTCACGCCCGCGTCGCCAGCCGCGCCAGCGTCTCGGGCCTCGCAGCGGTTCTGTCGGCACACGAGGCTCGCGGGGCAGGTGATCGTCGCGCAGTTGTCGCGCTCGCACAGGCCCGACGCGTCGTCGCAGAACGCGCCCGTCTCGCAGGTGACCCCGAGGCATCCGGGGACGCACCACGGGTCCGAGTCGATCACCACGCAGCGGCGTCCTGCCTGCGTGCAGACGAAGCCGAGCTCGGACTGATACTCGCAGCGATCTCGCACGCAGACGCCGTGGTAGCAGACGCCGCCGGGGCACTCGCAGCCGCCGTCCGCGGGCGTGACGAGGTCGTCCGTGGGCGCCCGATCGAAGGACGCGGGCACGTCGACGGAGACGGTTCCATCGGGCAGCGTCGCGGGGTTGTCGACGCCGATGGGCGTGTCGACGCCGATGGGGTTGTCGACGCCGATGGGCCTGTCGACACCGATGGGCACATCAACACCGATGGGCACATCAACACCGATGGGCACATCAACACCGACGGGCACATCAACACCGACGGGCACATCAACACCGACGGGCACGTCGACACGGGGAACATCCGCGACGGGCGCATCGGGCGGTCGCGGCACATCGGGGCTCGCGACGACGTCGACGCCGGGCGCGTCGATGCGCGGCACGTCGGGCGTTCCCGCGTCGTAGCCGGGGATGCGCGTGCATGTGCATCCGCCGCTGCACGAGACCCAGCCCGAGCGGGGACAGCTCTCGGCGCGGGTGTCACAGAAGGGCGCGTATCCCGGCTCGCAGCCGTTGCTGCCCGAGATGAGGCACTGGCCGGGCTGATTGTGGCAGCCGTTGTTGCAGCGGCAGACGCCCTGCGCAGAGGCCGCCTGCGGCGCGAACGCGAGCGCGAACGCGAAGCACGCGGCGAGGAGTGAACACCAGCGCGTCATGGTCGTGGCTCCGGTCACGGGTTCGGGCAGCCGTGGTTGGTGTAGATCAGCGAGAAGGGTTGCGTCGTCGTCGCGGTGCGGCCGCAACTGTCGCGGGCGGTCACTTCGAGCGTCCAGTTGGCGCGGCGGCTCAGCACCGCGAGCGGCGGGACGTCGATCATCATGCCGCCCACCTGGCGCCTCGCGGTGAAGGGCGCGGCGGTGTCCGCGGGCCACGGCGGAGGCGCGAGCGTCCCTTCGGGCGTGCGCCACGCGAACTCGACGGAGGTCGCAGGGCCCGAAGGCTCGGCGGTGAAGGTGAAGTACACCGGAGCGCCAGAGACCGTGCAGGTCTCGATCTGCTGCATCGCGGTGGGCGCCGTGACGCGCACGGTGAAGGTCCCCGCGCAGCCGGTGTCGACGGGCGTCACCACGTCGACGCGGGGCACATCAACGACAGGCGTATCGACGACAGGCACATCGACGCGAGGGACGTCGCCCGCAGGCCCATCGATGACAGGCACATCGACCACAGGCACATCGACGCGAGGGACGTCGACAGGCGGGACATCGACGCGAGGCGCATCGACGACGGGCGCATCGACGACGGGCGTATCGACGACGGGCGTATCGACGACAGGCACGTCGGTGACCGGCGCATCGGTGACCGGCGCATCGGTGACCGGCGCATCGACGCGAGGAGCATCGGGCGCGGCGGTGTCGGTGGTGGACGCGTCGGCGTTGAGCGCGTCGGTGGCAGGCGCGTCCGATGTGGGCGTATCGGATGAGGCGTCGGAGATGATGGTGTCCGGCGAGCTGCACCCCGTGATCGCGCCCGCGGTCAGCGCCGCGAACACCATCGCGAGAGCGCGTACTCGCCGCTTCGTGTCTGCGTTCAAGCTCATGGACCCACTGGTATTGCGCAGGTCCGTCAGCGATCGCAAGTGCGCGCCGCATCGCGCAGTTTGCGTGCAGTACCACGCGTGCGCAGCAGGTCGAAGACGTCCCCCGTCGGCGCGCCGCGGCGCGGCGTCGGAGCGGGGGTTGACGCGTCGAAAGTATACTGTATGTATACCTCGCGTATGACTCACTCCTCCTCGGGCTCCGCCCGTCGTTCTGACCGGGCTCGCGTCGCGCGGCTCGCGCTCCTCACGGTGATCTCGTCGGGGGCCTGCGCCCCCGCCTTCGTGATGCAGTCGCCCCGTGATTTCTCGGACGATGCTTCAGAAACGGCGCCTCCATCCGACGCCGCGATCGAGGCCGCGACGCCTCCCTCGGACGACGCCGCGAGGACCGTCGTGGTGACCCCCGACGCGGCCCCCGCGGTCGATGTCGAGCCGACCGATGTCGCCCGCACGGTAGACGCATCGTCTCCCGCTGACGTGGTGCTCGTCACCGATGCCGCCGTCGCGCTCGACGCGCCCGGAACGGCAGACCGTCCTGCGGTTCCAGACGCCGCGTCGTCGCCCGATGTGCGGGTGACGATCGACGCGCCTGCGGTGCCCGATGTCCCTGCGGCGCCCGATGCGCCCGTGATCGTCGACGCGCCTGCGACGCCCGACGTGCCCGTGATCGTCGACGTGCCTGCGGTGCCCGATGCGCCCGCGGCGCCCGACGTGCCCGCGGCGCCCGATGCGCCCGCGGTGCCCGATGTGCCCGCTGCGCCTGCGTGTTCGTTCCAAGGAGCGTTCTCGTTCCGCTCGCCCATCGGCACGCCGCTCTATCTCCGCATGCGCGCCGACGGAACGTGGTCGTACGGCACCTCCCTCGCCGCCACGAGCGGCACCTCGCTCAGCGGCACCTGGATGACCACCGGCGATCGCATCGCCATCCGCGAGACCGGGACCTCGCTCACCGGCTGCTCGTCGTCGACGCTCGGCACCTACCGCACGACCTTCAGCGCGAGCTGCAACACGGCCGTGCTCACGCTCCTCTCGGACTCGTGCGCGCTCCGCGCGACGCTCATGGGCGGTCAGACCTTCACGCGTCTCGCACCGTAGCCGGAGGCAACGTGGACGCAGCGTGGAGCACCGCGTCGAGCATCCCGTGCATCACCTCCCGCGCGCGAGAGACATCCGTCGGCGAGGGAGTCCCCGAGAGGAGCTCCATCGAGAGCCCCTCGAGCCCCGAGAGCAGCGCCAGGAACACGTAGGGGTCGAGCGATCGCCCCGTCGCCGCGCGACACGCCTCGTCGAGCGTGCGCACGAGCTCCGCGCGAAAGCGCCTCCGCAGCGGCGCGAGCGGAGACTCCGACCGCAGCGCCTGCTCCACCAGCACGCGCAAGATCCGGTGGTTGTCGACGTGAAAGCCCAGGTACACGTCGAGCGTCGCGCGCACCCCCACCAAGGGATCCGCGTTCGCCTCACGCCCCCGCTCGATCGCCGAGAGGAGCTCGCGCGTCACCATGTCGTACACGGCGGTGAGCACGTCGTCCTTGCTATGAAAGTGCTTATAGAAGGTGCGCCGCGCGACGTCGGCCGCGTCGAGCAGATCTTCTACGCGCGTGGCGTCGGCGCCGAGCCGCTCGAACACGTCGATCGACGCGCGCACGATGTCTCCCCGCGTGAGCTGGAGCCTCAGTGATCCCGTCGCGGGCGCGGTCGGGAGCGACGTCTTGCGCGTGGGCTTCATCGTCACCCGAAGATACGCCCCCGCGGGCGCCCTCGGATACCGCCATCGAATACACGGCGTCTACCCGAGGGACTCAGCCATCGAAGAGCCCGTCGACGACCTCGCGCACGCGCGCGTCGGGCACGTCGACGCCCCACCGCGGACGCCCCGGCGCGTCGAGCAGCGCGAACCTCGCTCTGCCGCCCGAGACCTTCTTGTCAGACCGCGTCGCGGCGATCACGTCGTCGCTTCGCACGCGTTCGATCACAGGAACCTTGAGCCGTCGCACGAGGCGCATCTCCCGCGATGATTCGTCGAAGCCCGAGAGCGCGAGCTCGGCGCGCAGGCCGTAGGCGACGGCCTCTCCGTGGAGGATTCCCTCGTAGCCCGCGAGGCGTTCGAGGGCGTGGCCGATGGTGTGGCCGAGGTTGAGCGTCGCGCGCTCGCCGCGCTCTCGCGGGTCACGCTGCACCACGGCGGCCTTGTGCATCACGCAGCCCGCGATCACGTCTTCGAGGCTCGCGGGTGAGACCACGAAGCCTTCGAGGCCCTCGTCCACGGCGTCGAGGAGCGATCCCCCCGCGAGGAGCGCGGTCTTCACCACCTCTGCGAGGCCCGCCCAGAGCTCACGCGCGGGCAGGGTCGAGAGGAGCGACGTGTCGGCGATCACCTGCGCGGGTTGATGAAACGCGCCGATGAGGTTCTTGCCCGCGGGATGATCGACGGCGACCTTTCCCCCGACGCTCGCGTCGACCTGCGCGAGCAGCGTGGTCGGCACCTGCACGAAGGGAACGCCCCGCTGCCACGTCGCCGCGACGAAGCCCGCGAGGTCTCCCGTCACGCCTCCGCCGATCGCCACGACGGGCTCCGCGCGTTCGAAGCGTCGCTCGGCGAGCCAGTCATACGCCCGCGACGCCGTGCCGAGGGTCTTGTAACGCTCGCCCGACGGAACCTCGAAGACCTCGAAGCGCCTCCCCACGAAGCGCGCGCGGAGCGCCTCTCCGTGCAGCCGCTCGACGTTCTCGTCGATGAAAACCGCCATGCGCCGTTCGAAGGGCATGAGCGACGCGAGCGCTCCGTCGCCGATCAGCACCTCGTAGCGCCCCTCGGCCTCGACCGCGATGCGCTTCATCGCAAAGCACCGAGCGCGCCCAGCGCGCGCTGCGTGACCTGGTCGGGCGCCGCCGTCGCGTCGACGACCACGTCGGACGCGAGCTCGTAGACATCGCGTCTCGCGGCTTCGAGCGCGGTGAGCGATGTGGTGAGGTCTCCATCGAGCAGCGGGCGATCGGTCGCGTGCGAGAGCCTCTCTGCGAGGGTGCTCACGGGTGCGCGGAGCCACACGACGTCGCCGCTCCGTCGGAGGATGTCGCGCGCTTCGGCCGAGAGCACCGCGCCGCCGCCGAGCGCGATCACGGCGCGCGGTCCGCGAGACACGCTTCGAAGCGCGTCGAGCTCACGAGCGCGAAACGACGGCTCACCTTCGCGAGAGAAGAGCGCTCGAACGGTGGCCCCCGAGGCGCGTTCGATCTCCGCGTCGAGGTCGATGGCGGGGAGTTCCAATGCGCGCGCGAGGAGCTTCGCCACGGTGCTCTTTCCAGCGCCCGAGAGGCCGCAGAGGTAGACGTGACCGGGGAGCCTTCGCGCGCGCCTCCACGCCTCGCGAACGCGCGCGCGGAGCTGGTCGACGGTGTCGGCGCCCCACGTCTCCAGAAGCGCCTCCGCGACGCAGAGCGCGGCCATCGCCTCGCACACCACCGCCGCCGCAGGGACCGCGCAGGTGTCCGATCGTTCGACGTGCGCGCGGTCGATCTCACCCGTCGCGAGGTCTACCGAAGGGAGCGCGTTCGACACCGTGGCGATGGGCTTCATCGCCGCGCGCATCACCAGGGGCTCACCGTTCGAAACGCCTCCCTCGGTGCCGCCCGCGTGGTTCGAAGCGCGCGTGATCGCGGTGCCTTCGCGCGTGATCGGGTCATGGACCTCCGTGCCGTAGCGCGTCGCGCCGAGCCACCCGTCGCCCACCTCGACGGCCTTGATCGCTTGAACACTCGCGAGCGCGCCCAAGAGCCTCGCGTCGAGCCTTCGGTCCGCGTGAACGAAGCTCCCAACGCCGGGAGGGAGCCCGCTCACCACCACCTCGACCACGCCGCCCACGGTGTCTCGTCGCGCCATCGCCTCGCGGATCGCCGCGATCATCTCGGCCTCCGCGTCGAGCGCGCGAACCTCGGAGACGTCTGCGCGCGCGCTGATCTCCTCGGCGTCGAAGCGCCCTTCGGGGCAGAGCGTCGAGACGTCACGCGAGCGCGCCTCGTGGATCGAAACCACCGCGCTCCCCACGCGCACGCCCACCGCGCGGAGGAGCGCCTTCGCGACCGCGCCGAGGGCCACGCGGGCTGCTGTCTCTCTCGCGCTCGCGCGTTCGAGCACGTCGCGGAGGTCTTCGCGCTCGTACTTGATCGCACCCGCGAGGTCCGCGTGACCGGGGCGAGGGAGCGTCACGCGCGCGCCGGGATCTTCTCCCTCCGTGAGCGCAGCGACCTTCATGCGCGTGAGCCAGCTCGCGTGGTCGCGGTTCTCGATGAGCAGCGCGACGGGGCCTCCGAGGGAGCGTCCGTGGCGCACGCCCGCGACGATGCGCGCGCGGTCTCGCTCGATCTTCATGCGGCCGCCGCGGCCGTAGCCGCGCTGCCGACGCGCGAGGTCGACGGAGAGCGCGTCGTCGTCGAGCGCGAGGCCCGCGGGGAGCCCCTCGATCGTGGCGACGAGCATCGGGCCGTGCGACTCGCCCGCGGTGAGCCAGCGGAGGGGGGTCATCGAAGTGTCACGGCGCGCGGCGGAAGATGTAGCGCGCGACGAGGCGGAGCGAGCCGATCCCCTGCTCGGGCGTGGTGACCGAGAGCTCGTCGCCCGAGACCGAGTACCCCAGGCGAATGTCGCCCGAGATGCCGCAGTCGGAGCGCACCGTCACGGGGCTCGTCGTGGTCGCCATGAAGGGCCCCGAGAAGGCCACCGGGAGCCCGCGGTCATAGACCACACCCGTCGTGGTCACGAGGTGGAGCCCCGCGACCGAGTCGGTGGTGAAGCGTCCGCCGCGCACCCACGCCTGACCGCGCGCGCGCACGTGGGTCTGCGCGATGTCGAGGTCGCCGAGGCCCGTGTTGGTTCCGCTCAGCCACATCTCGAGGCCCGAGAGCGTCCAGCGTCCGTCGGTGAGCGCGCCCCCCGTGGCGGTCGGCGCGGACCCGACGGCGATGCGGGCTTCGACGAGCGAGAGGTCGCTCGGCGCGTCGGTGGGCGCGCAGGAGCCCGGCATGTACGGCACGCGGTCGACGTCGATGGTCCCCTCGTCGCAGTAGAGGAGCGACGGCGGCGGGGTGACGTAGGTGAAGCCGAAGCACATCTCGTCGCGCGTCCCGCTGCCGCTGCGCACGGTCTCGGCGGTGAGGTTGTTGAAGTCGCAGCGCGTGACGATCTTGTCGCCCGTGCGCATCGGCGTGTTGAGCTCGTAGTTGAGCTGCGCGTCGAAGCGCCAGCCCGTGAGCGTGATGAGCGGATCGGTGCTCCCGTCGGCGTGGTGGATCGTCTGCGTGAAGCCCGTGCCGATGTAGTGCATGTGCGGCATCGTCGCGAGGATGCGCGAGCCCGCCCGGAGCGTGCAGTTGCTCTCGGCGTGCGCGGTGCTGCGCGCGGGGATCGTGAAGCCCTGCGGCCCGATGGCGATCATGCCGTACTCGGTTCCCGTGGGCGCGTCGTGGTAGAGGCGCACGCCGCTGGAGTCGGCCATCTCGGGCAGCCGCGCGCCGTTGTTGTAGTGAATCTGAAGGATGAAGCGCTGACCCGGCGTCACGCGCATCCCCCCTTCAGGGAACTCGAACGCGTTCTGCCCCGGCGCCCACGCGTAGAGGTACTGACTGCTCGCGGGCATCCCCGAGCAGCGGAAGCGAGACATCCCCGCGGTGCTCCGGTCGGGGTCGCGCAGCAGCACGATGTGGTGCACCACGCGCGACTGATCGACGATGGCCTCCATGCGACGGATGAAGCGCGGTCCCATCACCGGCGCGTCGACGGCGAAGCACTGGTAGAGGTCGCTCACGTCGCTCCCGACGGCGAAGCGATCGGCGCGCACTTCGAAGGTCTCCGTTCCCGCGAGCGGACGATCGGGCGAGCGATAGATGGGCGCGCTGGAGAGCAGCGACGAGCGAGGCGTCGGGGTCATGGACCCGCAGCTCGCCCACTCGGTGATCGCGCGCCGCGCATCGTCGGGGATGGTCGACCCCGTGGGCGGCATGGTGCCCTCGACGAGCCTCGGCGCGATGCGATCGACGCGGCGCCCGACGTTGGTCGCTCGCAGGATCGTGTCGTAGTCGAGGAGCGAGTAGGGCGCGCCGAACTGCGGCGTGGCGCCGTGACACTGACCGCAGTGCTGCGTCACGAGCGGTCGAACGGTGGCGTCCCACGCGGCGCGCGAGGGCGTGCAGGCGGCGGGGGCGTCGCTCCCCGCGTCGGAGGTTGAGGGGGTCGAGTCGCCGCAGGAGGCGACCGCGAGCGATGCGCAGACGAGCGCCGAAGCGCGGAGGAATGAGGTCATGGAGCGAACGGTTTTACACGAACGCTGCGCGCGACGTCACAGCGCGTGAAGCGCGCCGCGTCGGATCACATCGCCGCGGGCGTCGCGCGGCACCGGGTGGGCGCGTTCACCATGCACATCGACGCGGCGTCGAGGGGGCGTCCGTCGAAGCGCGCGCGCACGAAGTCGAGGACCTCGGGCAGCGCCCACGTCGTCGCGCGCGTGTGCGTGGCGCCCGCGCATTCGAGGTACTGCATCCGGTAGCCCGCGCGGCAGAGCGTCTGGAAGCTCGTTCGCTCGATGGGCGTGTTCACGAGCTGATCGGCCTCGCCGAGCACCCACAAGATGCCGTAGCCCGCGCCCGTCGGCGTCGCGCGGGGGATCGACGTGCTGGTGATGCCGTTCTCGGTGACGAGACAACCCCACGGAGCGAGCGAGCGGATGCCCATCGCCGAGCTGCCCGCGTCGAGCATGGCCTGCGTGAAGACGGTCTCGCGCGTGAGGTCGCGCACCTCGGGCGAGCACGTCGCCGCGAGCATCGCGGGGAGCACCGTGTCGTAGGGCGAACGGAACACCTCGGAGAACCGAGATGCGAGGCCGTACCAGGGAGCAGACACGGTGAGAAAGGCCGCGACGTTGGCGGTGGCCTGCACGGTCTCGCGGAGCGCGCGGTTGGTCTCCGCTTCGAGGTCCGCGGGCGGCACGGTGGCGACGGTTCCCATGAGCGTGAGCTCGGGGGCGTACCACCCCCCGATGCGATCGACCCAGAGGGCGGCGTGGCCTCCCTGCGAGCCGCCGAAGGCGACGTAGCGCGCGCTCGCGCAGGTCTCGGTGCCCTGCGCCGCGACGTGTCGAATGCCCGCGCGCAGCGCGTCGAGCGACGCGATGGCCGTCGCGGTGCCCACGAGATACGGATGCGGAAAGCCCTGCGGCGCGCCGAACCCGTGCATCCCGAGGTAGTCGGGCGCGACCACGATGTAGCCCGCCGAAGCGAAGGCCGCGGCGAGCGCGCGCGCATCGGTGGTGCTCGAAGGCGCGCACGCGTCGGTGAAGCCCGAGGTCCCGTGCAGCACGAGGATCGTTTCGAAGCTCGTTCGCTCGGAGAGGTTGCGCGGATACGCGACGAGCGTGGTCGCGGTGGTGAGGCGCCCGCGGTCTTGCGTGGTGTACGCGATCTGATCGACGGTGACGTCGCGCGAGAGCGGTACCGGGAGGTTGATTCCGCCCGCCGTCGCGAGGGCCTGGAGCACCGCGGCCGTGTAGCTCTGCCGCGCGCCCATCATGCCGGTGGGCGTTCCGAGCGAGGGGTCGGTGACGAGCTGAAAGGGGCTCTGCCCGCAGCGCGCGGGCGAGGTCGCGAGGGCGACGGCCTCCATCGAATCACCGAGCCGCACGGCGGGGACGGTGCACCCGCTCTGCGCGTCGGCGGGCGCATCGGCGGCGACATCGGCCTGCGCGTCGACGGCGACGTCGGTCTGCGCGTCGGTGGGCGCGGGCGAAGACTCGCCGCACGCGGTGAGGGTCGCAGCGAGAAGGATCGAGAGCGGTGCGCGGTACGTCACGGGTTGAGCGAATGCCACGACACGGCGCCGAGGGGAAGGGCTCGCCGTCGCCCTACTGCGAGACGGCCGTCACGTCGCCCGTGTCGGCGCAGACCTCGATGTCGAGCGGGTCCGTCGTGGCTGCGGCGCCCACGACGCGCATCGGCACGTGGAAGCACCGCGTCCCCGAGGTCTCGCGTCCCGCGTCGGTGATGCGTACGCGGCTCGCGGCGCGTCCTGCGGGGCTCCCGTCGGGCCATCGCAATCGCGCGTCGCGACGGAGCACCCAGCGCGCGGCGGAGGGCGTCTCGGCCTCGTCGATGTCGAGCTCCATCACGGGGAGCACGGCGCGCTCGGGCACCTCGGCCTCGGCCGCGATGCACGGCGTCGCGAGGGTCACCCGCGTGCCCTCGATCGTCGAGCGGCGGGAGCGCACGTACACGTTGGTGTCGCGCGACACGTCGAGCACCACGCCATCGGGCAGCGTGGCGCGGGTGCCTGGCGCGAGCCGCTCGGCGCGCGTGATCGATCGCTCCGCCGCGGGCGCCGGGTGATCGAGCCCGATCGCGGGGACGAGCACGAGCGTCAGGTGGATGCCCGCGTGAACGAGCTCCGCGGGGGCCGTGCGACGCGAGCCCTCGCGCACCTCGACGCCCGGCTGCACCACGAGCGACCCCTCGGGTCCGTTGAGGCGAAGCGGACGCGCGAGCACCTGCGCGAGCGAAGACGCGCGGACGAAGAAGCGCACGCGGAGTCCGTCGGGCGGCGCGAGCGCGGCGGCGCACTGTCGCGACGGGTCGGCCACCGTCTCGAGCTCGACCCAGTCGCCGCGCGCCCTCACGCGACGGAACGTGGCCGTCGTGGGGACGGTGACGCCCGGTGATGCGTCGTCAGGGCGCGCGTGGAGCACGGCGCCCGACGAGACCATGACGAAGCGCTGCGGCGGACGGGCGCGCGTGGGCGCGGTCTGCTGCGAGGCGCACGCGAGCGAGAGCGTCGCGGTCGTGAGGAGGAGGGTGATTCCGCGCATCGGTGGGTGACGCGAGCGGCGCGGCGCTCAGTCGCGCGCTTCGGCCGACGAGCTCTCGTAGAGGGCGTCGATCGACGCGCCGTAGCGCGCGAGCACCTCGCGGCGCTTGAGCTTCATGCTCGGGGTGAGCATCCCGTTGTCGACGGTGAAGTCGTCGGCCACGAGGAGGAGGTCGCGCACCTTCTCGAAGCCTTTGATCTCCTGCGTGAACTTCGAGACCTCGTCGAGCATGAGGCGCTTCACGTCGGCGTGCTGGAGGAGGTGCTGATACGGCTCGACGGAGAGGCCGCGCTCCGTCGCCCAGCGCTTGAGGCCCTCGGGCTCGGGCACGATCACGGCGATGTTGAACGGCTTGTTCATCCCGTGGACCATCACGTTGAGCACGCGCGGCGAGAGCTTGATCGACTCCTCGATGGGCACGGGCACGACGTACTTGCCGTTCTCGAGCTTGTATTGCTCCTTGATGCGCCCGGTGATGATGAGAAAGCCCTCGTCGTCGAGGTAGCCCATGTCGCCCGTGCGGAAGCCGCCGTCGCCCGTGAACACCTTCGCGTTCTCTTCGGGGAGGTTGTAGTAGCCCTGCATCACATTGTGCCCGTGCACGATGATCTCGCCGTTCTTCGGATCGCCCGTGATCTCGCGGTCGATCACGATGCGCGTGCCGGGGATCGCGCGGCCCACGGAGCCCATCTTGCGACCGGCCGGGCAGTTCGCGGTGGCGATGGGCGAGGTCTCGGTGAGGCCGTAGCCCTCGTAGACGGTGACGCCGATGTTGTCGATGAACTCGGCGACCTCGCGCGAGATGGCCGCGCCGCCCGAGAACGCGTACTTGAGCCGCGCGCCGAAGAAGGTCGCGCGCACCTTCGAGAGCACCGCCTTGTCGAAGAGCTTGTGCTTGAGCTCGATGAAGGCCGAGCGCTGACCCTTCTCGGCGAGGCGGCGTCGCGCGGCGGCGTTCTCCATCGCGGCGACGAGGAGCTTGCGTCGCAGGTCGGGCATCTCGACCATCTTCTTGTTGAGCCCGGCGTACAGCTTGTTGAACACGCGGGGCACGCTCATCACCATCGTGGGCTGCACCTCCTGCATGTTCGCGAGGAGCTTCTCGACGCTCTCCGCGATGCCGAGCGAGGCGCCCGTCGAGAGCAGCGCGTGCAGCTCGACGACCTGCCCGAACGAGTGCGCCCACGGCAGGAACGACAGCGAGCGATCGTCTTCGCTCATGGGCAGGAGCTCGTGCATCGCGCTCACGTTGGCCGCGAGGTTGTGGTGCGAGAGGCGCACGCCCTTGGGGTGCCCCGTGGTGCCCGAGGTGTAGATGAGCCCGGCGAGGTCGTCCTTCGCGGGCTTGTGGAGCGGCGCGGGCGTCTCGGCGCCCCTGCGGATGAGGGCCGCGAGCGTGTGGCCCTCGGTGTCTCCGCCGATGAAGTTCACGACGTGCTTGAGGTCGGGGATCTCGCCGCGCACGGCCTCGAGGCGCTTGGCGATCTTGTCGTTGGGGACGAAGCACGCGACGGCGCCGCAGTCGCGGAGGATGTACGCCCACTCCTTGTCGTGCTGGGCCTCGTACATGGGCACGTAGGCGGCGCCGAGGGTGTAGACCGCGTAGGCGCCGATGGCCCACTCCGAGCGGTTGTTCGAGATGACGGCCACGCGGTCGCCGTCTTTCACGCCGAGGCCCATGAGGCCGCCGCGGAGGTTGTCGACCTTCTCCTTGAAGGTCGCGTAGGTCATCCACTCCCACGCGCCGTCGCGCTTCTCGCCGAAGAGCGGGCGCTGCGGATAGCGCTTGGTGGCCTCGGTAAAGATGTCCACCAGCGTGTCGAACTTGCTCGCCATCGGTCGCTTCCTCCGTGTTGTGCCTGAAGGCGGCGCGACGGTACGGCAGAGCGAAGACGAGAGCTAGGGGGCTCTTCGACCGAGCGGCGGACTCAGTTGCGGCCGTCGCCGCGGAGGGCGCGCGCGAGGCGGATGGCCGTGTGGCGCACGAGGGGGACGACCTGGGGGTAGTCCATGCGCGTCGAGCCGATGACGCCGACGGCGCCGGAGCCGAAGCGCGCGGCCACGAGCGAGAGGTCCGAGCCCATCTCGTTCTCGGGCGAGCCGATGACCACCTGAATCCCCGGCGTCGCGAGCGTGCGGTCGAGGAGGTCGAGGAGGAGCTCCTGATCTTCGAGCGTGCGCACGAGCTGGCGCGTGCGGTCGACGCTGGCGAACTCGGGCCGCTCGATGAGCTGCGCGGCGCCTTCGACGAGCACTTCGTTCTCGGGCGAGGTCCTGGCGAGCGCGTCGCGTCCGAGCTCCAGGGCCTTGCGGGCGAAGCGGTCGTTGTGGGCGCGCTCGGCCTCGAGCTCCGTCGCGAGGATCTGCCGCACCTCGGCGAGCGTGCGTCCCTCGATGCGCTCGCGGAGCAGGTTGTTCACGCGCTCGAGCTCGGCGGGCGAGGTCTGGTCGTCGAGGCGCATCACGCGGTTCTGCGCGGCGCCGCTCGCGGCCACGATCACCGCGAGCACCTCGCGGGGGTGGAGCCACACGAACCTGATCTCGCGCAGCACCCAGCTCTCGGCGCTCGGCGGACGCACCACCGAGGCCGACCCGGTGAGCTCCGCGAGCACCTTCACGGCGTGGCGCATGAGGGCGTCGAGGCCCGGCTCGACCTCGCTGTAGCGCTTCTCGAAGGCCTCGGGCGCCGTGGCGCGCTCGACGGCGGCCACGGTGGCCTCGGCGAAGGCGCGGTAGCCCTTCTCGGTGGGCACGCGACCGGCGCTGGCGTGGGGCTTTGAGAGATACCCCTCGGCCTCGAGCTCGGCGAAGACGGCGCGGATGGAGGCGGGCGAGAGGTCGAGGTCGTGGCGCTGCGAGAGGCCCCGCGAGGCGACAGGCTCACCCGTCGCGACGAAGTCACGAACGGCCACGAGGAGGATCTTGCGTGCGCGGTGGGAGAGCATCAGGGCGTTCGCCGTCTCGGACCGTACGTGCCCGCCCGAGAGCCTGTCAAACGCGGTCGCCGCGATGGGAACTCAGACCGCCGACAC
>JBPOHC010000401.1:0-40353 GCA_052035985.1 Myxococcota bacterium | reverse complement strand
TCAACGGGCTTTCGATGCGGTCGAGGGCGCGATGGGGTGCTGGCAGAAGCGGCACCGGACGGTGACCGCGCGCTGGCCGAAGGCGACCACCTGTTCTCGCTTGCACCGCGCGCAGACGCGCTTGAGGTGGAGCACCGTCGCGATGACCGAGGCCAGGTAGATCGTCATTGGGGGCGATGGAACCGTTGCGCCGTCGCGCGCGGATGTCCAGGCGTGGTTGGAGCGGCGGCCTGGAGTGCTCGCGCACTCCGGTTTGCCGCGGGGATTGTGGGCGTTGAGGTTCGGGCTGGGCGGCGGGGGGGTTATTCGTCGGCGCGTCCGGCGGCGCCCATCGCGCCTGCGGGAGCGCCCGCGGCGCCGCGCGCGTCGGGGAGGCACGTCGGCGGGCGCGCGAACACGCCCGTGCAGCGGAAGCCGTACATCCCGTCGGCCCGGCGCGCGCGCTGGAGGTCGGGGACCATCTCCATCACGGTGAGGATGCGACCGGCCTGCTCGCTCTTCGCGCGGTACGCGTCGGTGAGCTTGAAGTGGATGCCGAGGTTCATCGCGCTCAGCGAGAGCTCGGGGCGCAGGTCGACGCGGCCGTCCATCTGGAGCGCGAACTCGTTGGACTGTGAGCCCACGCGCTCGAGCGTCGCGACGCCGCGGCGGATGTTCATGTTGAAGGTGAAGTCGCCGGCGCGGATCTGGTCGATGGTGACGCCGCCGAAGTGCGGGATCTGATACTGCGCGTGGCCGTCTCCCACGGCGAAGCGCGAGGCCGTCATGGCGACGGACCCTTCGGCCTGCGGGATCTGTCCGTCGGGCACCGTGAGCTCGATGGTGCCGTTGAGGGTCCCGCCGAGGGGGAGGCCGACGGCTTGAACGAGCGGCCCCATCTCGGCGGCGTTGACGTCGGTGATCTTCATCTCGAACGAGCGCAGACCGCTCGGGGTGCCCGCCGCGCGGCGCGAGGACGGAGACGTTGTCGACGTCGAAGACGACGCGTCCGCGGCGGTCTCGGTGGCGAGCGACCAGCTCAGAGATCCCTCGATCTCGCCGCCGAGGCCCTCGATGTCGAAGCTCACGTTGGCGCGGCGGAGGAGCAGGCCGAGCAGCGAGACGTGAACGACCGCCTCGTCGATGTGCATGAAGGTCGGGCGTCCGCCGGGCGACGACGGGAGGTACGTGACGGTCACCCCCTTCGCCTTCAGGCCAGGGAAGAACGTGGGCCCGAGGCTCGCGATGGTGAGCTCCATGTTCGAAGGGAGCGTGCGGCCCGAGGGGGTGACGCGCGGCGCCTCGGCCTGCGCGATGATGACCTCCTTCAGCCTGTCGTACGGGAACGTGATGTAGAGGAACACCACGAAGCACAGCAGGAAGAAGAGCGGATACCCGATGACCCGGAGGAGCAGCGGGCGCATGGCGAGGAGGCGCTCCTTCACGGCGCACCTCGCTGCGTCGAGCCGGTGGAGGCCGCGCTGCCGCTGTTCGAATCGCGGTTGGCCGCGGGGTTCTGATCCCAGGTGGCGATGACCATGTCGTCGACGTCGTAGCGGTTCGCCTCGCCGAAGCGCCTGCGGATTCGCACCGACGTGATCGCCACGGGGAACTCCGCGCTCTCGATCCGATCCATGAAGTCGGCGAGGGCGTCGATGCCCACGGCGCGCAGTCGGATCGAGACCGCGCGCTCGGTGAAGCGTCGGCCCGCGGGCGTCGGCGGGCGGTCCTGCGACTCGGCGACCTGGACGTGCGCGGCGCGGGCCTGCGACTCGACGAAGCTCGTGAGGGCCGGGGCGCGCGTGTGGTAGCGCAGGAGCATCGCGTCGCGGCGCGCGTTCCTCGCGGCGATGCGCGGGCGGAGGCGCTGGATGGTGCGCAGGGCCTCCTTGGTGTCGGCGCAGTCGTGCTCGATGGCCTCGAGCTGCGACGACGACCACCAGCTCACGCCGATGAAGATGAGCACGCCGAAGACCACGGCGAGGATGATGAGCAGTCGCTTCTCGCGCGGAGAGAGGCCCGCGAGGGCCCCGCGCACGGCGCTAAGTGTTGCCGCCACGGGCGCCTCCGGAGTTGGTGTTGCTGTCGGTGCCGCGGTTGTTGTTGGTCCCGCTGCGCGTCCGAGTGCCGCGCTGCTGCGCCTCGGGGCAGCGGAACTCGACGTCGAGGGTGTACTTCTGCCGGTTGTCGCCGGGGTTCGTCGTCGAACGTCCCGGCCTCACCGTCGGGAAGCAGGGGTAGAGCTGCAGCGCCTCGACGACCTTGTCGCGGTCCGCGAGCGTGTCGACGATGCCCTGCATCGAGACGTGCTCGCCGCGGATGTCGAGGAGCTCCACGTCGTGCCGCACGTTCGCGGCGATGCGCGTCGCGAGCACGCCGAGCACGTCGAACGCGTCGGCGGCCGGGAGCGGGTCGATGTCGTCGGCGCTGCCCTCTCCGCGCGCCAGCGACGAAGCGCGATCGGGGTCGACGGTGCGGTCGTTGAAGACCTCCTGCGTGACCGTGCCGAGCGTGTCCTGGAGTCGGTTCCGCTCGGTCACGAGGCTCTGGTAGTGGGCCCAGGTCGACATCGCCCAGAAGCCCACGATCACCATCGCCGCGAGGCCCAGGAAGGGCGCGCGCTCTCGCAGCGCCTGCGCGCTGCCCGCCACCATGAGGTGCCCCTTGCGGAAGTCGATGCGCCCCTCTCGACCGAGCCCGCGCGTCGCGAGGGCCACGGCCACGGGCGCCTCCCACAGCGCGGTCTCGCCCGCCGTCGGAGCGATCTGAAAGTCTCCCGCGGGCATCGCGCCCACGTAGTCGGCCGACAGCCCGCACGCGTCGGCGAGGATGCTCGCCGTGATGGCCGCCTCCTCGCCGCAGAGGTACGCCGCGGTCACGGCGGCGCCGCCCGACGCGCGGTACGAGGCCATCGACTGACGGATCCCGCGCTCCCTCGCGGCGGGCGTGGTGAGCCCGTTGAGCGTGCGCGCGAAGCGGACCACACCGCCTTCGAGCACCACGAGCTCGGCGCGTCGCTCGTACGCGTAGACCAGCACCACGGGCGTAGGCGTCGCGAGCTGCGGGATCTCTCCCGCGAGCTCTCCGAGGGCCACGGGCGCGACGCCGACCTCCCTCGGGTCGATGCCCGCCGACGCGAGCGCTGCGACGAAAGACTCGACGCGCGCCGTGAGCACCGCGGCGGCGAGGAGCTCCACCGGGTCGCCCTGGCGGATCACCTGCGCGTCGACCATCGCGTCGTCGATGTCGAAGGGGACGGCCCCTTCGAGCTCCGCGGTGAGGCTCTTGTCGCCGCGTCGATACACCGCGCGCGGCAGCGAGATCGCGCGCAGCGACACGTCGGTGCCCGGGAGCGCCGCGTACACGCCGTCGAGCTCCTGCTGCTTGACGCCGGGGATGTTCGACTGCGCCACGACGATGCCCGCGAGCTCTCGCGCGGCCTGCGCGAGCCCCTCGGGCCCCGGGGTGCGATAGACCGTGTAGACGCCCTCGATGGAGAGCTTCTTGTACGCCGTCTTGAGGAGCGCCCCCTTGATCAGCGTGTCGGTGACCTCGATGCCGAGATAGCGCGCCATGTGCTCAGTCCTCGCGCCAGTGGATGATGGTGCCGCCCTGCGAGTTCACGACGCCCAGACCGCCGCCCGCCGTGGGCGCCAGCGTGGCCCCCGAGGCGCGCAGAAAGGTCGACGGGAGCTGCGGCTGCGGGCGCATGTCGATGACGGCGTGGACGCGCGTGTGCGCGCCGCCGACGGTGGCCTCGGCGTAGACCGAGAACACCTTGCTCTCGACCGCGATGTTGCGCTCGAGGGCCCCCGAGTCGGGGATGGTGAAGGGCTGCAAGCCGAGCTGCTGGAGCATCGGCCCGAGCGGCGGTCGGCCCTGCAGGGTCGCGACGAAGCTCTGCGCGGAGTTGAACAACGGGATCCCCATCGAGAGGGTGAGGGCCTGCACCATCGTGATCGACGTGATGAACTGCGACGCCTGCGAGGCGTCGTTGCACTGCGGGGCCTGCACGGCGAACGCGCAGATGAGCGCGAGGAGCGTCTGCGCGTTGGCCGTGTTGACGTTGACGCCCCCCTGGCCCCACACGGTCACCGTGCGCCGCGTGGGGTTGCCCGGGTCGGGGTCGATGACGCGCGCCCAGAGGTCGTCGTCGCCGAGGCCGCGGATCATGCGGATCTCGTCGACGGAGTCGAGCGGCGCGTTACGGCGGCGGTACGGGGGCTTGAGGCTCGAGTAGAACATCGGGTCCTCGGAGCCGCCTCCGCCCGACTGCGCCGCGTTGGTGTTGAGGAGGCTCACGTCGAACTGGTTCTCGTCCCAGTCGACGTAGTCGACGATGGACGAGAAGAGCGTGAGTCGGTCGGTGAACTGCCCGTCGGCGTCGCGCTGCTCGAAGAAGGGGTTGAGCTCGGGGTTCGCCACGAGGCCCTGAAACTGCCGCGCCGTGAAGATCGCCGCGACCGACGAGCGCACGAGCGAGTTGACGTTGATCTTCGAGTCCTCGTCGATGATGCGGATCGAGTCGAGGCCCGTGAGCCCCGCGAGGTTCTTGCCTGCGGCGAAGTCGACGTTGGCGAGCTGACCGAGCGCCGAGCCGCCGTCGTTGCCGCGGAACGGGCCGATGATGAGGTCCGCCTGCTCCCAGATCGGGATCTGCGGCGGCGCGCTGAGCCCTCTGCCCATGAGCGCCATGATGGGCGCCAGGATGGGGGTGATGGCCCGACGGATCGTGGGCTCGGCGTGGAGCACCACGCGGGCGAGGTTCACCGCGCTCTTGGCCTGGTACTCCGCGATGAGCTGGTCGCGCGCCGCGAAGGCCGAGAGCGAGTACACCTCGACCTCCTCGCGCGACTGCTCGGCCATCACGTAGAGCAGCGAAATCGCCGCGAGCACCATGAGCAGCGCCACGCCGCGCTGACGCACGGTGAAGGCCGTCGAGCGCCCCGCGTGGCGGCGGATGGGCGGGAGCTTTCGCCTCCGCTTCAAGGGCCTCTCGGTGGTGGTGTCGGGCGCGCGCATGTCAGTAGATCGGCAGCCCGAAGGTGAGGGGTCGCGTGAGGTAGAGCTGCGTCTCGGTGGTGTAGACGCGCTCCTCGTGGGCGGCGCCCTCCTCGACCGCGAGCGTGATGCGCACGCGCGGCGGGAGGCGGCCGGGCTGCCCCGTGGCCTGCGTGGAGTCCCACGAGTCGACCCACTGGTCGGTGGCGTCGTCGAAGAAGCGCACCTCGAAGCTGCGAACGCCGGGGACGAGCACGTCGAGCACGCCGCCGCGCTCGGGGTCGTTGTCGATGCGCGCGCTCTCGCGGCGCACGAGGTCCATGCCTTCGAGGTTGTCGTCGCCGCGGTGCTCCATGAGCTTGTAGCCGACCTCGCAGGCGTCGCCCTCGTGCGCGCCGCGGTGGAGCCGACGGTGCGTGAAGGTGGTGAAATCGAGCTGCGCGCCGCCGAGGCCCGCGCGGCCCTTGAAGACCGTGATCACCGACGCGAGGCGCTGCTCCTGGTTGACGTGCAGCGAGAGGAAGGCCGCGCGCAGGTCGCGCGTGATGCGAGCCATGGCGACGCGCGCGTAGTGGTCGTGCTCCTGACGCTCGTTGAGCTTCGTGCGCATCTTCGCGGTCTGGTCGAAGGACACCCAGATCATCGTCGCGACCATCGAGAGGATCGCCGTCGCGACCAGCACCTCGAGGAGGGTCAAGCCCCGCTGCGCGCGAAGGTTCTTCACTGTCGCAGCACTCCCCCCGGCGCCTGCGTGGCGCTGATGGGCGGAGGCCCGCCGAAGATTCCCATCCCCATGCCGCCGGTGAGGCCCGTGCCCGTGCCCGTTCCCGTGCCTCCGCCGGCCGCGTTCTGCGCCGCGTTCAAGAGGTCGCCCGCGGGGAGCGTCTGCCCCGGGTTGGTCACGTACTCGACGACGTCGAACGAGTACTCGCGGCTCCCCTCGTTCCAGCGCACGGAGACCGTGAGCTTGCGGATGGCGCCTTCGAGCATGGGCTTGATCGTCGGGTACACCGTCGTGAGCAGCGAGCCCGCCATTTCGCGCGGAGAGGGCGCGCCGGAGCCCGAGAGCGAGCCCGATCCGCCGCCCGACGATCCGCTGCCCATCGAGCCCATCGCGCCCGCGAGCATCCCGAGCGCGCCGACGCCGCCGTCACCGCCCGTCACGCCGCCAGGACCTCCGAACGATGAGCCCGCGGCAGCGCCCGCGGCGCGCCCGAGGAGCTGATCGCCCGCCGCGGTCTCGACCCGCTGCGGCGCGGGGAGCTCGATGCGCTCGACCTTCGCGTCGCAGGTCACGCCGTCGGTGCAGCACGGCTCGGCGCCCGTCGCGGGCGGGTCTTCGATGTCCTGGTCCGCGGGCGGGAGCTGGTTCTTCACCAGGTACGCCTCGACCTCGACGATGCGACAGCGCGCCATCAGCGTCGCGCGCGTGATGTGCCGCGCGTGCGCCGTGCTCCGCGCGCCGCCGATGTTCGAACCGAAGATCGTCGCGAGCGCCATCGAGAGGATCGCGATGGCGATCATCACCTCGATGAGCGTGAAGCCCGCCTGGGCGCGCCCCCTCCCCGTCCCTCCCCCATGCAATGGGGGAGGGTTCACCCGAGAGAAGACCACGCGCTGACCCCTCCCCCATTGCATGGGGGAGGGCATGGGAGGGGGCCGCGAGGGGATCACTGCGGGCCTCCTACGCGCTGCTCGCGCGCGTCGACCTCGGTCTGGTCGGTGGTGCGCGAGTCGTCGACGACGGGCGGCTCGACCTCGCGGTCGTAGATCTGCGAGTGCCCCGTGAGGGGGCGGAGCACCACGGAGTAGACCTCTCCGCTCACGCCGCGGAGCTGCACGACGGCGCGCTCACCGACACCGCCCGACCAGAAGTACACGTGGCCGTTGCCCTGCTCGATGGGCTCCTCGGCGTGCTCGGTGAAGAGCCGCAGGATGGTCACGTCGTCGGCGAACCTGCGCTCGCGATAGCGCGCCCCGCGGGGGCGTTCGAACTCCGCGCGCGGCGCCCTCGGACGCTGCGACGCGATGAGGTCCGCGGCGCGTCGCGCGAGGCGCTCGGCGTCTTCGGCGGTCTCTGCGGCGCCGCCCTGGTGCAGCGGGTCCGAGGTGTCGAGCACGTGGGCGTCGTCGGTGTCTTCGATCCAGTAGCGGTTCGAGCCCACCACGAGCACGAGGCGCGTGGTGCGGCCCGTCGTGAGCGCGTGGACGTACGACGCCCGCAGCGCCGCCGCGACGCTCGTGGCGCCCGCGCGGAGGTGACCGCGGCGCAGCGCCGAGAAGCCCACCGTGGCCGCCGTGGCCATGAGGCTCGCGAGCAGCACCACGATCATGATCTCGATGAGCGTGAAGCCGCGCGAAGAGGCCCCCACCCCCGCCCCCGCCCCCACGGAGTGAGGGCGGGGAGTCCGACGAGCAGGAACCGACGTCGCGGCGCACAGCACGCGCGCTCGTCGATCCTTGCTCCGCTGACTCCCCGCCCTCACTCCGTGGAGGCGGGGGCGGGGGTGGGGGCTCGTCACGCCGGTCACGACTCGTTCACCTCAGCGACGCACGCGAGGGATGTCGTCGTCGGTGCCCTCCTGACCGTCGGGGCCCTTGGAGCGCACGGTCACGTCGCCGTTCTCGCACGACACGAGGTAGTCGTTGTCCCACGGGTCCTTCGAGCGCGAGTGCGAGTCGAGCACGCGGTCGGCCTGGAGCTGCGCGACGGTGGGGCAGCCCGTGGGGTGATCCTGCTGCCAGAGCTGGACGGCGTGCTCGATGGAGCGCGTCTCGGTGGTGGCGGTCTCGACGCGAGCCTTCTTGGCCTGGTTGAACACGCCGATGCCCACGGCGCTCGCGATGAGCCCCATGATCACCACGACGATCATGATCTCGATGAGCGTCATGCCGCGCTGGGCGGCCCTGCGGAGCGCGCGGCGAGAGAGCCGGCGCGGTGCTTCGTTCTTTGCGGTGCGGTGCTTCATGGTGTCTCCGTCAGCAATTCACTCGATGATCTCAGCGGGAAAGAGCCCCTCAGGCGGGCCCTCGGACACAACGTCGGCGGACGATGGGTGCTTCCACCCCGGGCAGCGGAGGCGCAGCGGACGGCCCCAGCCGTCGAGCCGCACGTCGGCGAGGTAGCGCCCCGAGACGCCCGCCACCTCGGGGGGGCGCGCGAGCTCCTCGATGCTCGTGGGGCAGCGCCCGAGGTCCGCGCGAAAGTCCTCCGTGGCGAGCATCACGCTTCGAATGGCGGCGCGCGTCGCGTGGACCTTGCGCCGACGGTCATCGAGCGAGACGAGCACCCACACGGCGACGAGCGCGATGAGCACGCCGACGCCGGCGCCCGCGTGGCGCCGCGAGAACCACGAGAACGCAGGGGCGCGCGTCTCCCAGGGGAAGACCACGGTGCGCTCGCGGTGCCGACGGCGCTTGCGGCTCATTGCGCGAACTCGTTGAGCTGGAGGAGCGGCATGAGGATCGAGAAGGCCACGCCGCCCGAGAGCCCGCCCATCACGACGATGAGAATGGGCTCGAGCAGCGACGTGAGGATCGCGACGCGCCCGTCGATCACGGAGTCGTACGAGTCGGCCACGGCTTCGAGCATCGACTCGAGCTCGCCCGAGCGCTCACCGATCGCGATCATGTGCGTCACGATGGGGGGGAACTTCCCCGAGCGCTTGAGCGGCTCGGCGATGCTCTCGCCCTCCTTGATGCTCGCCGCGGCCTCGGTGATGACGGCCTCGAGCACCTTGTTCTCCATGACGTTCTTGACGATGTCCATGGCCTTCAAGAGCGGCACGCCCGAGGCGAGGAGCGTCGCGAGCGTGCGCGTGAGGCGCGTGATCGCGACCATGCGCAGGAGCTCACCGAAGAGGGGGACGCGCAGGGTGAACGCGTCCCAGCGGTAGTGCCCCTCGGGGGTCTTCTTCCACCGCGCGAAGGCGTAGCCGCCGCCCGCCACGAGGATGATCATGAGCCACCAGAAGGTCCCCATGACCTTCGAGATGTTGATGAGCAGCGCGGTGTACCAGGGCAGCGCGGCCTTGAAGTCTTCGAAGATGGCGCTGACCTTCGGCACCACCACGACCATCATCACCCACAGGATGACCACGCCCATGATGGCCATGAACGCGGGGTAGGCCAGCGCGCCCACGACCTTGTTCTTGAGCTTGACCTGGCCCTCCATGAAGTCCGCGAGGCGCGCGAGCACCGCTTCGAGCGTGCCCGAGGCTTCGCCCGCCGCGACCATGTTCACGTAGAGCCCGGGGAAGTAGTCCGCGTGACCCCCGAGCGCGATCGCGAAGGACGTGCCCTCGTTCACCTTGTTGCGCACGTCGGAGTAGGCCTCGCGCAGCCCCTCGTCCTCGATCTGATCGATGAGGGCGGTGATGGCCTCGACGAGCGGGATGCCCGCCTTCACCAGCGTCGCGAGCTGTCGCGTCGACATCGCCACGGCCTGGCCCGGCGACGACACGAGCTTCTTCACGCTCTTGAAGAGCTTCGCGATCGCGGGGGCCTTCTCGGCGAAGGTGAGCGCCTCGCGCGCGTCGCCGACGTTGGCCGTCGTGGTCTTCGAAGGAGACTTCGCCGCCGCGGCGTTCTCGGCGAGGGGCGTGGCCGAGTCGAGGAACACGCCCTGTCGCCGCAGGAGCTGTCGCACGCCCTTCACGTCGTCGGCGTCGACCGTGCCTCGGACCGTGCGCCCCTTGGCGTCGACGGCGATGTACGCGAAGTGTCCCATGGGGGTCGGTGCCTCTCGTCAGCCCTTCAGATCTCGTCCTGCGTGGCCGCGAGGACCTCTTCGATGGTCGTGAGCCCTTCGAGCACCTTGCGCGCGCCGTCGTCGCGCAGCGTGTCCATGCCCTCGTCCACGGCGCATCGGCGGATCGTGGGCGAGTCGGAGTTCTTGATCACGAGCGAGCGCACCGCGTCGGTGATGAGCAGCAGCTCGTAGATGCCCGTGCGGCCTTGAAAGCCCGTGTTCTGACAGAGCACGCAGCCCCTGGCGCGGTAGAGCGTGGCCGCGTATCCGCCCGCGATGGCCGCCGCGACGCGCGCCGCGGGAGAGCCTCCGAAGGCGCTCTTCGAGTAGAGGCTCTGCGGCCGCGCGAGGCGCTGCGTGATGCGCGCGCGGTCGAGGCCGAGGCGCACGAGGTCGGTGTCGTGCGGGACGTAGGCTTCCTTGCAGTGCGGGCAGAGCACGCGCACGAGGCGCTGCGCGAGGATCGCGAGCAGCGAGCTCGTGAGGTTGAAGTTCTCGATGCCCATGTGCACGAGGCGGGTGACCGCGCCCGCGGCGTCGTTCGTGTGGATCGTCGAGAGCACGAGGTGCCCCGTGAGCGACGCGTGCACGGCGATTTCGGCGGTCTCCTTGTCGCGGATCTCACCGACCATGATGACGTCGGGGTCCTGACGGAGAAACGCGCGGAGGCAGGTCGCGAAGGTGAGCCCGATCTTGGGGTTCACCTGCATCTGGCCGGGCCCCGCGATGTCGTACTCGATGGGGTCCTCGGCCGTGAGGATGTTGATGTCGGGGCTGTTGATCTTGTTGAGGCACGCGTAGAGCGTGGTGGTCTTGCCCGAGCCCGTGGGACCGGTCACCAGCACGATCCCCTCGGGGCGGTTGATGAGGTCGTGCATGAGGTCGAGGCGGTCGGGCGCGAAGCCGAGGTCGGTGAGCTCGAGCATCACCGACGACTTGTTGAGAATACGCATCACGATGCGCTCGCCCGCGCCCTGCCCCACGGGGATCGTGCTCACGCGGATGTCGACGTCCTTCGTGCCGAGCTTGAATCCGATGCGTCCGTCTTGCGGCAGACGCTTCTCGGCGATGTTGAGCCCCGACATGATCTTGATGCGCGCCACGATGCTCGGGAGCACGTTCTTGGGCGCCTCGCGCATGTGATAGAGCTTGCCGTCGATGCGGTAGCGCACGACGACCTTGCCCTGACCGGGCTGGATGTGAATGTCGCTCGCGCGCTCCTTCACGGCCTCGACGAAGAGGCTGTTCACCCAGCGGATGATCTGCGCGTCTTCGTCGCTCTCGAGGAGGTCGGCGCGGGTGTCGTCGGCGGCCTCGGTGGCGCCCTTGTGCTCGAGCTCCGCGGTGCGGTTGATCTCCGCCTGCGCGCGGTTGATCGCGTCGAGCACGGCGGTGGGCGTGCTCGCGATGGCCTCGACCTCGCGGCCCACGACCATGCGGAGGTCGTCGAGGGCCACGGTGTCGAGGGGGTTGCCGAGCGCGACCTGGAGCGTCGCGTTGTCGCCCTCGCGGATGGGCATGAGCTGGCGCTGACGCGCGAAGCTGAAGTCGAAGCGGATGTCCCGGAGGAGCTGGATCGGGAGGTGCTCGGTCTTCGGGAGGTCGGGCCAGAACTCGAGACCCATTTCGTCGGCCAGGGCCGAAGAGAGCGGGGCCTCGTCTGCGCCCTCGCGGACGAGCGCGTCGAGGAGCGTTCCGCTGCGGTCGCGCTCGGCCGCGGCGAGGGCCGCCGAGAGCCGCTCGGGGTCGATCACCCCGTAGCGACGGAACACGTCGGCCATGTACTGCGCGGTGCTCACGTGCGTCGCTCCTCGGCGCTCACTGCGGGACGGGCTGGCCGATGGCGGGCGCGATGGTGATCGGCAACGGACCGCCGCCCGCGTTGGGGAAGGTCGGCGCCACGTTGGGCAGGCCCGGCGGCGTAGACGGGTTGGTGGTGGGGTTGCTCGGCGAGCGCAGGTCGACGGGCAGGTCGATGCTCTCGCTCGGCGTGTGCGGCTCGGCCATCGACGGCGTCGACTGCGCCTCGAGCTCGGCGCGCGCGCGCAGCTCGCGGATCGACTGGCGGATCTCCTCTACGAGCCCGTTGGTGCGGGTGTAATCCATCGGCGGCTCGTAGTTGTTCTCGGAGAAGACGAAGTAGCGGTCGACGAACTCCTGCCGCTCTCGCATCTTGCGTTCGAAGATCCTCCGCAGGTCGCTCTGGTCACGGATGACGTAGGGCGTGAGGAAGAGCAGCAGGTTCGAGCGCTGCACCGAGGTCGTCGTGCGGCGGAAGAGCGCCCCGAGGATCGGGATGTCACCGAGGATCGGCACGCGCTCCTCGCTGTTGGTCTCGGTGTTACGGATGAGCCCGCCGATGACCACGGTGTTCTGGTCGCGCACGACGGTGGTGGTCTTGGCCGTGCGGCGGTTGATGGTCACCGCGCCGAGCTGACCCGTCGAGGCGCCCACCTCGGAGATCTCCTCTTCGATTTCGAGGCGCACCTCGCCGGAGTCGTTCACGTGGGGCGTGAGGTGGATCTTGGTGCCGACGTCCTGGCGGGGGGCCGCGAAGCCGCCGCCGAAGGAGCCCAGCGCGCCGAGGGCGCCGAGCGCACCCGCCTGACCGCCGAGGCCGCTCAAGCCCGCGCCCACGTTGGTCTGGAGGGGCACGTTCTGGCCGACGTTGATGTCGGCCGCGACGTTGTCGGTGGCGATGACGTTGGGCGTCGCGAGCACGTTGGCGTCGCCCGTGGTGGCGAGCGCGTTGAGCGTCACGCCGAACTCGGGGATCGACACGCCGATGCCGGGGAGGAGGTTCTGCGAGCCCGCCACGGCGGCGCCGCGGACGCCGAGCGCGAGGCCCGAGAGGATGTTCGGGTCGTTGAGCGCGATGGACGTGAGCGGGAAGAACCCGCCGAGGCCCACGCCGTCGGTGCCGTCGTTGATGGGCAGCGCGCCGTGGAAGTTGAGCCCCATGCGGCTCGTGCGGTTCACCTGGAGCTCGACGATCACGGCCTCGATGAAGACCTGACGGCGCGAGCGGTCGAGCTCGTCGATCACGCGTCGCACGGCGAGGTAGTCGCGCGGCGACGAGGTGATGACCAGACCGTTGGTGGGCTTGTCGGCGGTGATGCGGACCTGGCCTTCGAAGACCGCGTTCTGACCGCGGTTCGAGCTGCCCTGACCGCCCGCGGCGCGACCGCCGCCGGTGATGTTGTTGAGCGTCGTCGCCATCTCTTCGGCGTCGGCGTGCTGGAGGCGGAACACGCGCACCTGGCCCTCGCCCTCGATCGAGACGTCGAGGCGGCGGATGAGCTCGAGCACGCGGAGGTACATCCGCTGCGTGGCGACGATGACCAGCGAGTTCGAGCGGTCATCGGCGAGGATGCGCGTGAGGCGCAGGTCGCTGGAGCCGCCCGCGGGCCGCGCGGCCTGGGCCTGTCCGCCGCCGAGGATCTCGTTGATGCGGCCCTGGAGCTCGCTCGCGAGCGCGTAGTGGATGGGCTCGACCCAGATCTGCTCGCCCACGGCGGCCACGTCGACCTCGCCGAGGATCTGGAGCATCCGTCGGATGTTGGCGCCGGTGTCTGAGATGATGAGCGTGTTGGTCGTCGCGTACGGGGTGATGTCTCCGTCGCGTGACTTGAAGTGGCCGAGGAGGTTCGAAGCGTCGTCGGCCGACATGTTCCGCAGCCGCACGATGCGGGTGATGAAGCGGTCGTCGGTGGGCGAGTCGCCGCTGCCCGCGGAGTACGTGGGGAGCACCTGCGTGGCCGCGCCCGCGGTCTCTTCGATCTTGAGGTAGCGCCCCGCGGGGATGACGGTCATCCCGTTGACCTGGAGCACCGAGAGGAAGGCCTGGTACGCCTCGCCGGGGGTGATCTTCGTGGGCGAGTAGATGGTGGTCTTGATCGACCGCACCTTGCCCGGGATGATGAACCGCCGCCCCGTGATGTTGCCGATGGCGCGCACGAGGTCGGGCAGGTCGGCGTCCTGGAGGTTGAACGTGATGCGCGCGCCGGGCGGGAGCGGGCGGTAGTCCATGCCGCTCTCGAACTCGTGCATCGAGGCGTTGGAGCCGCCCGCGGCGTCGATGATCGACCCGGGGATTCCCGGGTTCTGACCGACGACCTGCGCGGGCCCGACGGGCTGTCCGATCGCGGGGATCACGGGCGCCGCGGCGGCGGGCGCGGGCTGCGCGGCGGCGGGCGCGACGGGCATCGCGGCGCCGGGGCCGAGGGCCTGCGCGAGCGGGGGCACGAGCACCGTGGCGGGGCGCCGTCGAACGGGGCGGTTCTTGGTGGTCGCCGCGGCGGCGGGCTGCGCGGGCGTCGGCTGCGACCACGCGGTGGCGACGAAGGCCACGAGCGACAGCACCAGCGCGGCGAGGGCCGGCATCGGGGGTCTACGGACTCGGGTCGACGCGTGGGTCATGGGGGCGGTTGTCATCATCGGATGTTGAAGTCGATGTTCACGGGCTGGCCGTTGCGGGTGATCGAGATCTGCAGGTGATCGCTGGTGCGCAGGCGCGAGTACGCTTCGAGCGCGCGGTCGGGCGATGCGATCTCGAGGCCGTTGATGCGGTTGAGGACGTCGCCGTTCTGCATCCCGAGGCGGCCGAGGAGCGAGTTGCCTCGCACGCCGAAGAGCTGCACGCCGACGACGCGTCCGCCCTCTTCGTGGGGCATGATGCGCGTGGTTCGCATGAGCTCGGCCTGGTTCTCAAGAATGCGGTCGACGGTGGAGCGACGGACGTTGAACTCGTTGGCCCCCGAGCGCTCGATGCCTTCGAGCGCGGCGGAGAGCGCGCTGCCCGTCTCGGGCGCGGGCGTCGCCGTGGGCACGGGCGTCGGCGGCGGCGGCGGCGCGGCGCGCGGGGGCATGATCTGCGCGAGGAAGCACCGCGGCGCACCGGTCTGACGGAGCAGCACGTAGGCCCCCACGGCGCCGCAGTGGCCGACGAGGCTCACGGTGCGACCGTCGATCTGCTGGCCCTGGCGGAAGGGCATCGAGGTGCCGCCCTGCGTGATCTGCACGAAGGCGAACGACCACTCGTCGAGCTCGCTCACCACGGCGCCGACGATCTTCGCCTGCGACTCGCACGGCTGCGGAAACTGCGACGAGGGGACGCCCGCGTCGGCGTCGCGGCGCATGCACGCCTCGGGCGGCAGGATGCGGTCGTCGAGGGGGTTGGCCGCGACGACGGCACCGTCGACCTCGGCGTCGGCCGCGGCGTCGGGGCAGTCGAGGCAGCCCGCGTCGGAGTCGAACACGTTGCGGTGCACGATCGCCTGACGATCGCGGACGTGACGGTTCTGCGCGGCGGGTTCGGAGGCGGTCGTCGTGGTCGCGGGCAGCGGACGCGCGAGCGCCTCGGTGTCAGCGGCGAAGACCTTC
The DNA here is from genome assembly GCA_052035985.1 of Myxococcota bacterium. Classification (GTDB taxonomy): domain Bacteria; phylum Myxococcota_A; class Polyangia; order Polyangiales; genus CAISKJ01. The sequence goes on along the minus strand of JBPOHC010000401.1, from coordinate 25,241 downwards.
GCGCCCACCATCTCGCCGGTGCCCCTCGCGGCGAAATACGCGCAGGGGACGAGCGCCACCAGGGTGATCACCCAGGGGTAGCGGCGGAGCAGGGTTTCGAGCCAGGGCAGGAGCCTTCGCATGGGGCTTCAGATCCTTATGCGGGGGGCGTGCCACCCCTTCGATTCACCGTGATTTGATGGGATTCGCAGGGCCTTCACCCTCGCGCGAGGGGCCCCGACGGGTGACGTTCTGGCAGCGTCCGGCGGCGTTTCTCCGGAGGGTCAGTGCCAGAATGTCAGCGGGCCTCGAAGACGCACTGGTGGTTCGTGCCGCAGCGGAGTCCGCGGCGGCAGTCGTTGGTGGCGCGGCAGGGCTCGCCGAGGTCGGCGCTCCCGCGCTGGGGCTCGGTCGAAGCGGCGCCCGCGTCGCGAGCGGAGACGGCGGTGGTGAGGGTCCCGCAGGTGCGGGGCGCGGGCTGTCCGGGGAGCGTGGGCGCGGGGTAGTGCCGCTGCTCGACGACGTTGATCTCGATGGGGGCGTCGGCGGTGCCCGCGCGGCCGTTGGGCGCGCCCGACTGGTCGACCACCTCGACGTAGTACTGCACCTTCGGGGGGAAGACGTCTTCGCACGGCACCATCGCGCCGTAGCCCGACGCGAGGCGGAACTGCTGCCCCATCGCCTGCATGCGGAGCTCGGTGTACCGCCGCGCGCCGAGGCCGCGGTAGAAGAGCGAGACGTGGTCGATGGGGGCGCTCGATCGCACCTGCACGAAGACCGGCACCGCCGTGCGCGCGAACTGCTCGGGCACGGGGAAGTGCACCGCCGTTCCGCTCCCCACCTGGCGCATCGGAAAGGCCGCGTCGCCGACGGTGACCGAGCCCGCGTCGCCGTCGACGACCGCTGACGTGATGGTCGTCGCGTCGGAGGTTCCGCCGTCGATCGGACTCGCTGCGGAGGAGCCCGAGTCAGAGGCCGGCGCGCTCGCGTCGGTCGCGGCGACGGCGCCGTCACGCGCCGCTGCGGGACGCGGAGGGACGCGTCGAACAGGCGGTCGGGGCTGCGCGAAAACTGCGGTCGAGAGGGCGCCCGCCATCATCGCGGCGGTGAGGAGGGTGGCGTACGGTCGCATGGGCGGGCTGCACCCTTCTCCCAGCCGACAGGTCCCGTCAAGGGTGTCCGCTTGGCGGCGGTCGCGTGCGATGGGTGCGCGGGTGTCAGGGCGATGGTGAAGTCAGTGCAACGCGCGGACGAAATCGCGTAGCGTCCCCCGCCGTGCGTTTCAGCCCGATCGCCGCCTCGCTAGGCACGCTCCTCTTCGTCGGCGCCGCGTGGGCGCAGCCTGTCGATCCCTCGGCGCATCCGCCGCTGCCGCCGGGAGCGCCCGTCGCCTCGCCCGGCACCGACAACGCCACCACGCCGCCGACGCCGCCCGCTCCAGCCATCGACGCCGCCGAGGAGCGCCCCACCACGGGCTTCTCCTTCGGCTCCTACGGGCGCGTGGGCATCGCGAGCGACCTCCGCGGACGCTCGGGGCGACAGGCCAACCTCACGGCCTTCGGCTCGCGCCTCGACCTCACCCCGTACATGGAAGCGCAGTTCAACTACGACTGGCGCCTCCGTCAGACGCGCTGGCGCGCGGTGCTCACCATCGCCGCGAACGACAGCCTCTTTCACTTCACCGGCGAGTTCGGCGGCACCTTCGCCATCCGCAACCTCTACCTCGAGGAGCAGGGCGCGCTGCACCCCTCGCTCTCGCTCTGGGCGGGCTCGCGCATGTACCGCGGCGACGACGCGTACCTGCTCAACTGGTGGCCCCTCGACAACCTCAACATGGTCGGCGGCGGCGCGCGCTTCGACGCGGGCAACGACCTCACCATCCAGGCCGCCATCGGCATGAACCGCCTCGACGACCCGTACCAGCTCCAGACCATCTCGGTCACGGCGCGCGACGGGTTCGGCGGCGCGACGGCGCTGCTCCTCGACCGGCCGCGCATCATCTCGACGGCGAAGCTCACCTGGTGGCTCGCCGGCCGCACGGCGCGGGCGGGCATGAAGCTCTCGCTCTACGGCGAGTTTCACGCGATGGCCGAGGGCGTGCGGCAGATCAACGACCGCGGCGACCGCGTGCTGCTCCCGTCGGACTCGGGCTACGTCGTGGGCGCGCAGTTCGGCGCGTACTCGGGCGCGAACTTCGTCAACGTGTTCGCGCGCTGGTCGCAGGGCCTCGGCGCGTACGGCGACCTGCGCGTCCCCGCGGTGATCGACTCGGTGCGCACGTCGGAGCGCGCGCAGGAGTTCCGCCTCGCGGCCTCGGGCAACTGGGAGAGCGGCATGTTCGCGCTCATGGGCGCGGCCTACGTGCGCTACTTCCGCGACGCCGACGCGGGCGTGTTCTCTCGCAGCGCGCTGTGGGAGGGCGCCGTCGTCGCGCGCCCCATCGTGTGGTTCGGTCAGCGCGCGGGCCTCGCCCTCGAAGGCAGCTACCAGCGCGTGGTCTACGACGCGCTCGACCCCGAGACCGGCGTCGGCGCGGTGCAGGGCTCCGTGATCCGCGCGGGCGTGGTGCCCTTCGTCTCGCCGGGCGGACGCGGCAGCTACACGCGGCCCCACCTCCAGCTCATCTACCTCGTGACGGTGCGCGACGAGGGCGCTCGGAGGCTCTACGCGCCCGGCGATCCCTTCGGCTTCAACAGCGTCGAGCACTACCTCGGCCTCGGCGCCGAGTGGTGGTTCAACAGCAGCTATCTCTGATCGCTGTGATACCGTCGCGCGCCGTGCGTCCGACGCTGCTTCGACTGTCGTTCTCGCTCACCGCCGCGCTCGTGTGGAGCGCCTGCGGCGCGCGCACTCCGTTTCGCGAACCCCGCGACGCCTCGCTCGACGCGATCTCTGACGCGACGCCCGTGGTCGACACGACGCCCGTGGTCGACACGACGCCCGTCGTTGATGTCATCGTCGACGAGACGCCCGTGGTCGATGTGATCGCCGACACGACGCCCGCGTGCGTCGAGGGCCTCCCCTGCACCGACGGAGTGGGCGACTGCGTGATCGGTCGTACGCGCTGCGCGGGCGCGATGCAGTTGTGTCTCCCCGCGGGCAATCAGCTCCCCGGGACGTCGTGCATGGGCGGCACCTGCGACGGTCGCGGCGCGTGTCGCGGCGGAGAGCAGCGGAGCTGTCCGACGGCGAGCGAGACGGGCTGCGGGCTGGTCTACCTCACGGGCGGAACGTTCTCGCTCGGCGACGCGTCGGGCTATCGCGCGCAGCCGCCGCAGCCTGCGATCACGGTGGGGGGCTTCTCGTTCGACGCGTACGAGGTCACGGTCTCTCGCTTTCAGCGCTTCTGGGCCGCGGGTCACCCGGCGCCGCCGGGCGCCGCAGTCGCGTATCCCGATGGGACGATGCGCTGGTCGGGCGCGGTCAACGAGCCGACGAATCCGCCCATGGGCACGGAGCGCTGCAACTGGGGGCAGACGGGCCGCGAGTATCACCCGCTCAACTGCGTCGACTGGGCGACGGCCCAGGCGTTCTGCGTGTGGGACGGCGGTCGATTGCCGACCGAAGCGGAGTGGGAGTACGCCGCTCGATACACGCTCGCGGCGGGGCTCGCTCCGGGGAGGCTCTACCCCTGGGGCGCGGAGGTCCCGTCGGCGATGTGTGACCGCGCGCACTGGTCGCGCTGCGCGGGCGATGACGGCGCGGCGACCAGGCGCGTCGGGTCGTTCAACAACACCGCGGGCTTCTTCGACCTCGCGGGCAACGTGTGGGAGTGGACCGCGGACCTCTTCGCGCCCTACTCCAACGCGCAGTGCTGGAACCGCGTCGCGCGCACCAACCCCCGGTGCCCCGTCAACGACACGGGCTACCCCACGATCCGCGGCGGGAGCTGGTACTCGCCCGAGCGCGTGCTCCTCCAGGGCAGCGCCCGCGACGACGCGTACCGCCCCGACACGCGCAGCGCGCTCCTCGGCTTTCGCTGCGCGCGCACGCGCTGAGCTACGGAGACTCGCTCCAGCGGCGCCACGCGGGCTCCGCGACGGCCACCACGCGCCCTCGCATCTGCGCGTGACCGACGCCGCAGAGCTGCGAGCACACCATCGCCGACTCGCCCGCCTCCTCCGCGCGGAACCAGAACGGCGCCTCCGCTCCGGGGACCACGTCGCGATAGGCACCGTACGCGGGGAGAAACAGCCCGTGCACGACGTCGCGAGTCTTGAGGTGCACCACCACCGCGCGCCCCACGGGCACGCGCAGCTCGTTCGAAAGCGTCACGTCGTCGCGTGTGCCGAGCACGCCGTCGCGCCCCGCGTGGCGCACCTCCCACGAGTACTGCTGCGCGGTCACCTCGACGTGAACCACGTCGGGCCCCGTGGGGAGCCGCTCGTGTCGAAAGCGCCTCGCAGAGAACGTGATCGCGAGCGCGAAGCTCGCCACGACGCCGAGGCCCACGGCCCCGCCCGCGAGCCACATGCGCGCGGCAGGACTCACCCGACGGGCCAGTGGAACAGCATCGCGTAGACCACCACGCCCGTCACCGACACGTACATCCAGATCGGGAACGCGACGCGCGCGATGCGGCGGTGCTCTTCGAAGCGCTGCTTCACCTCTGAGAGCCAGAGCGCGCGCAGCGCGAGCGGAGGCACCGCCATCGCGAGGATCATGTGCGAGATGAGGATCGCGAAGTACACCGCGCGCACGGCGCCCGTCCCCGCGAAGGGCCGCGAGGGATAGAGCGCCACGCGCACCAGGTACGAGGTGAGAAAGAGCGCCGAGCACGCGAGGGCCGCGAACATCAGCGCGCGGTGCTTCGCGCGCTCCCCGTTGCGAATCGCGCGCACGGCGAGGGCGAGGCACACGCCGCTCGACGCGTTGAGAAAGGCGTTGTTCGCCGCGAGGATCTCACTGGTGGTCATGTCGCTCCGCTACCGCTGCGATGCCGCTTCGAGCGTGACGGTCTCGGCGTCGCGGACGATCTCCGCGAGGCCCTCGTCGTTGGCCCGGTAGTACCCGCGAATCCGCCCCGCCGCGTCGACGAGCATGATGTGCTCGCCGTGGAGGATGTTGTAGCCCTGCGGCCTGCCCTCGGGCGGTGCGCCCATCGCGACCTGAAAGCCCTCTTGACTGAGCCGCTGGATCTCGGGCGTCGGGCCCGTGACGAAGCGCCATCGCGCGGAGTCGACGTGATAGCGCGCGCCGTACTCCGACAGCCGCGCGGGCGTGTCGACGTCGGGGTCTACCGTGAACGACACCATGCGCACGGACGCCACCGCGGATCCGCGCGAGCGCAGCGAGTCCTGCACGCGGACCATGTGTCGCGTGAGGCGCGGGCACGAGAAGGGGCAGCTCGTGAACATGAAGTTCGCGATCCACGCGTGGCCGTGGAGCTGCGCGCTCCCGTAGGCGTGCGCGGTCTGATCGGTGAGCTGAAAGGTCGGGAGCTGGCGGTACACGGGCACCGGCGCGCGCGTCATCCGAAGCTTCACCACGACGGGCGTCGCGAGGACGAGGGCGATCCACGGCGCGGCCATCCAGGGCCTCGCGCGGAGGATCTGCCTGAGCGTGGGCTTCGCGCGGGGAGCCGCTACGCCGACGTCATCGGGCATCGATCATGAGGGCCACGAAGAGCCCCGTGAGGTGCACGAGCGAGGTCAGAAACACCTTGCGCGCCCAGGGTCCGTCGGTGGGTCCGCGGAGGCCCTTGATGCTCACCGCGATGAACCACGCGCCGAGGCCGATCGCCGCCGCGCCGTAGAGCCAGTGCGCCACGCCGAGGGGCACGAGCGCGAGGGTGATGGGCACGAGCGCGAGCACCCACAGCGCCACGTGACGGCTCGCCACGGCGTCGCCGCGCACGATGGGGAGCGTCTTGATCCCAGCGCGGGCGTAGTCGTCCTTGCGGTGGATCGCGATGGCGAGAAAGTGCGGGAGCTGCCACACGAAGAGGATCGCGAAGAGCACCACGCCCGCGACGTCGAGGCGGCCCGTGACCGCCGTCCAGCCCATGAGGGGCGGCAGCGCGCCGGGGATGGCCCCCACGTAGAGCGCCGCGGGAGAGCGCGTCTTCATGGGCGTGTAGAGCAGCACGTAGCTCGCGAGCGCCGTCGCGCCGAGGAGGCCCGTGAGGGGGTTGACCCCCATGAAGAGCACCGGCAGCGAGGCCAGCGAGTAGAGCACCCCGAGCACGAGCGCCACGCGCGGATCGAAGCGCCCCGCGGGGAGCGGGCGGTTGCGCGTGCGGTCCATGAAGCCGTCGAGGTCGCGCTCCATCCAGCAGTTGAGCGTGTGGGCGCCCGCGACCGCGAGGGTTGTGCCCACGAGCGTGAGCAGCGTGTGGAGCGAGAAGATGCGTCCGCCCGCGAGGCCGATTCCGCCCGTGGTGGTGCAGAGCACCAGGGAGGTCAGCCGGGGCTTGGTGAGCGAGACGGCGTCGCTGACGAGGGCGCGCACGCTGACCTCACGACGCCCGAGCGGAAGCCGCGGGATCGTGGCGTCTACAGGCGCGCTCGTGAGTTGAGAGGGGGCCACCATTGGAGGGAGTCGTCGCGACGGGGACGGGTCTATGCCTACATGCTCCCCGCAAGTCAAGGGCGCCACAGACAACGAGGATCGCTGCGGTTGGGGCCTCGCGCCGCTCGCGCGACGTGCTGTAGAGTGCGCGTCGACCCACGTGACAGGAACGGACGAGAACCCGACGCGCGAGCACGCGGCCGGCGGAGAATCCCCTGCGGCAGGCCAGTTCGTGAGCACCGGCGCGGTGTTCGCGAAGCGGTACAAGCTCATCCGAAGGATCAGCTCGGGGGGCATGGCCGAGGTCTACGAGGTGGAGCACCTGGGCACGCGGCGGCGGCTCGCGCTGAAGGTGCTGCTCCCCGAGGTGATGGCCGACGCGGTGAGCGTCGAGCGCTTTCAGCGCGAGGCCAGCGTGTGCGCCAACATCGACAGCGACCACGTGGTGAACGTGATCGACACCGACGTCGACGCCGACTCGGGGATGCCCTTCCTCGTCATGGAGCTCCTGAACGGGAAGGACCTCTCGCAGTACATCTCCGAGACGTGGGGCCGCGGCGCGCCCATTCCGCTCTCGATGGTGCTCACGGTGCTGCGCCAGGTGGCCTCGGCGCTCGACAAGGTCCACGCCGAGGGGATCGTCCACCGCGACCTCAAGCCCGCGAACCTCTTTCTGACCTTTCCGAGCGACGCGCCCGCGCGGGTGAAGATCCTCGATTTCGGCGTCGCGAAGCTCACCCACGAGAAGCGCACGAGCAACGCCGCGCGCCTCGGCACGCCGCTCTACATGACCCCCGAGCAGCTCACCGGACGCGCCGAGCCCACCGCGGCCACCGACGTCTGGGCGCTCGCGCTCATCACCTTCGAGCTCCTCGTCGGTGTGCCCTACTGGGAGGGCAACACCGCGGCGTCGCTGCTCGAGCGCATCCCCGACGGCGCGCAGCACCCCACGCCTTCGACCCTCGCCGCGGCCCGTGGAATCGCGCTCTCTCCCGCCTTCGATCGGTGGCTCCTGCGCTGCATCGACCCCGACGCCTCGAAGCGCCCCGCCACCGCGGGAGAGGCCGTGGGAGACCTCCTGCGGGTCTTCGATCCCGCCGCCACGCAGCCCCCGACGCGCGCAGCGAAGGCCCCCGTTCCGCCCGCGCCGAGGGAGCTCACGGACACGCACCGCGAGGTGCCGCAGACCGTTCAGATGCCCGCCGCGAGGCCGAGGCCCATCGCGCGCGCCGGCGCCGATGGCACACCCGCGAAGCGTCCGCCGGGCTTCACCCCGACGCCGCCGCGACCGCCTCCGACGCCCGCGCCTCCGCCCGTCGAATCGAGCGCGGACCACGCCGAGTCTGAGCGTCCGACGATCCCCAACAACGGGCGTCAGATCGTCTCGCGCGTGCGGCCCGTCACCCCGAAGGCGCCCGCCCCCGCGAGTGAAGCGCCGTCGCGTCCCGCGCCTCCCGGTACGGGACGTCAGGCGAAGGCGCGGGTGCGCGACGCGGGCGAGGCGAAGACCATCAAGATGCCCACCGTGCGAACGCCCGATCAGCCCCGAGCGGGCGTCGGCGTACGCGCGGGCCCGATGGACACCGTCCCGATTCCCCTCGCGAGACCGGCCCACCACGACTCGTCGGGAGACGGTCGACGGCTCGGTCCGATGGAGACGCGCCCCATCCCCCTGGAGCGTCACATCTCGCACGCCGCGCCGCCGGTGCTCGAAGCCGTTCCCGAGCCCGTCGACGAGCACGCTCCCTACACCCTGCCTCCGGTGAGGACCGCGCCGAAGAACTCCGCGCCGCCCCCTGCGATCACGTCGACCCCGCCCGCTCCGTCGCAGCCCGCGCCCTCGACGGTTCAGCCCGCGCCCGCCGCTTCGACGCAGGCCGGACCTCCGACGCCCGGGCCGCGCGTGGGGACTCCCGCGAAGCCCTCTCAAACTCCGGGCGACCTTCTCTCCGAGCGCATCGCGCGAGAGGCCGAAGCGAGCGACACCGCGTCGGCGCTCGCGCACCCGCACCGCCGCCCCGATCCCCACGCGCTCACCACGGTGCTCCCCGTCGTGTCGGTCAAGCCCGCGCAGGGCGTCTCGATGACCACCATCGCGATCGCGGGCGCGCTCTCGCTCGGGCTCACCATCGCGGCGGGCTATGTGCTCCTCCATCGCCGCGCCCCGGAGCCCGTGACAGCGCGACAGACCGCGGCCGCGACGCCTCCGCCGCCCACCACGGGAGGGCTCACGGTGACCGATCGGTCGGCGCTGAGGGCCTGCGCCGCGCAGTGGTCTCCCGCGCTGCTGGCGCACCAGAACGCCGACGGAGGCTTCGGCCCCGCCGCGGGCGCCCCATCGTCGGGCAACGACACCGCGCAGGTCTTCGCCGCGCTGCTCCGCGGTCACGTCTCGGGCGCGATCGTGGCGCCCGAGCGGCAGCTCCAGATCCTCCGCGCGCTCGACGCGAGCAGGCTCCCGACGGGGTGGAGCGCGTCTCCGACCAACGCCCCGCAGGCCCGCGCGAGCACGTCGGCCACGGCGTGGGCCGCCATCGCCTTCGCGCTCATGGCCGAAGAGAGCCACGCGGAGACGGCGCGCGCGCGGGTCCGCATCGCGAGAGACGCCCTCGTCACGGCGCAGCGGCCCGACGGATCGTTCTCCGACGACATGCTCCCCACCTCGCGCTCGGCCTCCGATGCAGCGACGGCCGTGGCGACCTGGGGGCTCCTCGCGGCGCGCAGGGCTGCTCCCTCGACCGACGCGCGCGTCGACGCTGCCGCCTCGCGTGCGAGCACCTGGGTCGCGATGCGCATCACCTCGGGCGCGCTCCCGACGGGCCTCGACGCGCTGGCCTTCTGGGCGCTCTGGCAGGGGCGCGAGCTCTCCCCCGGCGCGCGCGCCGAGACCGACGCGCTGGCCCCCGAGTTCGCGCGCTCGCTCCTCGCGCGCTGCCCCGCGACCACAGGCTGCCCCGCGAACATCCCCTCGTGGGAGCCGTGGACCTCCCTCGCCGTCGCCTCGATCCTCCGCGCGCCTCCGACCACCGTCGACGCGCCGACGCGCGCCTCGCTCGCCGCCCTCCTCGAGCTCACGCTGGCCCGTTTTTCAAGGGCCCGCGACCAGGTCGCGGCGGCCCCGTCGCCGGCCCTCGCGCCGTGGCTCCTGGCCGCTGGCGAGCTCCAGCGTTGAGTGACCCGCTCGCGCCGCGGGGGTGTTACCCTCGCGCGCACAATGGCAGCAGCAGACGTCACCAACGCGCCGATCTTCTCCGAGGCGAAGGCCCCCGTCCCCTCGACCGAGTACGAGTTCGGCGACGCTGAGAACAAGGTCTTCGACGCGCTCGCGCGGGCGATGAGCTTCGTGGGCACCGCGCAGGGCGTGATGGGCGCGGCGCTCTTCGCCATCGCCATCGTGCACGTGTGGATGGGCGGCGCGCCCGCGCTCGTCTCGTCGCTCCCGATGGCGCTCACGGGCGCGATGTTCTCGGTCACGGGCGTGTGGCTCCGCCGCGCGTCGGGCCCCATCGCGCGCATCGTGTCAACGAAGGGCAGCGACATTCGAAACCTCATGGAGGCGATGGCGGGCCTCGCGCAGATGTTCTCCCTCCAGCGCAGCTACTTCATCGTGACGGGCGCGCTCGCCGCGGTCTCGCTCGTGGGCGCCATCGTGGCGCTCGCGCTCTTCGCGGACTTCATGCACCGGTGGCTGTGACGTGACGATCGACGCGCGCTGCGCTGTGGTCGTTGACGTCCTTTCATCGATGCCGGTAGGCTCCGCTCCTCACGCGAGAGGGTCCCGTAGGATGCAACGGATGACATTGCGACTGGCACTCACCTCGCTTCTGGCGTGCGGCGCCTTCGCGATCGGCTGCGGCGACGGCGGCAGCGGCACGGTGATCACCCCCGACGCCCCCTCGGACGACGTGGCCGCAGACGCTTCGACGGACGCGACGGGCGACGGCGCCGACGCGACGCCTCCGACGGACAACCCCACGCCCGACGACGTGCCCCAGGTCGACGCGCCCGCGGACGTCACGCCGCCGATGGATGTGCCGGGCGACACGACGCCCGACGACGCCGCCGTGGACGTTCCCCCGGTGGACGTTCCCCCGGTGGACGTTCCCCCGGTCGACGTGCCCATCACGGATGTGCCTCCGATCGACGTTCCGCCGATGGATGTTCCCCCCGTGGACGTGCCCATCACGGACGTTCCCCCGGTCGACGTTCCCCCGGTGGACGTCCCCCCGGTCGACGTCCCCGCGGACATTCCCCCTGTCGACGTTCCCCCGGTGGATGCGGGCGTGAACGGGCACCGCGCGACGAGCCTCGTGGGCGCCGGAGGCGTGATGCGCTCTCCGAGCTACCGCATGGTCTCGACGCTCGGCCAGTCGACGATCCACCAGACGGTCATGCGCTCGACGGGCTTCCGCCTCCGCGGCGGCGTCGTAGGCGCTTCGGGCGGCTCAAGGTAACTGAAGAAGGTTTCGTGCGCGCAGCGCGCGATGGAGGACTCGGACATGCTCTCGCTTCGCAAGGCACTCGCGATCGCTCTCTTCTCAGCCGCGGCCTCGCTCGCGCCCGCTGCGGCGAGCGCACAGGGAGTGCCGCAGACGCTCATGCACCAGGGGCGTCTCTTCGACACCGCGGGGGCTCCCCTCGCGGGCCGTCAGACCATCACCTACCGCATCTACGATGCGGCGACGGGGGGCATGCTCCTCTGGTCCGAGGCCAACTCGGTGACGCTCGACGAGGGCTTCTTCTCGGTGCAACTCGGCGCCTCGACGCCCTTCCCGTCGACGGTGTTCAACGGCTCGCCGCGCTTCCTCGCGGTGGCCGTCGGGTCGGACCCCGAGATGACCCCGCGCGAAGTCGTCGCGAGCGTCCCCTACGCGCTCGTCGCGGGCAACGTGACGGGTGACATCACCCCGCGGAGCATCTCCATCGCGGGCACGATGGTCATCGACTCGATGGGACGCTGGGTCGGTCCCGGCGCGGGTCCGGGCACGGGAGGTTCCGCGGGCGAGAACCGCTGCGTCGCGGGCACGCGCATCGAGGGCGTGTGCGTGACCTTCACCGACAACTCCAACCCCGGCACCGACTGGAACACCGCCGCCACCACCTGCCAGGGTCTCAACAGCGACCTCTGCTCGGCGACCCAGTACATGCGCCTCCGCTACGCCCACGAGGGCACCGGCGCCGACATGTTCTACAACGACGTCGTCGGCCGCCGCGCCGTGTGGTCGAAGAACTTCTCGGACAACGACGCGGGCCGCATCAACTTCGCGCTCCAGAGCAGCGACGACCCCTCGATCGCGCAGACCTACGGCTTCGCGTGCTGCACCGGCGCGGCCCCCGCGGATGACGTGATGCGCGCGTCGCTCATCCCCGCGATGGGCTCCTCGTCGGCGGGCGTTCGCATCACGTACATCAACAACCGCGAAGAGACGACGGCGATGGCCGCGGCGCGCATCTGCTCGGTGCTGCACAGCGACCTCTGCTCGAAGGCGCAGTACGTGACCCTCAACGACGCGGGGCGCTTCTCGGGCGATATCCGCCGCCTCACGAACGAGGTCTCGGACAACGACTCGGGCCGCTTCGGCACCGTCGTCGGCTCGCGCACCGCCGACAACCCCGCGTGGAACAACGCCTGGGCCTTCGCCTGCTGCATCTCGCAGCGCCCCGCGGACTTCTCGTGCCCCTCGCCCGGCTCGCTCGTCAACGGCGTGTGCGTGGTCGACTCGCACACGGTCGAAGACACCTCGTTCATCGACGCGTCGCGCGCCTGCGCCCGCCTCGGCGCCGACGTGTGCTCCAACAGCCAGATGCAGTCGATCCGCAACGCGGGCCGCTTCCCCGGCGTGCGCGCGTGGACGAACAACGGCGCCGACAACGACTCGGTGCGCGTCGGCGGCCTGCTCTCGTCGATGCCCGACGACCCGAACCCGGTCACCGACCGCTTCGGCTACGCCTGCTGCCTCTGACCGCTCCGATCCCCTTCTTCTCCCCCAGACATCACTCCATCGGCCAGAGCCACGCGGCGCCGCGAACGCCGCTGGCGTCGCCGTGCATCGCCCGCGCGAGCCGCGTGTGCACCGTGTCTGAGAACACGTAGCGCCCCCACGTACGCGGCACCGCGTCGTAGAGCCGGGCGATGTTCGACACGCCGCCGCCGAGCACGATCACGTCGGGGTCGAGCACGTTGATCACCGTCGCGAGCGAGCGCGCCATGCGATCGGCGTAGCGGTCGAGCGTGGCGATTGCGGTGACATCACCCGCGTCAGCGAGCGCGGCGATGGCGGTCGCGTCGAGGGTGCTCCCCGTGACGCGGAGATGATCGGCGGCGAGGCCCGGTCCCGAGAGAAAGGTCTCGATGCAGCCCGCCTTGCCGCAGTAGCACGGAGGCCCCGGACGCTCGTCATCGCGCGGCCACGGGAGCGGATTGTGTCCCCACTCTCCCGCGATCGCGTTGGCGCCGCGGAGCGCCCTTCCGTCGACCACGACGCCGCCGCCGGTGCCTGTTCCGACGATGACGCCGAAGACCACCGGGGCGCCCGCGGCGGCGCCGTCTGCGGCCTCGGAGAGCGCGAAGCAGTTGGCGTCGTTCTCGACGCGCACGGGCCTCGCGAGCGCCGCGGAGAGGTCGCGATCGAAGGGCCTCCCGATAAGCACCACGGTGTTGGCGCCCTTCACGAGCCCGGTCACGGTCGAGACGCAGCCGGGCATTCCGACGCCCACGGAGCAGCGCTCGCCGACGCGCGCCTCGAGCTCGCGCACGACGTCGACGATGACGCTCACGATGGCGTCGTAGTCGTGGCGGGGCGTGTCGACGCGCTTCGAAGCGCGCACCTGTCCGTCGCGGTCGAGGGCGACGCCGTAGGTCTTGGTTCCGCCGAGGTCGATTCCGATGCGCATGGCGTGGACATCAGCGCGTGTGACGGTCGCGCGTCAACGGTCGCGCGCCGTTGAGTTTTCATCGCGTCGAGCCCAAGACTCGTGACGCCATGAAGCCCGCCGCGAGCGCACCCTGGGTGACCGAGAACAACCCGTCGACGCAGCTCGCGTACGCCGCCGTCTCGACGCTCCTCGGGGCCTTGTTTCTATGGCTCTGCCGGGGCTTCACGGCGTCGTTTCGCGACAACACCTTCTCGGGCTTTCTGCTGGGCCTGATGCTCTTCGTGATCGGCGCCGTCGGGCTCGCGCTCGCGGGGCGGCAGCGCGTGACCATCGACGCGAGCTCGCGGCGCGTCACCGTCGAAGACGAGAACCGCTTCGGCACGAAGACGCGCGAGATCGCCTTCGACGAGATCGCCAGCGTGAGCGTCGGGGTTCTCGGCAAGCGCTCGTCGGGGATGCAGACCTGGTACGTCGTGCTGCACCTCAAGAGCGGCAAGGAGTACCCCCTCTTCGCGCCCGGTCGCGGCTACGAGGGCGCGTCAGACCGCGGCACCGTCGACGGCTGGCGCAGGCGCATCGAGGGGATGCTCGCCTGAGCTACGGAGCGCCCGTGCGAAGCGCGGCGGGCGGCATCCTCGGCTCGCCTTCGATCGTGTGAAGCAGCGTCGTGGCCGCGGGGTCGTCGGGGTGGTCGCGCAGGATCACCTCGAGGTGATGCCGCGCCTCGTCGTTGGCGCCCGCTCCGTGCGCGAGGGCCGCGAGGTTGTAGCGCGCCGCGTAGCCCGTGCGATCGAGCTGGAGCGAGTGGAGGTACGCCTCGCGCGCGGCGTTGTAGTGCCCCGCCTGCTGCTCCACGAGCCCGAGCGTGTAGTAGGCGCGCGCGTCGTTGGCCGAGTCTCGCAGGGCTCTCTCGACACCCGCGCGCGCGGCCCTCGGGTCGCCCGCCCGCAGCGCGAGGATCGACTGCAACAGCAACGCCTCTCGCCCCGCGCCGAGCGTGAGCGCGGCCTGAACGTGCGTGCGCGCCTCGGGCGTATGACCCGCGGCGTCGAGCGCGAGCGCGACGGCGTAGTGCGCGTCGGCGCTGTGCGGCTCTCTGGCGACGGCGCGCCGTGACGCCTCGAGCGCCTCGGGCGGAACGGGCGACTGCTTCGCGAGACCGAGCGCGCGCAGCGTGAGGGCGCGCGGGTTCTCGGGTCGAACGGCGAGCACGGCGGCGGCGCTCTCCGCGAGCTGCGGGAGGTCGTTCTCGCGTCGCGCGAGCTCGGCGCGGTCGAGGGCGCACTGCCACGACGCGCTCGACGCATGGACACATCGATCGAGGAGGCGCTTCACCTCGGCGCGGTCACCGCGCTCCGACGCGAGCGACACGAGCGCGCGCCACGCCGACGCGTGGGAGGCTGAGAGCTCGGTGGTGGCCCGCCACATCGCCTCGACGGAGCGCACGCGCGAGAACGACAGGGCCGCGCTCACCACGAACAGCACCGCGACACCCGCGAGCGCGGGCGTACGACGCGGCGCCTCGACGCGCGACGCGAAGCCGAGCGCCGTCACCCACGCGAGCGGAAAGAGCACCCACACCGAGACGCCGAGCGGCCACGTCGCGCGCGGAAGAACACCCGCCGCGATGAGCGCGCCCACCACGAGAATCACCGCGGTGATCGACGCGAAGCCCCAACGAGAGCGCGCGCGGACGGACCACAGCGAGAAGGCCACGAGGGCCGCGACGCCGAGCCATCCGACGAGCGCGCGGAGCATCACGCCGTCGACGTTCGGCGGCACCACGGCGTCGAGGGGAAAGGCCCACGGAAAGAGCGCCAGCGCGAGCGCGTGGAGGCTGCGCCATCCGAAGAGCCACAGGGGCGAGAGGTCCATTGCGGGGTGACGTTGCTTATCACAACGCGCCGCGGGGAATGCGCTTCAGCGCGAGCAGCCCCAGCGGCGGCGGTTGGGGGGCTGAAAGGTCGGCGGGGCCACGAAGGGGTGCGGCGGCGAGCGCGGTTCGAAGCACCGGATGCGACGGAACACCGTGGGCTCGTCGATCTGCGCGCCGCCGTCGTTGTTCACGCTCTGGAACTCTTGAATCGTCGTGTCGATCTGGCCGCGGAAGTTGTCGAGGTTGTACGCGAAGGGGCGGTGACCGCAGAACGCGTTGGCGACGGCCCAGCGCGTCCCTCCGAAGGTAATGCGGAGGTCTTGGATGTGCCCCACGGCCTCCTGCACGACGACCCAGTGATCGAGCCCCGAGCGACACGGACCGGGCTCGGTCTGCGTGGGGGGCGTGTCCCACGAGTGGGCTTCGATGGTGCCCACGAGGTCGTCGCCGCGCTGGTGAATTTCCAGCGTGAACTGGTACCAGGCCGCGTTGCCGGGGTACCAGCGAAGCGAGCGCCACACGCCCTCGACGGGGTTCCTGCACGAGTCGGGGGGCGCGGGCGGAGGGAGCCTCGCGCGCTGCTCCTCGATGGTCGCGGGCGCGAGCGAAGGGAGGAGCACCGTCGCGGCGATCATCGCGGCGAGCGCGCCGTGGACGGCCCTGCGTCGTGTGGCGCGCTTCATCGCGAGCACCCCGAGCGGTGGGGTGGTTGAAAGGTCGGCGGCGCCACGAAGGGATGCGGCGGCGACACCGGATCGAAGCACCGCACGCGACGGAACACCGTGGGGTCGTTCACCGCGCGCCCGCCGTCGTTGTTCACGCTCTGAAACTCCTGAATGGTCGGGTCGATCACGCCCGAGAAGTGGTCGAGGTTGTAGCCGAAGTTTCGCGGCCCGCAGAACACGTTGCCCACGGCCCACCGCGTGCCCCAGAAGTCCACGCGCTGATCGACGACGCGGCCCTCGGCGGTCATCTCCACGGTCCAGTGCGAGATCGACGACGAGCACGGAGGCGGCGCCGAGGCCTGCGATCCCGCGCCGAGCCACGCGTGCGCCTGGATGTGCCCGATGAGCGGGATCACCGTCCCCGGAGGGCCGTTCACCACGGACCCCGGAGCGCGGTGGATCTCCAGCGTGAAGATCATCCACTCGTCGCCGGGGACCTCATACTTGTGGCTCATCCAGATCCCCTCGATGGGGTCCTGGCAGGTCGCGGGCGGAGGGAGCCTCGTGCGCTGCTCCTCGATGGTCGCGGGCGCGAGCGAGGGCAGGAGAACCAGTGCAGCGCCGACGCCGACGAGCGCCACGGTCACCGCGCGTCGAGAGCGCCGGGTCATGGCGTGGGGCCCTCGCGGCTGATGTCTCGAAGGACTCCGTTCATCTGCTCACGCGCCGCGGCGTCGTTGGTGGTGGTGGTTCCGTCGAGGGAGCGGAGGTCCTGCGTCGAGAGGCCCACGCGCGTCGCGAAGGCCGTGCGATGAAACGCTTCGGCCGCGCGCTGCGCGAGGTGCTCGGTGCTCTCTCCGCGCGTCGCCACGGTGTCGCTGCACCCCATCTGCGCGCCGAGCGGGGAGGTCATGCAGGTGCGCAAACCCCTATCATCGCCCGTGATCGTGATGTGAAACCCGTTGGCGCCGTCGCGCACGCGCGGCGAGCGTTCGAGGTAGTCGCCGAGCTTTCCGCCCGCCTCGCCGCCCGCCTGCACGGTGACGGACGCGGGGATCGAGAGGCCCATGCGCCGCAGCGTCCCGGGGTCTTTCTGGAGCGAGCGCTCGTACATCCCGAGCGCGAGCTGATCGTTGCCCGCGGCCCTCGCCGCCTCTGCCCCGACGGCCGCGACGCGCGCGTGGAGGAGCGCCTCGGTCTGCGGCAGCGCTTGAATCGCGCGTTGCGCCATCGCGAGCGCGCGCTCGGGCTCGCCCTGCGCGAGCAGCACCTCGGCCTCGATGGCGTCGTAGTAGGGCGACATCATCGGGTTGGCCTGCTCCTCGCGACGCGCGTCACGGAGGGCCACGGCGACCACGCCCGCGCCGAGCACGTGCACGAGGTCTCCGACGAGCCACACGGGGAGCGGCTCGACGCCGCCTCGCACATAGAGCCGCAGCGTCGAGTCGAGGCGGAACTCATCGGCCAGCACGCTCGTCACGCGCTCGTCGTCGACGCTCGACGCGAGGCGCGAACCGAGGCTCGCGTACGCGCCCGAGACGCGCGCGGTGAAGTTCGAATAGCTCGCGCGCTCGGCCTCGAGCTCCGCGTCGGTGCGCTCCAGCGCCCTTCGAAGGAGCGCGTGCGCGCCGAGGGCCTGCTCCGCGTCGGAGGCCACGAGGCCGCGTCGGTCGGGACGCTCCAGAGCCCTAGAAATGAAGCGAATCCCCGTCTCGGTCTCGGCCGCCACGAGGAGCGTCTCGGCCACCGCGGCGTCGGTCTCGGCGCGGTCCTGATCGCGGAGGTTCGCGGGCTGACGGACCCTCCAGCCCTGCATCTCTCGCAGCGCGTCGACGGCCTGGGCCATCTTCCCCTCGTCGACGTAGAGCCGCGCGAGGATGCGCCACGGGTTCGCCGTGGTGAACTCCAGCCGACGGGTTCCTTCGGTGGCGAGGCGCTCGACCTCGTCGTGACGGAGCACGGCCCACGCGCCGAGCGCGGCGTTGTAGGCGTGAACGGTCACGTGCGGCGCCGTCGCGGGGTTGGTGTCGGTGCTCCCTCGCGCGCGCTGCTCGGCGTTGCGAAACGCATCGAGGCACGCGGTGTACTGCGCCTGCCGCTGACGCGCGGCGCCCTCGATGGCGCAGAGTGCGTTGCGTCCGAGCGACTGCTGCCACGCGTCACCCGTGGCGACGGCCCTGCGCGCGAAGTCACGCGCCTCGTCGTAGCGCTTGAGGTGCAGGAGCGGCCACGCGTGCTCGGCAAGGAGATCGGGGTCGTAGAGGTAGTCGTGAAACTCCAGGACGTGGAGCTGGTAGTCGTACTCCTCCATCTCGCCCGCGAGCGACTGGATGGCGAAGAGCGTCTCGCGGTGCACCTGCCACGGCGCGCCCGCGGGACGCGTGAGCCCGTAGCGCGTCTCGTAGAGCTCGCGCGCGTGACCGAGGTGATACATCGCGCGCGGGAGCGACCCCTCGGCCTCACGCAAGACGCACCCGAGCACGTAGTTGGCGATGAGCGACTCGGGGTCGCTGCGCAGCGCCTCTTCGGCCTTCGTGCGCGCCGCGAGGGGCTTGTTCTCGTTGTAGAGACGCAGCGCTTCGAGCTCGAGGGGCGTGCCCGTGACGGCCGCCGCGTTGCCCGCCTGCTGCGCGCCCACGGGGGCCGTGCCCGACAGCGTGAGCGTGAGCGCGAGCGCCAGGGGGATCGCGCAGCGTCGGAGGGCGCCGCTCATCGCTTCAGCGTCGCCCGCGCGAGGCGCTCCATGGGCTTCGCCATGCACTCGCGGATCACCGTGTCGACGCTGTCGGTGCCCGGCGCGAGCTCGAGGCGGTGCGCGAAGATGTACCGCGCGAGGTAGTCGACGTCCTCGGCGTTGACGTAGTCGCGGACGCGCGTGAGCGCTCGCGCCTGGAGCGCGGGGATCATCAGCACGAGCGAGCGCGTCGAGGCGCCCTGGAGGATGCGCTGGTCGCTGCGCGTCTGGTTGGCGATGTCGACGAGGCACTCGCGCACCTCGGGAGCGACGTGGACGGTGTTCTCGATGACCTTGCGCGCGTCGATGATCTCGGTGCGCGTCGCGCGCGGAAGATCACTGCCAGCGCCCGCCTTGCGGGCCTTGTAGCTCGCGAGGATCTCGAGCTCGGCCTCGCGGTTGATGTGGTGCATGCGCACCTTGAAGAGAAAGCGGTCGAGCTGCGCGCTCGGGAGCGGAAAGGTGCCCGCGAGGTCGAGCGGGTTCTGCGTCGCGATGACGAAGAAGAGGTCGTCGAGGCGCCGCGTGCGGTTGTCGACGGTGGTCTGCTTCTCTGCCATCGCTTCGAGCATGGCCGACTGCACCTTGGGCGAGGTGCGGTTGATCTCGTCGGCCAGCACGATGTGGGCGAAGATCGGCCCCGGGCGGAAGAAGAAGCGGTTGGTGTTGGGGTCGAAGATGGTGGTTCCCGTCACGTCCGAGGGGAGCAGGTCGGGCGTGAACTGGATGCGGCGGAACGTGACGATGTCGTCGTCGGGCTTGTCGTCGATGATGCAGTCGCCGAGGGACTTGGCGAGCGTGGTCTTGCCCGAGCCGGGGTAGTCCTCGAGGAGCATGTGACCGTCGCTCAGGATCGCGATGATCATGAGCTCGATCACCTCATCGCGTCCGCGCACGGCCATCTGGAGGCGGTTTCTCAGGCGCTGCACGACCCCGTACGCGCCGTTGAGGTCGGTGATGGGCGGCGCGGGCGTGTGGGTGACGTGCTCGCTCTGGACGAATTCGCTCTCGGTGCTCATCTGCTTCGCTGCTCCGTAGACATTTTGGGTCACCGCGCGTCGAGCCACGACGCGGGGTTCACGAATCCGAGCACGCGCCGCCAGCGCTTCGTGCCCTTCGACAGCTCACGCGACACGTCGCGCATGAGCGCGCGCCACGCCGTGAGCGAGAACGCGTCGCGCGACGCGGGGTCGAGCGACGGGTCCGCGAGGCGCGCCGAGAGGTGCATCTCGGTGGCCTTCGCGAAGCTCGGAGCGACGTCCTTCACGCGCTCGGCGAAGTGCTCCCTCGTCTCGCCGAACTCGCGCGAGAGGCCCGCCTCGGCGAGCAGGTCGAGGGCCTTGCGATACCCCACGCGCGGCATCGTGCGAGCCCCCGCGAACACCGGGATCACCCGTCGCCAGAGCTTCACCGCGTACAGCAACGCGAGCGCCGCGAGGAGCACGCTGAGCAGCCCGTAGCCCACCGCGCGGCCGTAGTTGTGTCGCTCGCGCGGCCGCGGACGCATCTGCTGCTGCGGCGGGGTGTTGGGGTTCGGCGGCTGCTGCCGCGCCATCTCGCCGAGGATGCGCTGGAGGTCCTCGTCGGGCGCCTGACCGGGCGGGTCGAGGTTCCGCTCGGCGGCGATGTCGAGCACGATCCAGCCGTAGCCGTCGACGTAGAGCTCGGGCCACGCGTGGGCGTCGCCGCCGCGGAGCATGATGGTCGATCCGCCGCGACGGTTCGACTCGTCGGAGTGGTACCCCGTCGAGATGCGCGACGGGATGCCGAGCGCGCGCCACAGGAACACCGCCGAGTGCGCGAAGTGGACGCAGTACCCGGTGCGGTTTCCGAAGAGGAAATCGAGCGTCGGGTCGGGCACGCCGTTGTGACGCTCGCGCGTCGAGTAGATGAGCTCGCGGTCGAGGTAGAGCTTGATCGCGAGGGCCTGCGCGAAGGGGTCGCTGCGGAGCCTCTGCGGGAGCCGGTCGTTCACGATGCGCCGCGCGAGCTGCGCGAAGCGCGGGTCGGTGTGAGGGACGGTGAAGTACTGCCGCACCTCGGGGCTCCAGCGGCGGTCGCCCGCGGGGTGCCCGATGAGCCTGCGGTAGTCGACCGTCTGCGACAGCGACGAGAAGCGATACGCGCGCTGAAAGCGCTGCGGATTGGGGTTCTGCGTGGGCGAGAACGACACCGCGGCTTCGAGCGAGAAGGGGCTGTTGTGGTTGACCAGCAGCGCGACCATCCCGTCGACGCGCGTGCGGCCCTGCGTCGCGGGCACGTCTCTCACGCGCTGCTCGAAGGTCGGGAATTCGTCGGCGATGTCGTGGTCGACGTCGTTGCGCGTCGTGCTCACGAGTCGCACGCCGTTGAACTGGCTCCACACCTCCTGGCGGAAGTAGTAGGCGCCCGACGGCGGCGAGTAGTCGTTGTCGAGCACCACCACGGCCATGGGCGCGGGCGAGTTGCTCGGCGCCTGATCGTCGTTGTTGAGCTGCTCGCTCGGAGGCGTGCTGCTCTGGCCCCCGTCCTGCGGCGGAGGCACGTTGGGGTCGACGCTGCCGTCGGTGGGATACATCGGGAGCGAGATGTCTGCGCTCGCGTCGCTGCCCGACGAGCTCCCGCCCTCGCCCGCGTCGTTGCCCGACGATCCGCCGCCGTCACCCGCGTCGTTGCCTGCGCCGCCGCCGTCGCCCGCGTCGTTGCCCGCTCCCCCGCCGCCGTCGCCCGCGTCGCCGCCCGATGAGTTGCCACCGTCGCCCGCGTCGCCGCCCGATGAGTTGCCGCCGTCTTCGCCCGCGTCGTTGCCCTGCGCGCCGCCGCCGTCGCCCTGATCGCGTCGCTGGCCTGCGCCGCCGTCTCCCTCGTTGGGCTGCGGGCCGTTGTGACCGCCGTCGCGCGAGGGGCGCGGAGGCTGGCCCTGTCCTGCGTCGGTGAGGCCGAGCACGCTCTCGGGCTGCGGCGTCGGAGCGCCCACCACGTTGATGAACATCACCGCGAGCACGGCGAGTCCCGCGAGGGCGGCGAGCGACGAGAGCGCGCGTCCGCTCTTCGTCTCGGCCACGAGCAGGATCGCGAGGAGCCCCACGGCCACCGCGCCGATGACGAGAAAGACCTGCGACGGATCGATCCCCTGCTGCCACGCCCAGTCTGAGAGCCATAGAGGTCGCGCGATCACGCCGTCGCGGTGTGACGCGAAAACACCTGTGAGCGCTGCGGCGATGAAGCCCAGCTCGAGCGCGAGGGCCGCGGGCTTTCGAACGGCGAGCGTGCGGAGGGCTGCGACGAGCGAGAAGGCCAGCGTGCCGAAGCGCACGACACCGACGCTCGCGAGCGCGTTGCCGGGACCGACCTCGCTCGCGAGCCACTCGGTGTTGAGCGCGAGGGCGCCGGTCTTCCACGCGACGAGGACGAAGAGCCACAGGCCCGCGAGCGCGACGCCGAGGCGAAGACGTGAGCGTCCGAGGAGCTCGCCCGCGACCACGCCGAGCGCCGCGCCGGCCATCGCCGCGATGAGCCCCTCGGTGAGCGCCACGCCCCACGCGAGCGAGAGCGCCGCCATCGCCATCGCGATGAGCCGCACCGGGTGTCGCCACCCCGAGAGCAACCTTCGGATCATTGTGCCGACGCCTCCAGGGCTCGCTGGTGGCCCTCTGCGTAGACCCTGCCTGCGGTGCGATCGACGATGAGCACCCGCGCGCGCGCCGACGTGAGCGCCGAGACGACCTTCGCCACATCCGACGCGTGAACGGGGCCCTGCGCGGCGCGCTCTTCAGGCGTGAGCGCGAGGCGCGCGAGGAGCGACGGCTTGGGCTTGCGTGAGATGCCGTCGGCGCACACCACGAACTCCACGGGCGACACGGCCTGATTCGGTGACGACCGCGCGCGCACCGCCGCGAGCACGCGATCGAGCCACGGCCCCGCGGTCGCCGGAACGAACACCACGGCCCTGCCCACCGCGCCACCGCCGGGCGTCGCGGCGTTCAAGAAGCGCCCGAGGCCCGCGCCCTGCTGCTCGCTCGTCGCGTGCGCAGACTTCGCGAGGATCTCGAGCGCCTGCGGAGCGGTCTTGGCGAGGCCCTCGTTTCCGTCGGCGCCGAGCACCCACTCGGTGCCCAGGGCGCCGCTGTCGACAGCCACGCGCGCGGCCCCCGCGGCGGGCTCATCGCCGTCGCCCGCGACGAGGTACGCGACGGTCTGACGCACAGGAGAAATAGCCCTTTCAGGCGTTCGCACGACGAGCTGACGGGTGCGCGCGTAGACCTTCCAGAGCACGAACTTGATGGGGTCTCCGGGGGCGTAGTGGCGCATGTCGGCGCGCTCTCCCTCGGGCGGTCCCGCGGGGTGCGAGACGTTGTCGCCGCCCGCGATCGAGCGGACGACGTGCATCTGCTTGAGCGATCCCATCGAGGGCGCGAGGCGCAGCGTGCGGTGCTCGGTGACCTTGAAGGCCACGCGCGTGAGGCCGAAGGCGTCGCTCACCTCGACGCGTCGCACGATGGCGTCGTAGAGCCCCCTGCGCGCGGGGATGATCTCTTCGTGGAGCCGTCGGCGGAGCGCGACGAGGTTGACCTTCGCCTCGGGGTTGATCCAATCCCAGCGCACCTTCACGAAGGGCACGAACCAGAGCGACGAGAACGAGAAGCCCGTGCGCGTGGGGTAGCCGCACTCGAGGCGCAGCGTCTCTCCGCCCGTGCGCTTGCGGAGCGCGAGGTAGACCGCGAGCGCGGTGGCCAACGAGATGAGCACCGAGAGGGCCCCGAGCGCGAGGCCCACGGAGCCCATCACCAGCAGCACGAGGTCGATGCGACGGATGCCGTAGGAGAGGAGCGCGAAGGCGCATCCTCCGAGCACCAGGAGCCCGAGCGGCGTGAGGGGAAACAGGTCGACCGCGGTACGCGCAGCGGCCCGGAGCCAGACGAGCATCTTGCGGACGCGTGACATCAGCAGGGCCTCGCGAGTCCGCGCCCGCGCAGGGCGAGTCGAAGGGGCGGCAGAGCGAGGCGACGCGCAGTCACTCGCAGGGGGAACCTCATGGGAGGGGCGAACATTCCCACGGTAACAACGTCGGGTCGAGGGCGTCGTTGGGCCGCTTCGACGGGCTTTTTGCGTCGCCGAGAGGCTTCACGCCCGCCGCGGCTCTCCGTTACCGTGAGCGCGGCCCATGATCGAGCTCCCGCGCCCCCTCTACGACTCGATGCTCCAGCGCGACGAGGCCGCGTGGCTCGCGTTCGTGTGCGAGTCGATCGAGGGCTCACACCCGATGTCTCCGCTCTTCGCGCTCCCCGTCGAAGAGCGCCCCGAGAAGGCCCGCGACTGGTGCGACCGCGCGCGCGCCAACGGCCTCAGCACCGACGACGACGTGCTCGGCTTCGTGCTCGTGATGCACGAGATTTCCCCAGGCTTCGATCAGCACCCCGCGCTGCGCGCCGCCCTCGACCGCGAAGACGACCCTCCGAGCGAGCGCTGGCGAAAGACCCTCGACGCCGTGGACGAGGCCCTCGAACGCGCGTGGCGCGAGGTCGACGCTGTCGATTGGCGCGACGCGCGCGACTGGCACATCGAGCGCTACGCGCGCATCGAAGACGCCTTTCCGCTGTCGCACGCCGACCCGCGCTTCGCAGGGTATTTCAGGGCCGTTCGCGCGAGGAGGCAGGGGCGATGAGCGCGACGCGAGCCCGCGCGGCGAACAAGTCTGCGAAGAAGAAGGTCGCCGCGAAGAAGTGCGAGGACTGCGAGAAGAAGAAGAAGTGCGACGCGAAGCTCCCCGAGGATCCGACGACGCGAAAGGTCGCGCTGACGATCTTCGCCGAGGCCGGGGCGACTTCGTCGGCCGCGGAGTTCGAGGCCGTCGCGAGCGTGATGCACAACCGCGTCGGACAGCGCGATTTCGGCAACGCGAAGGACCTCGACGGCGTGCTCTCGAAGACCTACTACGACCGCCGCTCGGGGACGCGGATGTACGAGTTCCACGGGTACCAGAACGGGCGCTACAAGGCGGGCGAGAGCGGCGACCTCAGCCCTGGTGACTGCGAGGCGCTCAAGAAGGCCATCGCCGCCGCGGAGTCCGTCGCGAAGAACGGCGTCCCCGCGGCCTACAAGGGCTACACGTTCTTCGCGGCGGCCAACGCGGTGAGCGATCAGTCGCGCGGCACCGTGATCGGCAAGACCATCTTCGGGTCGAAGCAGTTCTGATCGACGCCTCGGCGCTCTCACGCCGCGTGTTGAAGAGGCTGTCTCAGACACGTTGAGCGGCGTCGCTGTCGCCGCGTGTTGAAACACGCGGCAACGAAGGCATTTCGAGACCGAGCTGACTGAAGTCCCGCTACGCGGGACTCGCAAGTAGGAGGCGCTGAGTGGGAGTCCTGCGAAGCAGGACTTTTCGCAAGACGATCACGCAATGCCTTCCCTGCCGCGTGTTTCACCTGGATTATTCATCACAGATTCGATCCGGCGGAACGATGGCGCGGGAATTTCGCTGTCGGCATAGGCGTGTGAGGGGTTGCGACACCGACCTCGGAGCCACCCATGCTGACGACAGACTGTATGCCTTCACTTCGCCTCGACCTCCACCCTCTGCGCGCGGTTGATGTCACGTTTGACGCGCCCGCGACCTCCAGCG
>JBPOHC010000612.1:0-2017 GCA_052035985.1 Myxococcota bacterium | reverse complement strand
GCAGAAGCGGGCGGTCTGCGAACCGCCGCGAAGCCCCGAGCGAAGGGCGCCGCGAAGCCTCGCAAGGATGCGCCGAAGAAGCCACGACGCGCGTGATCCTTCGATGGTGACCCTCGACGCGCGGCGTCGCTCGAGCAGGCGCACCGCGACGGCCAGCGGGCGAGCGCGATCAGCGCGACGGAGACAGCGCAGAGCCCGCCGTGATGCGCGCCTCCTCGCGGTCACAGAATTCCGCGAGCGCCGCGGCGACGAGCGCGTTGCGAGAGATCGAGGCGCCCAGCGAGGCGAGCTCCTTCGCGCGATGCTCGACGATCGCGTCGAGGCGGGCGAGCGTCTCGACCGGGATGCGAAAGCCCGTCACTGGAGGCGTCTCAGGGAGCACCCGCGGCCGTCCGCGCGGTCTCTTCGAGGCCGTCGTCGTCGCGCGCTTGCTCGGTGCCTTCGGGGCCATCGTCGTCACCTCTCGACCTCGATCGCTAACACCGCGGAGATCGCCTCGCAACACGCTGACAGTCTACGTCATTCGCGAAGATGTGTTGTGTAGCACACAATATGACGGTGGTTATCCTGGGTGTGTCGCGACGGAGGGGCCGTCGCACGAGAGACGGGCCGAGAGCGCCCGACGAGAGAGACACGTCCATGAACCTTCAGAACGCCCGCACCTTCGAGTCTGTTCGCGCCCAGGTCGCCGCTCGCGCCGACGCGGCGCTGCCCGACGCCATCGTCCGCGTGGCGGACCTGCGCATAACGCCCGAGGGGCATCTCGCGCTGCCCGGCGACCGCACCTATCGGCTCAACGACTGGTCTCGCAAGAACCTCGCGTCGATGCTCGGGCTGCGCTGGGACCGCTGGTTCCAGTCGACCTCGGGGCAGGAGCGCGCCGAGGAGCTCAACCGCCGCTTCTCGCGCACGCCCGGCGAGAAGAAGATCCGCGCGTGGCGAGACGACACGGGCGCCGCGGACGGGGTGGCGAGGGCGTTCCTCGCGCCGACCTTCACGCCCATCGACGACGCGCGCCTCTTCGAGCGCATGCACACGATGATGCGCGGCCTGATGGACGAGTACCGCTTCTCGGTCGTGACGCTCACCGACTCGACGACGCACTACACGGCCGTGCACGTCACGCCGATGGACGTCGACGGTCGCGGTGACCTCCTGCATCCGGGCTTCCACCTGCGCAACAGCGAGGTGGGCGCGTCGGCGCTCTCGATCGACGACCACTGGCTTCGGCTGGTGTGCTCGAATGGCCTGATGGTGCGCGTCGGTGAGAAGCGCGCCCTCTACCGCACGCACCGCGCCATCGACGACGACCAGCTCGCCGCCTCGCTGGTGATCGCCGTCGGGCGTCTGCCCGAGCGCTGGCGGACCTCGTTCGCGTGGATGCAGCGCGCGCGACAGCTCGAGGTGCCGCACCCCGACGCGGCCGTGGCGGCGATCCTCGCGGACTCGGCCGCGGTGCCGCGCGCGATGCTCGAGGAGGCCCAGCGCGCGGCGCTGCGAGAGGCCGACCACTCGCGCTTCGGCGTCGTGCAGGCGATTACCTGGGTCGCGCACGCGGTGAACAAGGACCCCGACGTCCGCTTCGCGATGGAGCGACTCGCGGGCGACTACCTCGCCGCGGCGGCGTGACACGAGGGGCGCACGAGGCGGGCGCGACCAGGCGCTCGCCTCGACGCGTTGCTCGCAGTCTCTGGCGTCGACCTGAGCCCGTCGTCTGGTCACTCCTCGCGCTGACGTACGACCCGCTCGACACGCGCGGGTGACTCCCCGTAGGTTCGTCGTCGGCCCGAGGAGGACGGAGAGCGCCACTGGATCTCCCTCGATGCCCCTCCCGCCCACACCCGACCGACGACACCAGCCCCGCATCGAGTTCGAACTCGCAGGGGCGCGACTCGAGATCGAGCGCACGCCTCCGCGTGGAACGCTGCGCGCCGTGTCGCTGCCTCGCGACGCTGCGACCGAGACGATCGCACGCGCGCTCAGCAACGAGCTCGGCGCGCCGCTCGACGAGGCCGCG
>JBPOHC010000646.1:0-1661 GCA_052035985.1 Myxococcota bacterium | reverse complement strand
AGAGGATCACCGTGGGCGTCCCGTGGCCGGGGATGTACGCGCCGGAGGTGTCGATGACCTCGGTGAGATCGAGCTTCGGGAGCACCTTCTCGACGAGCCCCTTGCCGAACTCGCGCTTCATGAAGCTGTTGGCGTTGATGAGGCCGACGCGTCCGTCGTCTACGGCGAGCTTGAAGAAGCGCTGCGTGAAGGGCGCCGCGAGCGCGAACTGACGCTGCGCGCTGTCGGGGTAGCCCTTGCGGTAGCTCTCACGGAGGGCGGCGTCGCGGCAGACGATGTACGGCGGATTGCCCACCACGGCGTGGTAGCGCTGTCGGAAGACGTGATGGACCGACGGGGGATCGACGAAGTCGAAGGCGCGGGGCCCCCACTTCGCTTGTGAATCGGCGTCGAGGGCGAGCTCCATGAGGTCGCCGGTTCCCTCGGCGCCGAGGAGGAGCGAGTCGGCGACGACGACGTTGCGGGCGAGCGAGGGGAGCGCGGGGGCCTCGGCGATGGAGGTCACGCCGCAGAGGTCGACGTACGCGAGGAGGAGCCGGACGCGCGCGATGGCGACGGCGTAGGGGTTGATGTCGCTGCCGTAGACGCGGTCGAGGGCGCGCGCGGCGACGTCGCGGAGCTCCATCGCGGGGTGCGCGCGGCGCAGGTGCTCCACGAGCCGACGGAAGGCGCCGAGGAGAAAATGCCCGCTGCCGCAGGTGGGATCGATCAGTCGGAGGTCTTCGAGTCCGAAGTGGGCGAGGGCGGGCTCGAGGGTGCGATCGAGGATGAACGCCTCGACGAAGTCGGGGGTCTGGAGCAGGGCGAAGCGCTCGCGCACCTCGGCCGAGAGGTCTTGATAGAGGTCGCCGAGAAAGCGCGTGTCGGCGTCGTCGAAGCGCATCGAGAGGTTCCCCCCGGCGTCGGCGTCGCGGAGGAGCTCGAAGAGCGCGCGCACGGCGTCGTGGGAGGGCGCGAGCTTCCACGCGGGGTTGAGCGCGGGGCCGAGGAGCTCGGTGAGCACGGGCGCGTGGGCGACCTCGTGGAAGACCGCGGCGAGGTAGTCCCTCGCGCCGAGGTTGGAGAACATCTCGTAGAACGCGCGCTCGGAGTCGACCGCGTCGCCGCCCGCGAGGCGCTTCCTGGGGAGGAGCGCGCGGTCTTCGAGCACGCGCACGAACACGGCGGAGAGCACCCACGCGACGGCGACCTGGGTGAGCGTCTGGTCGGTCCACTCGTGGAGGGAGGCCGCGGTGCGCCTGTGCTCGCGTTCGAACGCGTGCCGCGCGGCGAGCGAGTCGGCGAGTGGGGCTTCCTTCGCGCGACCGCGGAGGTCGGGGAGGAGGACCTTGTCGAGGTAGTTGGCGAGCCGTTGCGTGCGAGAGAGCGCAGCCTTGCGACGAGGAGCGGCCATCGCGCGCGACGGTACGCGCGAGGGGGGCAGCGGGGGAAGGGGTGATGCGAGGGGGAGGTGCGACCGGAGGTGCGACCGGAGGTGCGACCGGAGTTCGCCGGTCCTGGGCCGGTGTGGGTCCCGAGGCGGCGCCGCGTGCGACCGGAGGTGCGACCGGAGTTCGCCGGTCCTGAACCCTCTGCTTTCGCGGGCTCACTCCGGGCAACGGAAGGGGCAACCCGACCTTCGTCGGGTTCAAGAAGGATGATGGGCGACCCGCGATGGCACC
>JBPOHC010001043.1:0-2177 GCA_052035985.1 Myxococcota bacterium | reverse complement strand
ACTGCTCCATGAGCGCGCGGGCCTTGGCGTCCGCGGGCGTGAGGCTCACGCCGGGGAGCGTCGCGTCGAGGTAGCGCACGATGGCGCGCGACTCGTAGAGCGCGAAGCCGTCGTCGTCGAGCGCGGGAACGACGCCGAAGGGCTGACGCGCGAGGTGCTCGGGGCTGCGCTGCTCGCCCTTGGTGATGTCGACCACCACGAACTCGAAGGGGGCGGCCTTCTCCGCCAGGGTGCAGAGGACCTTGCGCGTACACGTGCTCGCCGGATGACCGAAGACCTTCATCATGAACCTCCCGATTGGTGTTACCGCTGTGACAGCGGGGGGGCGCGTCATACCGCCGCGCCTCGCGCGCCGTCCACCGTTGGTTTCGCAACGCCAGCGTGCGAAGAACGTGACGCCGCGCCGTGAGGGTCACTACGATGCGAGTCGATCCTCAACCCCAACCGCGACGGTCGCCTCGATGATCCGCTCAAGCACCCTCTTCGCGCTCTCGCTCACCCTCGCCGCGCTCGGCTGCGCGGCCGCTCCGCCACGGCCTGTGCACCACTCCTACGTGTACGCGACGGACCACGACCCCGCGAGCGGGCACGCCGTGAACGTGGGACAGGTCGACATGGTGCCCGGCGAGAGCTTCACGGGCAGCTACCACTCGCAGCAGCTCGGCGACCTCTACCTCGAGCAGAGCGGGATGAACGTCACGGGCGTGTACGCGTACGACCGCGCGTCGTGCCGCTCGCGGGGACGGCTCCAGGGCCGCACGGCGGGCAACCTCCTGCGCTTCACGTGGACGGAGGACCAGTCGCTCTGCGGTCGCTTTCAACCCCTCACGGGCCGCGGCTACATGCTCTTCTGGATGGAGCGCAACGACGACGGCGCCGTCAACGGCCGCCTCGACGGCGAGTGGGGCATGGGCGAGGAGGAGCTCGGCAACGGCCACTGGTCGGCCTTCCGCGATCGCGTGCGCAGAGAGGTCCCCGCGGAGCTCTCGGCGCCCGCCGCGCCGGTGCGCGGAGCCTTCGACGACGGCGCGACGCCCGCCGCGCGCTGAGCGCTCGCGGTGATTCCTGTTGCGTCTCGCGCCCCGCGCGCGATGATCCCGCCGGGGGATTCATTGATGCTCGTCTCTTCGCTTGCGAGTCAGGTTCTCTCCATCGCGCTGGAGCATGCGCGCGCCAGCGGCGGCGGACTCATCCGCCTCGTGCGAGGGCGCGTCGCCGTGTTCGAAGCGCTCACGGCCGACTCCCTGGCGCTCCATTTCGACGCGCTCGCGAGGGCGACGCCCGCCGAGGGCGCAAGGCTGGAGTTCGACATCGTCCACGCCCGCGTCCGGTGCCGCGCGTGCGGCGCGGTGTTCTACCCCGAGCAGGCCTCGCCGACGTGCCCGCGCTGCGCCGCGGCGGAGGTCGACGGGGTCGATCCCACGGGCCTGTGGGTCACCGGGCTCGAGGTCGACGCCACCTGACGGACGCTCCGCGTGGACATCCCTCGGACGCTCTGAAAGTCTCGCGGCCGAAGGGCTTTTGAGCAACTCTCGGGGGCGTTGCGGTAGGCTCCCCTCCGTGTCGACCTTCCTACGCCGAGAGAGGGTGTGTTCCGCGGGTGGCGGCTCGTTCGCCCTCTCCATCGCCGAGAACCAGAGCAGCTCGCCGGACCCTGCGTGCTCCTATCAACAGGTCATCGACGTGGCCGAGCGCCGCGTCGCGCCCCTCGCCGAGCCCATGCTCAAGCACGGCGCGACCAGCCTCGCGGGCGCCGCGCGCGCGCCGCTCGCAGCGCTCGCCGTCGACCAGATGCAGCGCCGCAGCGTCGTGTACATGATCGACCTCGCGCATCGAAAGGTCGCGCGCGAGCTCACGCCGCCGGAGCCCTTTCTCCACATGGCGCTCGACGGCGCCGGGACGCGCATCGCCTACGTCCTCGTCGATCGCGTGGTGGTGGTCGACGTCGCGAGCGGCCGTGAGGTGGTGAGCGTCGCGCACGAGGCGGGGCGGCGCTTCGCGGGCTACATCGCGCACTGCGACGGCTACTGGATGGTGGTCTCTTCGAGCGGTCGCACGTGGCTCGGGACGATGCTCACCGACGACGGCGCGTTCACCGGGCGCGTCCACCCGATGCGCGGAGAGCCCGTCGAGATGTGCGGCGCGGCGGCGGCGCCGGTGGTCGCGTGCAGCGTGGG
>JBPOHC010000551.1:0-59649 GCA_052035985.1 Myxococcota bacterium | reverse complement strand
GTCGGGAGCACGTCTTCTCCCGCGTCTCCGCCGGGCGGAGGATTGCTGACCGGATCGCTGCAACCCGTGACGCCGAGCGCTCCTACGAGGAGCAGCGAGCGCCAATGCGTGAACTTCATGAAGACTCTCCTGGGAAGCGATGAGCGGCTCCGATGCCGCACCGTAGGAAGGCGGATCGTATCGTTGGATCTCCACCGATCTCAAGCCGTGATGCGGGGGGCGCGTTGGGATTAAGCCACTTCGGGGGAGCTCGACGCGACGGCGCACGCCCCCGAGCGGGCGGCTACGCCTTCGCGGCGAGCACGACGGAGTGGACGATCATGACCGCGGTCGCGAGGGCCGCGAGGGCGAACGAGGCCGTGCGCCAGGGCTGCACGGACTTGAGATAGAAGACCGAGTGCAGCCAGCGGCACGCCGCGGTGACGCCCATGAGCGCCAGCACCATCGTCGGAGAGGCGCCCGCGAGCACGTAGATGAGCCCCGCGATGAGGGCGATCGGCACGTTCTCGAGCGCGTTGCCGTGCGCCCGGATGAGCCGCGCGACCTCGGGGGCCGGCTCCTCGCGGTAGGGGTTGCCCGAGAGCTTCTCGTCCTCGGGCGTGGCGGGAGACTTGTACTTCCCCCGTGATCCGCCGGTCATCCCCGCGAGGACGAGGGGGTTCAGCGCCAACGCGGCGGCGCAGAAGACGTAGTAACGGAACGACGGGTTCTCGAGCAGCTCTCGCATGGTGGGTCGCCCCTCCTTCCCGGGGCTCCGGTCAAGGTCTCACGGCCTCGCAGCGGGTGACCAGCGCGAACACGCAAGCGCCGCGAGACCGTCACAGTCGCCGCCTCGGATCGATGTACCCTCGCGCTCCTCTATGCGCGTCTCCACACTCGCGGCCCTCGCGCCGCTGCTCTTCATGGCGTGCGAGTCGACGCCCGCGCCGCTCGTCGACGCCACCGTCGAAGCCTCCGCCGACGCCGCGGTCGACGTCGCGACGGACTACACCCGCCCCCCCGACGTGCCCCGCGCCATGACCGAGCCCGAGCTCGCGCCGCGACGTCAGTCCTGCGCGTTTCGAGCGGGCGCGTGGCCCGCGGAGACCATCGGCCGCGAGGCCCCGCTCGGGGAGGCCATCCCCATCGATCACGTGCTCGTGATGATGATGGAGAACCGCTCGTTCGATCACTACTTCGGGCAGCTCAGGGCGCGCGGCGTGGCCGACGTCGAGGTTCCCCCCGACGGGTGGTCGAACCCGCGCGCAGACGGCTCACCCGCGCCGCGATACCACGAGACCACGCCCTGTACGACCGACACCAACCACGGCTGGGGCGGCTCCTTCCGCCAGTGGAACAACGGCCGCAACGACGGCTTCGTGACCACCAACAACCCCATGGGCGAGCGGGCGATGGGCTACTTCGACGAGCCCGACATCCCCTTCTATTACGGCCTCGCGCGCGCCTTCGCGATCGGCGACAGGTACTTCTCGTCGGTGATGGGACCCACGTGGCCCAACCGATACTTCCTCCTCGCGGGGACCTCGTTCGGGTTCACGTACAACGCGCCCTACGACGGCGACACGCCCGCGTCGCCCGCGATGCACCTCATGCGACGGCTCGACGAGGCGGGCTACGAGTGGCGCGACTACGCCGGCGACCTGCGCCTCACGGGGCTCTTCCCCTACTACGGCATCGTGCGAAGGGAGACGCGCGCGCAGTACCACTCGCACGACGACCTCATCGCCGACCTCGCTTCGGGCGACCTCCCCGCGTTCTCGCTCATCGAGCCGCACTACCAGGGCAACGGCGGAACGCGCGAAGACGAGCATCCCCCCGGGACGCCGCAGATGGGCGAGCGCCTCGTCGAGCGCGTCGTGCGCGCCCTCATGGCCTCGCCCGTGTGGCAGCGCAGCGCGCTCTTCGTCACCTACGACGAGCACGGCGGCTTCGCCGACCACGTACCTCCGCCCGAAGCCTGCGCGCCCGACGACCACGCACCCTTCGACAGGTCGATGCACACGGTCACCGAGGGGAGCTTCCGTCGCTACGGTTTCCGCGTGCCCTTCATCGTCGTGTCGCCCTACGCGAAGCGGGGATTCGTCTCGCACACGGTCTACGACCACACCAGCATCGTGCGCTTCGTCGAAGCCCGCTTCGGCCTCGCCGCCATGACCGCGCGCGACGCCAACGCCAACGTCCCCCTCGACATGTTCGACTTCGAACACCCGCCCTCGATGACGCCGCCGACGCTCCCCGCGGGAGGCTACAACGCCGCCACGCAGGAGCGCTGCCGGATGCTCTTTCCCGCCTCGGGCGGGCTCTGACTCAGCGGTTGAACGTGAGGCCCTGCGGGTCGCGCGCGGCCGCGTCGGCGATGCCCCGCAGCACGCGCTCGGCGTAGCCCGACACCGCCGCGAGGCCGCGGTAGTTCAGCGTCGGCGGGTCGTCCGCGGGGCGGTGATACACGTCGTGGAGCCCCGTGAAGAGAAAGACCGCGGGCACGCGCGCGTCGGTGAACGACATGTGATCGCTCGCGCCCCACGCGCCGCGCGAGGGCTCCCACGGGCGCGCGTCGAAGCCGAAGGGCTCGTTCGCAGACTCCACGATGGGGCCGAGCGCGCGCGCCGTCTCGCGCGACTCGACGAAGAGCCTGCACTCGCGCAGCCGCCCCACCATGTCGAGGTTCATCATCGCCGTCACGTCGACGAGCGCGCGCGGACGGTTGGCGACCATGTGGCGAGAGCCGAGGAGCCCCTCTTCTTCCGCGCCGAACCACGCGAAGACCACGTCGACGGACGCGGGCCGCTGCGCGATGCGGCGCGCGAGCTCGAGCACCGCCGACGTGCCCGACGCGTTGTCATCCGCGCCGTTGTAGATCCCGTAGACGCCTGGAGAGAGCGAGCCCCAGCCCCCGCGGCCGATGTGGTCGTAGTGCGCGCCCACCACGATCACGCCGCGCGGCGCACCTGCATCGCGATCGCGACGCGCGCGCACGACACCGAGGATGTTCGCCGTGGTGATGCGTCGCCTGTGGGTCGCGGTGATGATCCGCGCGCTCGCGGCGTCGATGCGCCGTGGCCTCACCTCCGCGCGCTCCGCGACGAGCGACGCCTCGGGCACACCCAGGAGCCACGCGCCCACCGCGCGCGTCACGCGCACCGTGGGAATCCCTCCGTTGCTCGCCGGGGCGATGAAGGTGTCGACGGGCTCGCGCGGGTCGAGCTCGATCTCGATGAGCGCGACGGCGCCTCGCTCACGCGCAGCGCGAGCCTTGCCAGAGAGGCTCCCGACGATGTGAGCCTCGGAGAGTCGCTGACGCGCGGCGGGGTCCGCGGGCTCGGGCGGCCCCGAGAGCGCCACGGCGACGCGACCGCGCACGAGGGAGCCCGTGCCGAAGTCGTTCCACCGCGCCTCGCGGGTGTAGAGCCCGTGGCCCACGTAGACGAGCGCTCCGACGGCGCGCCCGTCACCCGTCGCGGGGGCCGCGTTGGCGACGCGAAAATCAGCGCCCACGCGCAGCGCGCGGGTCTCGTCACGCACGCGCACGAGCGCCGAGGAGCTCGCCGCGGCCTCGACGCCGTAGTCGACCTGAAAGGGCTGTCGAAAGCCCTCGGTCCCCGCGGGTTCGAGGCCGAGCTCGGCGAGCCTCCGCATGATGTGGTCCGCCGCGGCCTCGCCGCCGGCCGTGGCGGGTTCGCGTCCGCCGAGCTCGTCGCTCGCGAGGTACGCGACGTCGGCCGTGAGCCGCGCCACGGTGGCGTCGTCGCTCACCTCACACCGCGAAACCTGCTGCGCAGAGGCGCTCGCGGAGAAGAGCAGCGCGGCGAGGAAGGCCCTCACGACAACGCGTCAGGTCCGACGGAGGGCGCGGTGGGGCGAACGGGCTCGAGCGCGAGGGGCGCGTCGTGCGAGGGGTGAAAATCCCGCTCGAACTGGTCGAGCTCCTGCGCCACCGAGCGCAGCATCGCGCGGCGCTCGTGGAAGGGCAGGAACGCGCTCTTGAACCCGTTGAGGATGATCTGCTTGATGGCCGGCCACGGCACGCCGAGGCGCGAGTGAACGAGGTACAGCTCCTTGCTCACGGTGGTGTCGGTGATGAGCCGGTTGTCGGTGTTCACCGTCACCCGCACGCCGAGGTCGTAGTAGAACTTCAGCGGGTGGTTCGAGATGTCGCGCACCGCGCCCGTCTGCACGTTGCTCGACGGGCAGCACTCGAGCGGGATGCGGTGGTCGATCACGTAGTGGAGGAGGTCGCCGTCTTCGCGGAGCCTGCACCCGTGGCCGATGCGGTGCGCGCCGCACGTGTGGATCGCCTGGCGGATCGAGTCGGGCCCGTAGGCCTCGCCCGCGTGGATCGTGCTGTTGATGTTGTTGTTTCGAATGAGCTGAAAGGCCTCGCGGTGGTGCTTCGCGGGGTGGTCGTACTCGGCGCCCGCGAGGTCGAAGCCCACGACGCCGCGGTTCTTGTAGGCCACCGCGAGCTCGGCCATCTCGAGCGAGCGCTCCGACGAGATGTTTCGGATGCCGCAGATGATGACGTTGGCGTGGATGCCGAGCTCGTCCTGCGCGGCGCGGAGCCCTTCGAGCACGGCCTCGACCACGGTGGTGATCGAGAGGCCCCTGCGCGTGTGGAGCATCGGCGAGTAGCGCACCTCCATGTAGCGCACGCCCTCGCGCGCCGCGTCGACGCCGAGCTCGTAGGCCGCGCGACGCAGCGAGGCCGCGGTCTGGAGCACGCGGAGCGTGACGTCGAAGGCCTTGAGGTACTCGGTGAGCGAGCCGGTGTTGCGGCCGAGGTTCATCACGTCGGCGAGGCCCTCGGCGGTGTCGGCCGGGAGCTCGATGCCGTCAGCGCGCGCGAGCTCGAGGATCGTGTCGAGCCTGAGCGACCCGTCGAGGTGGACGTGCAGGTCGGTCTTGGGAAGCCGTCGAATGGCTTCAATGGTGAGTGCCGTCATGGCGGGAGACTACAGCAACGGCCCGACGGTGGCGGCGCCAAACTGGCGATCCCCGAGCCCCCCGTCGTAGGAGTGACAGCCCCCCAATGAGCATCCCGCTGAACCCCGCGCAGAAGGCCGCCGTCGAGCACGGGACGGGCGCCGCGCTCGTGCTCGCGGGCGCGGGCAGCGGCAAGACCCGCGTCATCACGCAGCGCATCGGACGCCTCATCGACCAGGGCACGCCCCCCCGCGCGATCACCGCGCTCACGTTCACCAACAAGGCCGCGGAGGAGATGCACGAGCGCCTCGTGGCCCTCTGCGGCGAGTCGGGGCGCGAGGTGTGGATCTCGACCTTCCACGCGCTCGGCGGCGAGATCATGCGGCAGTCGATGCCCAAGGGTGAGCCCTTCGTCGTGTACGACGGCGCCGACACCGCGGGCCTCGTGCGAGAGATCCTCCGCGAGTTCAAGACGCCCGAGCGACGCCTCGACGTGGGCGCCATCATCGCGCGCATCTCGCACGCGAAGAACGCGATGTGCTCGCCCGAGGACCTCGCCGCGCAGGACCCCGACACCGAGTACGACGAAATCGCGCAGTGGGTCTTTCCCCGCTACGAGTCGGCGCTGAAGCGACTGCGCGCGTTCGACTTCGACGACCTCATCCTCTGGCCGCTCAAGAAGCTCACCGAAGACGTGGCCATCCGAGACCAGTGGCAGCGCAAGATCCGCTTCATGCTCGTCGACGAGTTTCAGGACACCAACCGCGCGCAGCTCTTGATGGTGAAGGCCCTCGTGGGCCCCGCGGGCAACGTGTTCTGCGTCGGCGACGACGACCAGTCGATCTACGGGTGGCGCGGCGCCGACATCTCGAACGTCATCGATTTTCCGAAGCACTTCCCGGGGGCGAAGATCCTCGCGCTCGAGCAGAACTACCGCTCGCGCAAGCCCGTGCTCGACCTCTCGAACGCCGTGATGGAGGGCCAGGAGAGAGCGTTTCCCAAGCGACTCTTCACGGACAAGCCCGGGGGCACCCCGGTGAAGATCGTCGACACGGACTCCAGCGAGGGCGAGGTGAAGTTCGTCGTCGACGGGATCCAGAAGCTCATCGCCGAGGGCTACAAGAAGCGCGAGATCGGGGTGCTCTACCGCTCGAACTCCCTCGCCCGCGCCGTCGAGGAGGCCATGCGCCTCGCGGCGATTCCGTACCGGCTCATCGGCGGCAACTCGGTCTATGAGCGCAGGGAGGTCAAGGACCTCATCGCGTACCTGCGCATCTCGCTCCACCCGAGCGACGAGATCAGCGTGCGGCGCGTGGTGAACTACCCCGCGCGCGGCGTCGGCGACGTCACCCTCGCGCGCATCGAGCGCTTCGGCCTCTCGCGCGGAATCACGCTCTACAAGGCCATCGAGCGCGCCGACGAGATCGACGAGATCCCCGCGGGCACCAAGGAGTCGCTCCGAAACTTCACGGCCATCGTGAAGGCCACGAAGGAGCGCATCCACGCGGGCACCAACCTCGTCGAGGTCGCGAAGCAGGTCGCGGGCGCCATCAAGCTCAAGGAGGACATCATCGCCGCCGGGCCCACCGCCATCGCCGCGGGGAAGCGCTGGACGAACGTCGAGATGCTCTACCGCACGCTCGAAAAAGCCGAGGCCACCACGGCGGGCGAGGCCAGCCAGGTGCTCACGCGCCTCACGCTCCGCTTCGCCGATGAAGAAGAGGAGCAGGGCGACAAGGTCACGCTCAGCACCCTCCACGGCTCGAAGGGGCTCGAGTTCGGGACCGTGTATTTCATCGGCTGCGACGAGGGGATCATCCCCCACTCGCGCACCGAGAACCCCAAGGCCACCGACGTGCTCTCGACCATCAACGCGGGCGAGGAGCGGCGGCTCTTCTACGTCGGCGTCACCCGCGCAAAAGAACAGCTCTACCTCGTGCGCGCCCGCACCCGCTCGGGCCGCGGCCCCGCGCGATCCACCACGCAGTCGCGCTTCCTGGTGTTCCACGGCCTGCCGCCGGGGACGCTGGAGCGCATGTCGTACGACTCACAGGCTCCGCTGCCGCCGCAAGAGATCGCCGCGCAGGCGCGAAAGTTTCGCGAGGCCCTCCAGGCTCTCAAGAAGAAGTAGAACGTGCGTGACACGCGGCGCAGCGGTTTTGATAACCTCCGCGCCCCCGCAATGACCGCCCTCGCACCGACGCACGTCGTCACCGCCCTCACGATCGCAGGAAGCGACTCCTCGGGGGGCGCTGGCATCCAGGCCGACCTCCGCGCGTTCGAAGCGCTCCGTGTTCACGGCGCGAGCGTGGTGACCCTCGTCACGGCGCAGGGCACACGCGGCGTGCGCAAGGTCGACCCGCTGCGCGCCGAGCTCGTGCGCGCGCAGCTCGACGCCGTCTTCGAAGACCTCCCGCCGAAGGCAGTGAAGACCGGCGCGCTCGGCAACGCCGCCGTGGTCGAGATCGTCGCCGACGCGCTCCGCACGCAGAACCCTCCGCACCTCGTCATCGACCCCGTGGTCAACCCCACGCTCGGCCGCGCCCTCCTCGACGACTCCGGCTTCGCGGCCTTCGTGCGCGAGCTCATCCCCATGGCCACGCTCGTGGTGCCCAACCGCGACGAGGCCTCGCGCCTCGCGGGCCGACAGGTCAAGACGCTCGCGCAGGCCAAGACCGCGTGCAAGGCCATCGCGGGCCTCGGCGCGCGCGCGGTGCTCCTCAAGGGCGGACACTTCACGGGCACCGAGTCCGTCGACATCCTCTACGACAACGGCGAGTTCAGCGAGCTGCGCTCACAGCGCCTCGCGGTGCCCCCGATGCACGGCCTCGGATGCACCCTCTCGGCCCTCGTCGCGGCCCTCCTCGCGCGCGGAGAACCTCTGCGTTCGGCGGTCTCGCGCGCCCACGCGATCGTCCACAGCGCGCTCCAGCACCCGCGCTCCATCGGCGAGGGCCTCGCGCTCCCGGGGTGGCTGCGCGACGCCGTGCTGGCCACCGAGCCCGAGACCTCTCCCTCGATCTGAACGGCCTGAAAGAAAGGCGAATCCCGATGCTCGCGCTCGTGTCATCGACGGACCCGCGCTGGGTCGACGTCGCGCTTTCGAACCTCGACGCGGTGCTCATCGACCACCTGCACTGCGAGCTCAAGGCCGCGTCGAACGCGATGGCCCTGGTCACGCGCTACGTCTATCACCCGCACCTCGTCGAGGGCCTCACCGACCTCGCGCGCGAGGAGCTCACGCACGTCCAGCAGGTGCACGCGGAGCTCGCGCGCAGAGGGCTCAGCGCGCACCCGCCCGACGAAGACGCCTACGCCCGCGCGCTCCGTCGCGCCATGGACGACCGCAAGGGAGAGCCCCTCCTCGACCGCCTCGCCGTCGCGTCGATCATCGAGGCGCGGTCGTGCGAGCGCTTTCAGCTCCTCGGCGCGCACGCGCCCACGGAGGCCCTGCGCGCGTGGTACCTCGACCTCTTCGCCTCCGAGGCGCGCCACTACCGCCTCTTCGCCTCGCTCGCCGAGGAGCTCTTCGGCGACGACCGCGCCCGCGACCGCATCACGTCGCTGGCCGAGCGCGAGGCCGAGATCCTCTCGAAGATGCCCGTGCTACCGCGCGTCCACTGACGCTCAATACGGGATCACGTCGAAGCCCGTCCACGCGATCCACAGCGCGCGGAACGCCACCGACGCGCGCCACGTCGACGCGCCCGGCTTGCGAGGGAGCGCGTCGAGCAGCTCGGTGACCGCGCCGAGGTGATTGCGTCGCGCGGCGTCGAGCGCGAGCTTCTCCCACTCGGGCCTGCGCTTCGTGCGAGGGAGCTCCATCACCGCCGCGTGCGCCTTCACGAGCGCCGCGCGGTCCTTCGACGAGGCGGGGTCACGGCCCTGCGCAGAAGCCCGCTTCTTCGCCCTCGCGCGAACGTTCGCGGAGAACATCAGCGAGAACAGCTCAGCGAAGTCTTCGAGCTCGCCCGAGAGGCCGAGCTCCGAGAGCCACGCGACGAGCGCCACGCGCGTCTCTTCTGCGACCTCTCCGACGCCCTCCTTCCACGCCATGAGGAACTCCCTCGCCGTCCCCGCGTGACCGTTCCGAAGGAGATGCAGGAGCCACGGATGCGCCTCGTGCTCCGACGGAGCGCCGTCGTTCCAGAACGAAGCGGCCCAGTATTTCCGCGCGTCGTCGACGCGCTCGCTCTCGAGGAGCGCGCGGGCGAGCGCGAGGCGGTTGTGCCACGAGGGCTCATAGCCCACGTCCTTCTCGGCGCGTTCGAACCACTCCTTCGCGGCCTCGTCGTGCCCGAGCGCGAGGTGCGCCGACGCCATCGCGGCCATCACGTCGGGCGTCGTGAGCGTGTCCTTCTTCATCCACTGCGAGCTCTCGTCGAACATCTTCGCGGCCTCGCGCGCGTCGGCCTGCCGCCCCGCGCGCGTGAGGATCGTCACGACCTCCGCGATGCCCGCGATGCGCTGGTGGTAGTCGCTCGAACGGTCGCTCGCGGCGAGGGCCTTCGCGACCGCGCCGCGTCGCGCTTGGAGGCGCATCAGCGCGCGCACCCACGGAGAGACGTGGTGCGCCCAACGCCAGTCGAGACCTTCGAGCGAGGCGAGCGCCGAGGCACACACGTCGTCGAGCGTGCGATCGTCGGGAGGGTCCCACCCCGCGCGCACCTTCGAGTGCTCTCGCAGACGCTTGAGCGGAACGCCCTCGGGCGCAGCGGGACTCTTCGCGGCGGCCTGCGCGTCGACCGCCACGTCGGCGTCGCCCCATCGGTACGGCCACGCGTAGCGGCACGCGACGGACCAGCACAGCGCGCCGTCGAGGCTCGCCGCGAGGGCCTTCGGCGCGATCACGAGACCATTCGAAAACGCTGTGATCCACGAGGGTTTCTCGCCGCCGAGCGCGAAGGTCGGCTCGGGGCGCAGGTCTTCGCCGAGGTCTCCCTTCTCGTCTTCGAGCGGACGCAGCCCCTCGGCCTCGCGCATGAACACATGGTCGCCGAGCGTCGCGCCGTCGCTCGCGCGCACGAAGCGGAGGCTCGTCGGCCCGAGCGCGACGACCACGCCGCCGTCGCCCCACACGAGGCCGCGCGTTCCAGTAGGCGCTGCGATCGTGCGCTCACACGCCGCGGCGTCGCCGAGCGACCACACCTCGATCGCCCCGTCGGCCGTGAGCAGCGCCGCGCGATCACCCTCGGGCGACCAGGCCCACACCGAGAAATCGCCCGGCCAGAGTGAGACCTTCGCGGGCTTCGCGGCGAGCGTGTAGCGATGCGCGCCGTCGTCGAAGACGTGCACCGCGCCCGGGTTTTCGAGCGACGTCGGCACGATCGCGGCGAGGCGCGTGACGGCCCCGCGCGCGCCGAACGAGAGCGCCTTCACGTCGGTGTAGCCCGCGAGGTTGCGCGTCACGGCGCCGGTCGTTCCGTCGCGCAGGGTGATCCCGTCGGAAGCGTCTGCG
Organism: Myxococcota bacterium; assembly: GCA_052035985.1. Taxonomy (GTDB): domain Bacteria; phylum Myxococcota_A; class Polyangia; order Polyangiales; genus CAISKJ01. The sequence continues at coordinate 49,271 of JBPOHC010000551.1, read as the reverse complement.
ACGATCAACCCATCGCGGCTCCACGCCACGGGAGAGGTCACGCGCTGCGCCCACGTCGCCTGCCCCTTCGCGTCGGTGACATAGGCCATGCTCGACGCGTGGCCGTAGACGCGCGCGCCATCAGCCGACCAGCGGAGCCACGCGCGCACGTCGAGGTGCGCCCCGTTGAGCTGCGCCTTGAGCCCCCTGGCGAGCTTGTTTCCAAGGGCCGCGGGCTTCGGATCGCTGCGGTACTGATAGCGTCCGCGGCGCGGTCCTGCGTCGAGGCCCACGAAGAAGCCGGGCACCTCGGTGTCGCTCCAGCACGCGACGCACACGCGCCCTCCGTCGGGCGACCAGCACCACGCGGGCGGATGATCCGAGCCGTTGGTGGGCGACGTGTGGCTCTGCATCTTCGACGTGTGCTCGAAGGGGTCCCACGCGCCGACGCAGTTGGTGTTGTGCGCGATGCCGAGGCGCGCGCCGTCGTCGGTCCACTGCACGGTGCCCGCGGCGTCGGGCCACCCCGCGCCGCCCGCGATGGGGTCGATCGTGTTCACGCAGCGCCCCGAGGCGAGCTCCCACACCTGCGCGATGCCGCCGCGGTCGTAGTCTTCGCCGCACCAGCTCCCCGTGGCGAGGTGGCGCCCGTCGGGGCTCAGCGCGAAGCCCGTGATCGGCCCCAACTGCCCGTGCGCGTGCGAGAGGATCGCGCCGAGCGTTCGCACCTTCGCGGTCGCGCTCCGATGCGCGTCAATGACGCCGTGCTTCGCCTCGACGGCGACCAGATGCGCCCGCAGCGCCGGGAGTTCTCTCTCCGCGTCGAACTTCGCGAGATCGATCGCGGCCACCGCGGCCGAGAGCGCGGCGGGATCGTCGGGATACGCGGCCGCCGTGACGGGCGCGGGCTCCGGCGCCTTGCGCGCTTCGGCCTTGGGCGCAGGAGATTTTCCCGCGAGCACATCGAGGAGCGCGGCCTCGTCGAGCACGGTCACGCCGAGGGCGCGGGCCTTGTCGATCTTGCTCCCGGCGTTGCGTCCCGCGAAGAGGATGTGGGTCTTCGAAGAGACCGAGCCGGCGACCTTCGCGCCGAGCTTGATGAGCTTCGCGCTCGCGTCGTCGCGGTCGAACGCGCTGAAGACGCCCGTGAGTACGACGGTCTTTCCCTTGAGGTCCATCGGCGGCGAAATTACACCGAACCGCCGCGGAGGAAATCGCTGACGAGGGTCGCTACGAGGTCTTCGTGAGCTTCTGCACGGCGGCCTTCACGGCGACCTCCATGAGGTGCGCGCCGTTGGCCTCGAGGTAGCGCGTGATCCCGCGGATCACCGAGTCGCGCATGGCCGTGTCGACGCCGAGCTGCTTGATGAGCCCGCTCACGTGCGTGTCGAGCCCGAGCGACTGCACCGTCGGCGCGACGCTCCCGAGAAAGCCCAGCAGCGCACCGACGCCGCTCACCGCCGCGGGCATCTGCACCTGGAGGCGCTCCACCGCGGCCTCGACGAGCTCACGGAGCACCGTGTCGACGAGGTTCGCCGCGACGGCCTGCTCGTAGACCTTCTCCTCGAGCGACCCGAGCACCTGAGACTTCAGCGAATTGACGATCCCATCGATGTCCATACGCGAAAGGTCTCGCGGCACGGGGCGCGCTGACAAGCGAAACGCCCGCGGTCAGCGCTCGTTTCAGCGGAGGTACGACGCGATGGGCTGCACCGCCGCCTGCGCCGCGGGGTCGGCGAAGCGCCGCGCCGCGAGCGTGCAGAGCGCCACGATGTACGCGTGATGCAACGGCGCCCTCGCGTGCGTGGGGCTCCACGACGAGAAGCGGTGGGTCACGCCGTCGACGGTGGCCTCGTGGTAGACGGTCATCCCGTCGCGTCCGCCTTCATTCACCGAGTGGAGCGGGAGCCTCGGCATCGCGGCGGCCACGGCGTCGAGGGCCTCGGCCGAGACCGCGTCTTCCCACACGCGCGCCGCGGGAGGCTCTCCGTGAACGGGCGCGCCCATCCCCGCCGCGGCCATCGCCCACGCGCGCACCGCGGCAGGAACGACCCGCATCTCGATCCAACCGCCCGCGTCGATGTCGGTGAGCGTGATGACCACGTCGTCGTGAAAGGTCGGGTGCATCTCGGCCCTCCACACGCGCGAGACGCTCGAAAACGAGGGGTGGTCGAGGGGGCGCACGCCCGAGAGCTCGCGCCACGCGGCGGTGTAGCGTTGCCAGCGATCGTTCAACACGGGGCGCGAGTGTAGAGCGTCTTCAGCCCGGCGCGCACTGCCCGTTGGAGCAGCTCCCCGAGCAGCAGTCGGCGGGCGACGTGCACATGCCCGAGATGGGGCGACACGGCGGAGGCGCGCAGCGTCCCATCGCGCAGTTGGCCGTGCAGCAGTCGGCGTTGGTCGTGCAGGTCATCCCCACGGGGCGGCACGGCGGAGGCGGCGTGCAACGACCCGAGACGCAGGTGTTGGGCGCGCAGCACTCCGCGTCGACGCGGCAGGTCTCGCCCATCGGACGGCACGTCGTCGGCGGCACGCAGCGCCCCATCAGACACGCGTTGGGCGCGCAGCAGTCGGCGTCGCGCGCGCAGGTGGAGCCGAGGCGCATGCACGGCGGCGCGCATCGACCGAGCACGCACTCCTGCGGCGCGCAGCACTCGCCCGACGCCGAGCACGCAGCGCCCAGGCCCGGACACGGCTGCCAGACGCGGTACGAGATCACCACCTCGTCGCCCTCGCGCGGACGGTACGTGCTCCCTCGGAACACGATCGCGTTGGCGGCCTGGTCGTAGTCGAAGCCGTCGGCGCGCGAGCGCGGCACGTCCATGTTGCGCACGCGAACCTTGAGGGTGCTCGTGATGGGCTGCTGCTCGAGGCGGTAGGGCGACGCGGCCCCCGCGACGAGGTCGGTGATGCGCCGCATGGCCGCGGCGACGTCGGCGCTCGTGGCCGCCGAGATGGGGATGTACGCGCCGCCGTTGCCCGTGATGAGGCACTTGCGCATGTCGGGCGCGCCCGCGGTGGCGCAGTCGGTCCGCTGGTCGTTCACGAGGCCGAACGTGAGGATGTTGCGCGTGTGAAAGAACGCGATGGCGTTGCGGAGTCGGTCCGCGTAGGTCGCGCCCCACCGCGCGGTGTTCATGGCGAAGTAGCGCGTCTCGTCGTTGTTGCCGGTCTCGTCGGCGACGAAGAACGCGACCTTGAGCGCGCCGGGGCGGAGGCGCTGATCCTCGGGCGCGGTGGCGGGCGCGGCCATGAGGTTTTCGAACGCGAGCACGCCCGCGGCGAGGGGCTCCTCGTGGAGCTGCACGACGAAGGTGCCGTTGTTGCCGTAGGGCGCGAGGCGGTCGGCCGTCATCATGCGGTAGGGCTCGACGGTGACGTTGTACGCGAGGTCGCGCGCGCCCGTGGAGCTCGCCCCGTGCACCCACGCGAGCCCCGGCGCGGGACGCGCGAAGTCGAACGCCGTCGACTGCGCCTGGAGCACCGCCACGCGGAAGTCGATCCCCGCCGCGGTGAGGTCGCTGAAGAACTGCGTCGCGGTGTCGCCCACGGAGACCTGGTAGGGCCCCATCGAGACCGAGACGTCGACGGTCCACACGAAGTCGACCTTCGGCGCGGCGGGCGCGCGGATCTGCTGACATCGAAACCCGAGGCCCTTGTCAGACTCGGCGAGCGCGGTGGTGTTCGAGAGGTCGATCGCGCGTGTGGCCGCACGCATCGTGGCGTCGTCGAGGAGCGCCCTCGGCGCGACGGTCACCACCACGTCGTCGAAGTTCGCAGCGCCGCCCATGGTCCTTCGCACGGTGGTCACGTCGACGAGGAACTCGCTCGCGGCGCCGTAGCCCATCGACATCGCGGGGGTCACCCCCGTGAGCGGCGAGAGCAGCGCGTCACGGAGCGCAGGCGCCGAGCTCGCGCGCGCCACGCGATACGTCGACGTGACGGCGGGGTTCATCTCGTGCGTGGTGAGCGAGCGCCCGACGAGCACGGGCGTGACACCCGCGCCGAGCGCCGTGGTGACCGCTGTCTCGACCCGGCTCGCTTCTGCGCGAACGTCTCCCGTCGCGGGCATCGCGGCGATGAGAGCGGCGACGCTCGCGCGCGAATCATCGAGCACCACGACGCTGCGTCCCATCGTGCCCATCGCGCGAGCCGAGCGCGCCCACATCGGGTCGTAGCCCACCTGCACGGGCGACGTGGGAAGCGAGGTCTGTGTCACCGTGGCGAGCCCTGTCGCGCGGCAGATGGCGATGCCCGACGCGCCGTCTCCCATCGCGTCGCCGTCGGTGTCCCAGAGGCGCGGATCGGTCTCACCACGTGCGACGTCGATGCGCCCTTCGCCCGTGGGGTCTTCGTCGCCGTCGGAGATCCCGTCGCCGTCGCTGTCTCTCACGCGCGGATCGACGCCGCGACACGACTCCCCCGTCATGCACCCGGCGTCCGCGGTACAGCTCACCGCAGGGCGACGCTGGCGCGCGCGATCGGTCGCGACGCACACGCGCGGATAGGCCACCTCGGCACCATCGGAGAGGCCGTCCATGTCGGTGTCGGGCGAGAAGGGATCGGTGCCTGCGACGCACTCGCGATCGTTCGCGATGCCATCGCCGTCGCTGTCGACGCCCGCGGCACAACGGAGGTCGGCGTCGCGAACGTCCGCAGCGTCGGACACGTCGCGCGACACATCGACGATCACATCGCGCGGCCCGGCGTCGACGACATCGGCGCGGGCGTCGAGACGATCAATCCCCGCGTCGCGCTGCACGTCCGTGGCTACGTCTCTCACGAGCGCATCGATCGACGCGTCCGCGGGCGGAACGACGATCGGTTCGTCAGGGCAGCCCGAGAGGGCGAGCGAGACGAGGGCGAGCGAGGCGTGTCGCAGAGAGGTCGCGGGTCGCATCGGGGTGCATGGGAACACCCTCCCTCCGCGCGCGTCCAGAGGCGACGCGCGTCACGGAGGCGCGACGGGCGCGATCGTCGTGACGCCCGCGCCCCACCACGCGCGGCTGGCGGTCGATTGCACGGTGGCGCGTCCCGTCGCGGGGTCGAGGGTGACGAACTGGCCGCCCTGCGTGAAGCCGTAGAGCCGCGAGCGCCAGTATCCGAGGCCCCAGACGTCGTCGACGCCGGTGGGGCCGACGAGGGTGGTGCGGCCCGTTCGAAGGTCGACGCGCGCGAGGTTGTCTTCACCGAGCACCTTCACGATGGCCCAGGTCTCGGCGCTCGCGATCGAGACGAGGTCTCCGCTCGACGCGTAGGCGCCGTAGGAGCCGAGGCGCTGCACGCGTCCGGTGCTGGTGTTGACGACGTAGTAGTCACCGCTCCCCGCGACGGCGAGGAGCACCTCGGCGCTCGGGTTGAGCACGCCGACGGGAACGAACGTGAGCCCGTTGTATTGCCCTTCGAGCGGCGACACGAGGGTGCAGCGCGCGGTGGCCGCGTCGATGCGATAGATGGCGTTGAAGGTGATGCCCCAGATCTCGCCCGCCGCGTTGACGGCGATGTCGGTCATCTGGTGATCCTGATCGGAGTCGCTGAAGGTGAAGCGCCCGACGAGCGTGATGGCGAAGCCGCGCGGATCGACGCGGTAGAGTTCCGACGCCGTGTTGGCGTAGACGAGCACGTCATCGAGGGGCGCAACGTCCGATGCGGGGCGATCGAGGGGACCGACATCCCCGAAGCGCGGAGGTCCGTCGGAGCTCACATCCGCGACGGCGTCGGGGGAGGAGTTCGCGTCGGGCGAGGTGAACGTGGTGGGCTCAGCGCTGCAAGCGCAGACGAGCAGGAGGGCGGTGAGCTTCGCGGCGCGCATGGGGCGGCGATCGTCGGGGATGTCTCCCCGAGGCGCAACGCGTCTGCGGAAGCAGAAATCGGGGTGCGCACCCCTCCCGGCGGGGGGGGCACGGTCAAAAATCGGGGTGCGGACCCCTCCCGACGACCGCGTCGCGTCGAAAATCGGGGTGCGGACCCCTCCTTGCGGCACCTTCGCGGTCGAAAATCGGGGTGCGGACCCCTCCCGACGACCGCGTCGCGTCGGAAATAGGGGTACGGACCCCTCCGAGACGCCTCAGGGATGCCGCTACGACGAGGCGCGCGCGTCCTGCTCGTGGGCCACGGCGGGCGCGCTCGGCGCGTCACGTCCCCACGGACCGGGCGCGACGGAGAACCACCGCCTCGCGGACTCCTCTCTCGCGGCGCGCACGAGCGCATCGGCGGCCTGCACGTCGGGACGCTTCGGCAGCACGGAGTGAGCGCGCGCCTCATCGAGCTCGCCCGCCATGGCCTCGGTCCACGCGAGCGACTGGTCGAGTCCCACCTCGCCGCGCTTGATGCGCAGGAGCCTCTCGCGAAGCTCTCCCTCGACGCGAATGAGCGGAACGCCCGTGCGGAGCCAGTGCGTCGCCGACGCGACGAGCCTGAGGAGGTTGTAGGCGTTCTTGGGCCTGAGCTCTCGCGGGAGGTCGAAGTCCATCGAGCGCTCGACGGCGAAGCGCGCGAGGGCTTCGAACTCGGCCACGGGGAGGATCCCCTGGTCATGCATCGACCGATAGAGCTGCTTGACGTACTGCCGACACCGCTGGACGCCTTCTTCAGAAGCCTCACGAATGTGCTCGGACATCCGCCGCGCGACGGCGTCGAGCGAGAGGTTGGGCGACTCGCGGAGCCACGCGAGCACGACGGCGCGATGTTCGGCGAGGCGCGCGGACTGGGCGAGCTTGCGGGCCTGCGAGAGCGCGTAGCGGCCGAAGGTGCCGTAGACCTCGACAGACGAGAAGACCTCACGTCGCGCGATGAGCGCCTCGGCCACGGGATCGAGCGCGCGCACATCGGGGACCCAGAGCATTTCGAGCGTGTTGGGGTCGCCGCGAAGGAGCTGCCGCACGGCCTTGTCGAACTCCCAGTACGAGTCGCTCCCGTCGGCGCTCACGAGCGTACCGGGCGCGTCACCGAGCCCGATCGTCCACGAGAAGGGGAGCAGAAAGACACCGCGTCGATCGGTGTCGGAGCCCTCATTGGCGAGCCCCCACGCGCGCGAGCCCACGGTGGCTTCGAGCACGACGCAGGGCTTGAGCGCCGACTCGCTGGCCTCGCGTTCGAGCGCGTAGCGAAGCTGTCCCATGCGGTGTGGCGTGAGCTCGGCGCGTTGATAGCGGCACGTCCCGACGCCGACGATGAAGACGGTGATCCCCTCGTCGGAGGAGCTCACCACGCGGCCGACGGCGCCCTGCGTGACGAGGCGCGCGCCGTCGAGGGTGTGGCGGTCGACGCCCGTGGTGACCTCGGTGCCGTTGGGCAGCGGGACCGCGTAGGGATCGAGCGATTCGAGGTTCTTGATGCGCAGTGAGACCATCGGAGGGCGGCGAGTGTACGCGCGTCCGCGGTCGGCGCCACGGCGACACAAGGTTGCGCACGCGCACGAGCGCCGTCGGAGTATCCTCGCGCCGTGCTGCCGCAGGGAACGACGCTCCGCTTCACGAGCCCACGCGTCGCGCTCCGTCGCCACTCGCTCGCCGCGAAGCTCACCGTGGCCGCGGTGGCGACCTTCGCGGCCGGGATCGCGCTCGGTGCGACGCTCGGCGCGCTGCCGTTGACGGTGATCCCGACGGTGGTGATGACCTTCGCGATGCTGATCTACGCGCGCGTCGTGGCGAGCGCGAAGCGTGGCGATGCAGGCGCCATCGAGGTGTCGCCCGCGGGCATCGTGCTCGAGCGCGCGACATCACGCGAGGTCTTCGAGGCGAAGGAGTTCACCGCGGGATGGGTCGTTCCGGGCAGCGCGGGCGCGTCCGTGGAGTTCCTCCGCGCGAACAGCGACGTGCTGACGGCGGATGTGCCTTCGGCGGAGGACGGTCACGCGGCCCTCGCCGCCGCGGGGATCGACGCGCGCCGTCGCGCGGTTCGCGTGCTCTTCGGCGGCCGTTGGGACGGCCTCGGTTACGGGATCGCCACGGTGATCTTCGTGCTCCTCCAGGGCGCGCCGATGTTCCTCCTCTTCTCGCTGCTGATGCGGCTCGACGCGCGCTCGACGGCGGCGCTCGGGTTCTCGCTCCTCGCCGCCGCGTGCATGCTCGGTGCGCGCATCCTGGGCCCCGCGGAGATCACCGTCGGCGCCGACGGCGTGTCGTGGAAGCGCGGCTTCTCCCGCGGCTTCATCGCGCACCGCGACCTGGCCTCCGTCGAGGCGTGGCACGGCAACGACGTGGTGCTCCGCAAGCGATCGGGCGAGCTGGTGCTCATCACGCACTCGCGACGAGACCCCGCTCGCACCGCGGGGATGGTCGAGATGATCCGCGGCGCGATGGCGCGCGCGCAGGGAGGCCCGAACGCCCCCCTCGAGCTCCTCGACCGCGGAGGTAGATCCCTCGACCTCTGGCGCGACGCGCTGAGAGCGTTGATCTCGGGCCGCGCGTACCGCGACGTGACGCTCACCCGCGACGACCTCTCCCGCGCGCTCGACGACCCCGAGGCGACGCCCGAGCGACGCGTCGGCGCGGCCCTCGCGCTCGCAGCGACGGGAGAGCCCGAGGCCATCGAGCGGGTCAGGGTCGCGGCCGACGCCTGCGCGAGCGACTCGTTGCGTGAGGCGCTGCGCGGAATCGCGCGCGACGAGGTCGACGAGGCCGCGATCGCGAAGGCCGCGAGAGGCGCGTGACGGGCGAGCGAGATCCGCGGTAGGTTGCGACGAAGAGAGCGGAGGGAGCGATGTCGTTCAACGGCGTGAAGGTCTTCTCGGCAACGACAGCGATGGACCGCGAGGACCTCGGCGAGCGCGTCAGCCGCTGGATGCGCGAGCACCCGGACGCCGAGGTGATCGACAAGGTGGTGACGCAGTCGAGCGACGACGCCTACCACTGCATCACGATCACGCTCTTCTACCGATCGCCTCTCCCCGGCGCGCAGACCCCGACCTGAACTCCTTGGATTTTTCGAGGAACCACATCGAGGTGTCTCTGTCGTAGCCCGTGACCGCACGACGCAACAGCGCGTCCGCGGACTACGAGGTCTACCGCCATGACGACGCTCAGCCCCACCACGAATCAGTTCGCCGTGTCCGCTCCCGTCGCCGACTCCGAGGCTCACTACCAGCTCGTGAAGCGCGGTGAGATCAACCCCGCCGACGTCGAAGACGCATCGACCCTCTCCGTCGAAGTGACCGTGATGTGGGAGCGCTCCGTGCTCCACGTCACGCACCTCGACGCCGCGCAGGGCTTCTCGCTCGTCGACCGCGCCACGCCCGACGACGCGTCGCGCTTCGTCATCGACGCCGCGGTGATCGGCGGCCCCGAGGCGCGTGTCGTCGCCCGTGACGCCGACGCGACGCGCTTCGTGTTCCTCCCCGGCGCGCGCGGCGAGGTCGAGCTCGACGGCGTCCGTCGCGAGCTCGCGGCGCTCATCTCGGAAGGCATCGCGCGCCCCTCGACCGACACGCCCGGCGCCTACGAGGTCAGCGTCGTGTCGGGCGGACGCTACCGCATGGAGCTCGCCGGTCTGGTGATCCTCGCGCGCGTCGTCGCCGCCGGCCGCCGCTACGCGCACGTCACCCGCAAGGACCCCGCGCTGCGCATGGCGTGGGCGGGCAGCGCGTTCGCCGTCGCGGCGCTCCTCGGGCTGATGCGCGTGGCGTCTCAGCAGAGCGGCCTGCTCGTGAGCGATGAGAACGACGCGCGCCTCGCGGAGCTCCGTGACTTCGTCGCCCGCCAGAGCGAGCAGATGCAGCAGCAGGCCGAGACGCAGGAGGCCGCGGCCGACGCACCGGCGGGTGCGGCGCACCAGGGAGCGGCGGGTTCGATGGGTGACCACCAGAGCACGGCGCGCAACCACCGATACGAGATCCGCCGTCGCTCGAACGAGCCGCCGCAGGTCGCCCGCGAGCGCTCGGCCCGCGAGGTCGTCGAGTCGCGCGGAATCTTCGCGGCCATGAACGGCGCAGCCTCTGCCGCGCAGGGCTCGCACAGCGGGATCATCTCGCCCTGGGGCGCGATGACCGAAGCGGGCGCGGGCGACCGCGACGCCAACGGCAACATGAACGGCGCCGACGTGGGCGACTCGTTCGGCATGGCGGGCCTCGACACGGTGGGCTCGGGCATCGGCGGCGGCGGACACGACGTGGGCATCGGCACCGGGCCCCTCGGCACCCTCGGCCACGGTAACTGCCGCCCCGGCGAAGACTGCACCTACGGACGTACGCGGGGCACGCTGCGCGAGAGCCCGCGCGCGACCCACGGCCCGCGCGTCACGCCGTCGACCCCCGACATCGCCGGGTCGATCGCCCCCGAGGCCATCCGTCGCGTGGTGCTCCGAAACATCGGCCAGGTGAACCGCTGCTACGAGCAGGGCCTGTCGATCAACCCCTCGGCGTCGGGGCGCGTCGCGATCCGCTTCGTGATCGCGGGCGGAGGCGCGGTGCTCGCGGCGGGCGTGATGCAGGATGGCCTCGGAATCCCGTCGGTCTCCGCGTGCATCGCGGGCGCGGTGCGGCGGTGGAACTTCCCCGTCCCTGCAGACTCGGGCGCGGTGACGGTGACGTACCCCTTCACCCTCATGCCTGCCGACCTGTAGCGCTCGCCCCCTTCTTTTCTCTTCGTCGCGCTGTCCGACACCGTCCCGCCGCGACGCCCGTCAAAACACCCACCTCCGACCTGCGCCGTAGTAGGGTGACCGTGCTAACGTCGGCGTGACGTTCGGGTCACACCCCCTCCCCGACACCTCCGGATTTGGGAAGAACACCATGGCAGAAGATCCCTTGACCACCCACGCCCGCGCTCGGGTGGGTCGGCTCCTCCGCGGCAAGTGGACGCTGGACCGGCTCATCGGCGTGGGGGGCATGGCGGCGGTCTACGAGGCGACGCACCGCAACGGGTCGAAGGTCGCCATCAAGATGCTTCACCCGACGCTGATGTACGACACGAACTTCGCCCAGAGGCTCGTGCAGGAGGGGTACGTCGCGAACAAGATCAACCACCCGGCGGCGGTGAAGGTCTTCGACGACGACACTGACGAGACCGACGGGACGGTCTTTCTGGTGATGGAGCTCCTCGAAGGGCAGACGCTCTCGCAGGCCCGCCGGAAGAAGAAGCGCTTCCCCCCGGTCGAAGCCTTCAAGATGCTCATCCCTGTGCTCGAGTGCCTGGGCAACGCGCACGAGCGCGGGATCATCCACCGCGACATCAAGCCCGAGAACCTCTTCATCACCCGCGACGGCGTCGTGCACGTGCTCGACTTCGGCATCGCGCGCGTCAGCGACGGCTCCAACGTGTCGGCGACGCGCACGGGCATGGTGGTCGGCAGCCCCGCGTATATGTCCCCCGAGCAGGCCCTCGGGAAGATGAACTCCGTGGGTCCCCAGACCGACGTCTACGCGGTCGGCGCGACCCTGTTCGCGCTCCTCGCAGGCACGACCCCCCACGCGGGCGAGAGCACGCAGGAGATGATCGTGATGGTGGCCACGCAGGCCGCGCGACCGATCACTTCAGTGGCCCCCGATCTGCCTCCCTCGGTGGCGCGCATCATCGACAAGTCGCTCGCGTACGACCGCGACAAGCGGTACCCGAACGCCCGCGCGATGCTCGAAGAGGTGCACGCCGTGATCGCTGAACTCGAGGGCGCGCCTCGGGTGCTCCCCACCTTCGCCGACGAGGAAGAAGAGGGCGAGACGACGGTCAACGCAGCGCTCCAACCCGCGGGCGATAACAAGGCCGCACCGCTCCCCGCGGCGGGAATGAACCGCGTCGGTCAACGCCCCCAGACCGGCAAGTTCAACGTCCCTCCCGCGGCGCCTGCGCCCATCGCGGAGTCGCTCGGAGGACCGCCTACGCCGCCTGCGCCGCCTGCCGCGAGGCCGCCCGACCCGAATCGCATGCGGCCTCCGACGATGGCTCCGATCGGCGCGCCTCCCACGCCAAACAGCTTCCAACCCGCGATCCAAGCGCCCGCGAGCCTCCAGTCGGGCCCGCACCCGATGCCCGGGTCGGGGAGTGGTCAACACCAGTCTCCTCCGGCAGCGCCTGCGCTCTCGAATGATCCTTCGGGACCGTTCGCGTCGGCGCCTCAAGCCCCTCAGCCGCTCTTCGGCGACCCCTCCCAGGATGCCTCGAACGGAGGACTCCCCCCGACGATGGCGATCCCCGTGATCAACCCGATCGACATCGTCGGCGCCACGGGGCCAGGCGTGTCGTCGGGGCCTCGTCCCGGCGCGACCACCAACATGGTCTGGGCGACGCCTCCCAACACCGCGCCCGAAGAACCCGCGCCTGCGCGCAAGCCCCGCACTGCCCTCATCGCAGCGGCCGCAGTGGGAGTCCTCGCGCTCGGAGGCATCGGCTTCGCGGCGTTCGGTGGTGGAGGAGAAGCGCCGCAACCCGCGCCGATCAACCGTCCCGCGCGTCAGCCCCAGATCGCGAGGCCCCAACCGCCCGCGACCAACCCCACGCCGCCCACCCAGGTCGCGCAGCAGCCCACCCAGCAGGCGACGGACGCAGCCGCACCCGCGCCGCTTCTCGCGCAGAACACCCCGCCCGCGCCGCCTCCCGAGACGCAGCCCGCAGCGCCTCCCGAGACGCAGCCCGCGGCGCCTCCCGAGACGCAGCCCGCAGCGCAACCTGATCCCCCTTCAAACAGCACCCGGGGAGCGCACCGCCCGCATCGCGACCGCACGCAGCCCGCGGCAGAAACCACGCCGCCCCGCACCACGACGCGGCGTCCTCGCCAGGGGACGCACCCGCGCGATCCCCTTGGTTACTAGTTGAAAATCACAAGCTAACGGGCGTATCTCATCCTTCCGATGAGAGCGCCCGCGTATCGCCTCCCCGTCATCGCGCTCGTTGGAGCGCTGGCTTTCACTCCGAGCCTTCAGGCACAGCCCGCACCGGCGGCGCAGTCCGACGCAGCGAACCGAGAGACCGCGAGAACCCTCGCGCTCGAGGGCATCGCGGCGCAGGGTCGAGCCGACTGGGCGACCGTGATCGATCGCTTCGAACGCGCGGAGCAGTTGTTCCACGCGCCGGTGCACCTCAAGTACCTCGCGATCGCGTACGAGCGCTCGACGCCGCCGCGCATGGTGCAATCGGTCGAGACGTGGCAGCGCCTGAGCCAGGAGCAGCTCCCGCCCGAAGCACCCGCGGTGTTTCGCGCCGCTGTCGAAGAGGCCCGGCGAGAGTTCACGCGCCTCGACTCGCGCATCGGCCACCTCGTCGTCGAGGTGCCGTCTGCGATTCAGGGCGCGGTGGTCATCGAGATCGACGGGCAGCCCTACCCCGCGACGTCGTTCAACACCGTCCGCTTCGTCGACGCGGGTCAGCACCGCATCGTCGATCGCGTGCCGAACCAGCCTCAGCGCGAGCACGTGATCAACATCAGCCCCGGCGCGACCGAGCGGGTTCAGATCGAAGCGCCCGTCGTGCAGCGCGTCGAGGCCCCCGTCGTGCTGCCCCCGAGAACCGAGATCGTGCTCAGGCCCAACCCCCTGCGAACGGTCGGGATCATCACGGCCGGCGTCGGCGCGGCGGCCCTCATCGGCGGGGTGATCACGGGCGTGATGGCGAACGGGCAGTTCGCAGACCTCGAGGCCGCCTGCCCGAACCGCCGCTGCCCCACGCAAGCCGCCCTGGACCAGCGGAACTCCGTCGATACGCTCGCCACGGCGACCACGGGAATGCTCGTCGCTGGCGGGGTTCTCGTCGCCGCAGGGGTGACCCTGTTCTTCGTCGGGCGCCCCCGCGAAGAGACCGTCCAGGTCGCAGTGGGGCCGCGCTCGATCGGCCTCTCGTGGAACTTCTAAATAGACACCCTCACCACGCTTCACAGTCTTGACAGTGGGGCGGAACTCTGTAACCTCCCGCCCTCCCGATGGCCCGACGGATTGTCGGTTGCACGGTAACGTTTTGGAAGGTTGATCATGCAAGGCACCTACACCGCGAAGCCCGCCGAGATCACCCGGTCGTGGTTCATCGTCGACGCGACCAACAAGCCCCTCGGGCGTATCGCGAGCGACATCGCCCGCGTCCTCCGCGGCAAGCACAAGCCCACGTACACCCCGCACATCGACACCGGTGACTTCGTCGTCGTCGTGAACGCCGACAAGGTCGCGCTCACGGGCGAGAAGCTCACCGACAAGATGTACTACAACTTCTCGGGACACCCCGGCGGCCTGCGCACGCGCTCGGCTGCTGAGGTGCTCAAGAGCAAGCCCACGTACCTCATCGAGAAGGCCGTGCGGGGGATGCTCCCGAAGAACTCTCTCGGCCGCCAGATGGCCCGCAAGCTCAAGCTGTACGCCGACGCCGCGCACCCGCACGCCGCCCAGCAGCCGAAGTCCCTCCCGTCGAAGTTCTGATCGAGGCAACAGATCCAATGACCGTCCAGACCGACCGCCACTACGCCACCGGCAAGCGCAAGACCGCCGTTGCGCGCGTGTACATCCGTCCCGGCTCGGGGAACATCATCGTGAACAGCCGGCCGTACGACCGGTACTTCCCGCGCCCCGCGTCGCAGCTGCTCATCCTGCAGCCCTTAGAGATCGTCGAGGCGCTCGGTCGCTACGACGTCGAGGCTTCGGTCGCGGGCGGCGGGCTCGCCGCGCAGGCCGACGCGGTCCGCTTCGGCATCGCGCGCGCCCTCACGGGCGCCGACTCCGAGCGCCGCACGCCGCTCAAGCGCCAGGGCCTCCTGACGCGCGACGCGCGTAAGAAGGAGCGCAAGAAGTACGGACGTCCCGGCGCCCGCAAGCGCTTCCAGTACTCCAAGCGCTGACCTCTCGGAGCGTCACGCCCTCACGGCGACGACGCTCCGCTGCCTCCTCCCCATCATTCCCGTTCACCAAGCACCGTCTCACCCGGAGGCGATCTCATGTCAGCACCGGAACGTGTCCGCGTCGCCGTCGTCGGCGCGACGGGTTACACGGGCGCGGAGCTCCTGCGCCTGCTCCTCGGTCATCCTCGCGTCGAGGTCACCGCGCTCTGCGCGCACAGCAAGCTCACGCCGAAGGCGAGCGCGGTGCTCCCGTCGCTCACGGGCCTGCTCGACGCGCCCGTCGAGCCCTTCGACGCGGACGTCGTCGCGCGCAAGGCCGACGTCGCCTTCTGCGCGCTCCCTCACGGCGCGTCGATCGAGTGCGTGCGCGCGCTCCGCGAGCGGGGCGTCACGGTGCTCGACCTCTCGGCGGATTTTCGCCTCCGCGATCCGAAGGTCTACGCCGAGTGGTACGGCGCCACGCACGCAGCCCCCGCGCTCCTCGACGAGGCCGTGTACGGGCTCCCGGAGCTCCATCGCGAGGCGCTGCGAGGCGCGAAGCTCGTCGCGGTGCCTGGGTGCTATCCAACGGCGAGCGCGCTGCCGATGCTCCCGCTCCTTGCGCGAGGGATCGCGCGCAGCGATGACCTCGTCGTGCACGCGCTCTCGGGCGTGTCAGGCGCGGGGCGAACGCCCGCTTCGAACACGCACCTCCCCGAGTGCGCCGAGGGCGTGCGCGGCTACAAGCTCGCCGGGACGCACCGCCACACGCCCGAGATCGAGCAGACGCTCTCGCACGTGGCGGGCGCGGCGGTCACCATCACCTTCTCGCCCACCCTCGCGCCCATGACCCGCGGCATCCTCTCGACGGTGTACGCGCGTCCGTCGCGTGACGACATCTCCGTCGATGAAATGGTCCGCGAGGCGCGGGCATACTTCGAAGGCTCTCCCTCCGTCGCGGTGCTCGACGCGGGCGCGCTCCCCGACACGCTCTGGGTGCGGGGGAGCAACCGGGCGCACGTCGCCTACTTCTTCGACCGCCGCGCGAAGCGCATCGTCGCGCAGTGCGCCATCGACAACCTCGTCAAGGGCGCGTCGGGCCAGGCCATCCAGTGCATGAACCTCGCGTGCGGATTCGACGAGGGCGCCGGACTCCGCGCGCCTGCGATGTTCCCGTAGCGCGCGGTTCGGGCATATCCTCCCCCACTCCCAACGATGACCACACGAATCGAGATCATCGACGACAGGTCGGGCAGCGTCCCGAGCGACGGGGGCTTCCTCAAGGTGCGCAGGCTGCGCATGCGGAGCCACTACGCAGACGGGTCCGCGAGCGAGATCTTTCCCTACGACGTCGTCGACCGAAAGGCCCTCGACGCCGTGGTGATGGTGCTCTTCGCCGTCCGTGACGACGCCCCCGCCGACCCGCTCGTGTGCGTGCGCTCCGCGCTGCGTCCTCCGCTCGCGCTCCGTCACACGCGCGAGCTCGTCGTGCCCGACCCGAGGACCGACGTCGAGCTCTGGGAGTTTCCCGCGGGGCTCATCGAAGCCCACGAGAAGGGACTCGACGGCGTGCGCGCGTGCGCAGCGCGAGAGACTCACGAAGAGACGGGCTTCACACTCTCCTCGAGCGAGTTCGAAGTCCTCGGCGTGCCCGTCTTCCTCTCGCCCGGGATGTGCGGCGAGAAGATCCACATCGTGTGTGCGCGCGTTGCTGATCCTCACGCGGAGGTCCACGCCGCGGGCGACGGCGTGCTCGAGTTCGGCGCGGCGGTCGTGTGGTGGCCGCTCTCCGAGTGCTTCGCGCGCGTCGCCGAGGGCGTGATCGAAGACGCCAAGACGGAGCTCGCGCTGCACCGCTTCAAGGCCCGCCTCGCGCGCGGCGGGTGATGCGCGCATGACGGGTTCACGCCGCGTGCTCGTGGTCGCCAAGCGGAGCACCTACGACCTCTATGTGCGGCAGCACAAGATGGCGCGGGTGATCGCGCTCCTCAACAGCAAGGACCCGACGGTCGCACGCCTCGAACGCGCCGACGCCCACCACGCGAAGACCCTCGAGGAGGTGCGCGCCGCCATCGAGCACGTCGG
This sequence comes from Myxococcota bacterium, assembly GCA_052035985.1. Lineage (GTDB taxonomy): Bacteria > Myxococcota_A > Polyangia > Polyangiales > CAISKJ01. The sequence continues at coordinate 32,480 of JBPOHC010000551.1, read as the reverse complement.
GTGGAAGGCCACCTTCCGCGACCGCGACCGCGTGGGCGACGCGACGGGCTTCGACCTCGTCATCACCGTCGGCGGCGACGGGACGCTCATCTGGGTCGCGCGCTCGCTCAGCGAAACGCCCATCCTCGGCGTGAACTCCGCGCCCATGGACTCCGTGGGGTACCTCTGCGGCACGCGCATGGGCGAGGTGCGCGATCACCTCGTCGCGATCGCGGAAGGCCGCGTGAGCCGCGTGCGCGCCGCGAGGATGCAGGTCGCCGTCGACGGCGAGGTCGTGCAGCGCCGCGTGCTCAACGAGGTGCTCTTCACGCACCCCGTCCCCGCGATGACGTCGAAGTACATCCTCGAGTTCGGCGACACGCGCGAGGAGCAGGCGTCGTCAGGCATCTGGATCTCGACCGCCGCAGGGTCGACCGCAGCGATTCGAAGCGCGGGCGGACGGCCCATGCCGCTGCGATCACGGATGCTCCAGTTCGTCGTGCGCGAGCCGTACCTGCCGCCGGGCGTGGAGTACGCGCAGCTCCGCGGCTTCGTGCACCCGGGTGAGACGCTGCGGGTCCACAACAAGATGCGCGACGCGAGGCTCTACGCCGACGGGTCGCGCAACGGCGTCTCCGTCGAGCTCGGTCAGCTCGTGGAGTTCTCGCTCTCGGATGAGCCGCTGATTCTCATGGGCGTCTCGACCCACGCGACCACAGCACGGAAGCGCGACGACGGCGCGAGCATCGCACCGCCGTCGGTCAGGCCGCCCGATCAGTGATGGCGTCGTCGGCCGTGGTGTCCGCGGCGGCCGCCGTGGCGTCCCTCGGCGGGCGCTGATGCTTCGGCGGGCGTGACGGCGACCGGCGCGGGGCCCTGCGCGGCGCCTCCCGCGGGGTCGACGATGACGAAGTCGACGCGCACGCTCGGGGTCCCCGGCGTCGCGTTGAGCGAGCCCGCGCCCTGCGCCTGGAGCCTGCGCTTGTTCACGCCCGCGCGGCGCAGCGCCTTGACGACGTTGCGCGCGCACTGCGTCGAGAGGCGGACGTTGTTGCGCTCGTTGCCGCCCTCGTCAGAGCGACACTCGACGCGCACGCGACGGATCTCGGGGTGCGCTTCGAGCTGCTGCGCCACCGCGGAGATGAGCGCCGCAGAAGAGGCTTCGACGCGACCGCGACGGATGCCGAGGGGCTGCGTGAGGAGGATGTGATCGCCGTCGACGAGCGCGCCGGGGTTGGGGTTCGTATCTGAACAGCCGTCGTCGTCTTGAAAGCCGTTGCGGGTCTCGGCCTGGTCGGGGCACTGGTCTGCCGCGTCGAGCACGCCGTCGTGGTCGTTGTCGGGCTCGGGGCAGCCGTCGGTGTCTTCGAACCCGTCGGCGTCTTCGGGCTCGTTGGGGCAGCGATCGGCGGCGCCCAGGATCATGTCGTGATCGGCGTCGTTGGGGTCGTTGACGACGTCGGGACAGCCGTCGTCGTCCTGGTAGCCGTTCATCGTCTCGGGCTGCCCGACGCAGCGATCGGCCGCGTCGGGGACGCCGTCGTGGTCGGTGTCTTCGAGGGCGCGCATGCGAGGGCGCGTCGGGTCGGAGGTCTCTTCGGTCTCGACGCGGGGCTGCACGCGCGCGCCGTGGAAGGTGAAGCTCACGCCGATGGTCCAGAAGAGCGTGCGATCACGGTCTCCCGCGGACACCGACTCGAGGCTGGTGAGGTAGTGCGCGCGCACCATCGGCCCGAGCGAGAACACGCTCGCGAGCGGAAAGAGCCACCCCACGCCGCCGCCGAGGAGGAGCCCCGATGCCTGGATGGTCCCCGCGCTCGGGTCGTTCGAGCCCGAGAGGCTGAAGCCCACGTCGAGGTCGAGCACGAAGCGACCCGCGCTGCCCACCCACGGCGCGATGCGCAAACCGCCGCCGAAGCCCGTGAGCACGCCGCCCGGGAGCTGCGCGTCGTTCGAGCCCCAGTTCCAGTACGCCCCGAAGGCTTGGAGGGCGACAGGCCCCGCGAGGCGCACCGCGAGGCGCGCGCCGCCGTTGAACCCGAAGCCGTACTCGGCGGACTGCGGTGCGAGGAGCTGAGTCCCCGCTCCGCCTTCGAGTCCGAACGAGAGCCGCTCGGTAAACTGTGCACTCGCGGTGACAGGCGCGAGGAGCAGCGCGCCGGTGAGAACAAAGGACCCTCGTCGCCTCGATCGCATGGGCGGAGGATATCTCCGCGGGGCGACAAACCGGCATCAATTTTTCACCGTGTGGTGGTACTGTCGCGGGCGATGAACTCGTTGAGAATGTACCTCCTTGCGCTCCTGTCGTGCGCGTTCGTGGCGTGCACTCTGGAGCACCCGGGCCAGCCCGGACAGTGTGGCGGCGCGGGTCAGCGCTGCTGTCCCTCGGACGAGCGCGCCGACGCAGGCGCGGGCGACAACGGCTGTCAGGCCAACCACGTCTGCGTGAACAACCGGACGATGGACAGCGGCGTCGCGTCGAGCACGATCTGTCAGCGCTGCCCTGCGGGCCAGATCGTGTGCAACAACCGCTGCGTCGACCCCGCGAGCGACAACGCCAACTGCGGCGGCTGCGGCATGGTCTGCAACGCGCCCAACCGCTGCCAGGCGCCTCCCGCGACGTCGGGCGGACGCGACGGCGGCGTGAGCGATGCGGGGCCGCGCATCCTCGGCGTGTGCGCGTGCGCCGCGGCGGGACAGATCTTCTGCGCGTCGAACGACGCGGGCGCCGGTGCGTGCGTCAACCCCCTCACGGACAACGCGAACTGCGGCCGCTGCGGCAACCGCTGCCCTGCGGGCCAGCCCTGCATGGCCGGCTCGTGCGCATGCTCGGCGGGGCAGATGTTCTGCCCGTCGGCGGGCGACGGCGGCGTCGGCGCGTGCGTCAACCCGCAGAGCGACGGCGCGAACTGCGGACGCTGCGGCAACGTCTGCCCCATGGGCCAGTCGTGCACCAGCGGGACGTGCTCGTGCCTCGCGGGACAGACCTACTGCCCGGGCATCGGCTGCGTGAACCTCTCCTCGGATCGGAACAACTGCGGCGCCTGCGGGATGATGTGTCCCTCGGGGAACGTGTGCACGACGCCGATGGGGGCGACCTCGCCGCGGTGCCAGCCCGAGTGCGTCACGGGTCAAACCAACTGCTCGGGAAGCTGCGTGAACCTGCAGACCGACGCCGCCAACTGCGGAGCGTGCGATCGCCGCTGCAACCCGACCGAGACCTGCGTCGCGGGCGCCTGCCGCTGCCCCACGACGGGCCAGACGTTCTGCTCGGCGGCCAACTCGTGCGTCGATCTCGTGACCAACACGAACAACTGCGGGATGTGCGGCAACGCGTGCCCCGGCAGCCAGGTGTGCCGCGCGAGCGCGTGCACCTGCTCGATCACGGGCCAGATCTTCTGCACGGGCGTCGGGTGCACCAACCCGCTCACCGACGGCACCAACTGCGGTCGCTGCGGCGTGGTGTGTCCCGCCGGCCAGTCGTGCGTCAGCGGGATGTGCACCTGCGGCATCACGGGGCAGCGCTTCTGCCCTCCCTCGGGCTGCGTGGATACGAGCACGAACAACGCCCACTGCGGCGGCTGCGGCGTCGCGTGTCCCGCGGGGCAGTCGTGCGTGTCGAGCATGTGCGCGTGTCCGTCGGGGCTCACGTCGTGCTCGGGCGCTGGCTGCCGCGACCTCCAGGCTGACTTCAACCACTGCGGCGCGTGCGGACGCGCGTGCAACCCCGGCCAGAACTGCACGCGCGGCGTCTGCGTGTGCCCCGCGGGTCAGACCTCGTGCGGCGCCTCGGGCTGCTTCAACCTCACGGTCGACACGAACAACTGCGGCGCGTGCGGAACGGTCTGCCCCGCGGGTCAGTTCTGCTCGGGCAGCGCCTGCGTGTGCCCCTCGGGCCTCTCGGCGTGCGGCTCGGGCGCGTCGCTCGCGTGCGTCAACCGGCAGACCGACAACGTCAACTGCGGCGCATGCGGGACGGCGTGCGCGACGGCCTTCCCCAACGCGGTGGCGGCGTGCGTGACGGGGGCGTGCCGTCAGACCGCGTGCCTCGCGGGCTTCAGCGACTGCGTGAGCGGCGCGGGCCCCGCCGCGGGCTGCGAGACGAGCACCGCGACGGACGTGAACAACTGCGGCGCCTGCGGGAACCGCTGCAGCTTCCCCAACGCCGGGGCGACCTGCTCTGCGGGCGTGTGCCGCCTCAGCGCCTGCACCGCGGGCTTCGCAGACTGCGACGGCAACGCGGCCAACGGCTGCGAGGTGAACACCACCACCGACGTCACCAACTGCTCGCGCTGCGGCAACATCTGCTCCGCGCCGATGGGGCGCACGCCGACGTGCACCGCGAGTGTCTGCGGCGTAGGCGCGTCGTGCGTGCCGACCACCAGCGCGGACTGTGACGCCAACGGGAGCTGCGAGACCGACCTCAACACCAACGCGAACAGCTGCGGCGCGTGCGGTCGCGCGTGCAATCGCACCAACGGCCTGCCGACCTGCGCAGGCGGCGCGTGCGTGGCGATCTCGTGCAACCCGGGCTTCGCCAACTGCGACGGCGACGTGACCAACGGCTGCGAGGTCAACCTCGCCAGCAACGCCAGCCATTGCGCCATGTGCGGCAATCGCTGCCTGTTCTCCAGCGCGGCGGCCTCGTGCGTCACCGGCCTCTGCACGCTCGGCGCATGCAACGCGGGCTTCGGGGACTGCGACACGAGCCGCACCAACGGCTGCGAGACGAGCCTCTCGGCGGACAACAGCAACTGCGGCGCGTGCGCCCGGGTCTGCAGCGGCGGCACGGTCTGCTCGGGCGGCGCGTGCGTGTGCCCCGGCACGCTGGTGAGCTGCGGCGGCGTGTGCACCAACACGCGCGGCACCGACCCCAACAACTGCGGCGGCTGCGGGACCACCTGCACCGGCGGGCAGATCTGCACCGCGGGCGTCTGCGGATGCCCCTCGGGCCAGACGCTCTGCGGCGGCGTCTGCGTGAACACCGCGACGAGCAACTCCAACTGCGGCGCGTGCGGAACGACCTGCGCAGCGGGCGCGACCTGCACCTCGGGCACCTGCCGCTGCCCCACCGGACAGATCGTTTGCGGCGCATCGACGGGCGTCCCTGGCACCTGCGTCGACACCGCATCGAACAGCGCCAACTGCGGCTCATGCGGAACGGCCTGCCCCACGGGTCAGGTCTGCGCGTCAAGCACCTGCGGAACGGTCTGCGGCTCGGGCCTCACGGCCTGCTCCGGCGCCGGATGCCGCAACCTCACCAACGACATCAACCATTGCGGCATGTGCGGCCGCGCGTGCTCGTTCTCCAACGGGTCGGGGTCGTGCGTCAGCAGCACGTGCACCTACTCCGCGTGCAACACGGGCTTCGTGCTCCAGAGCAACACCTGCGTCGCGTGCGGCGCGAGCGGTCAACCTCCGTGCGCGACGGGCTGCAACGCTGGCTTCGTCAACGTGGGCGGCACCTGCGCCGCCTGCGGCGCCACCGGACAACCCGTCTGCACCGGCAGCACCTGCAACGCGGGCAACACGCCCAACCCGCTCGCCACGCCTGCGTTCTCGTCCTGCGCGGCGTGCGGGTCCAACGGCACGCCGGAGTGCGTGGGCGCGACGCCGACCTGCTCCACGTCGCTCAACCCGTGCTCCACCACCGGGAACATGCAGACGTTCAACGCCTGCTACGACCTGCAGGCGACGCCCGCGCATTGCGGCGCGTGCGGCGCCACATGCGTGGGGCGTCCGAACTCGGCAGGCGGCTGCACGTCGGGCCGTTGCACCTGCAACACGGGTCGCGGTGACTGCGACACGAGCCGCATGAACGGCTGCGAGACCAACTTCACCAACGACGACCTCAACTGCGGCGCCTGCGGAGTCCGCTGCCCCACTGGCGGAGGCTGCGCCGACAGCAGCTGCCAATGCGGGACGGGCGAGACGGTCTGCGGCGCGTCGCCGGGCGTCCCCGGCGCGTGTGTCGACCTGCAGACCGACACGAGCAACTGCGGCATGTGCGGTCGCGCGTGCAGCGGCGGCACCCCCCGCTGCGTCGCGGGTGTCTGCGTCGCGTAGCCTCCGCGGCTCGCCGTCTCCCTCCGCTCCCTCTTCCCCCCACCATCCACAACGTCTGAGCCGCTCGCGCATTCAGCCGAGCGAACGCCGCGCCTCGACCGCCGCCCGCGTCGTGGGGTGAGCGCCCCCGAGGGATCTCCTCGCGACGTTGATGGCCTCATCGAAGACCACGCGCGCCTCGCGGGTGCGACCGAGCCCTGCGAGCACGGCCCCGAGGTTGTGCGCGGAGAGAGCCGCCTCGGGATGTCCTCGACCGAGCCTCGCGCGAACGATCCTGAGCGCCCTGCGGGCGAAGGGGAGCGCCTCGTCGAAGCGCCCCTGTCGCGCGTTGAGCACCGCGAGGTTGTCGCAGACGACAGCCACCTCGGCGTGCGCGCGTCCGTACGCGCGTTCGAACTTCGTCTTGAGCGTGAGGAGCATCTCGGTGGCCTCTTCGTAGCCTCCGAGGTCGACAAGGATCGCCGCGAGCGCGCCCTCGTCGGCGAGCGTCCTCGGGTGATCGTCTCCGTCGAGCGCGCGACGGATCGCGAGACCGCGACGCGCGAACACCACAGCACACGCGGGGCGCTCCCTCGCGTGCTCGATGCCGCCCTGGTTGTGAAGGAGCGTCGCGAGGGCGTCGCGATCGACGGGAGACTGCGCCTCGAGGAGCGCCACGGCCGCGCGGTACGAGCGCACGCCCACGGCGAACCAGCCCGCGTATTTGCAGATCATCCCGCGCTCGTTGAGCGCCTCGATCGTCGCGTGCGGACCGATGCCTCTGGCGATCGCCAACGCGCGCTCGGCCGACGCGCGCGCCTCGACGTAGCGCCCGTGCTCGCGGAGCGTCCTCGCGAGGTCGCAGCGCGCGCGGTGGAGCATCGGACGCACGGCGCGATATCGGCAGTACCCTTCGAGCGATCGCACCGCGCGCGAGAGCTTCGCGCGGGCGCCGTTGAAGTCTCCCGCGTCGAGGTCGAGGGCGCCGAGCAGGGCGAGCGTCGACGCGGTGTCGGGGTGGGAGGCCCCCGCGCATCGTCGAAAGAGCGCGTGCGCCTTCGCGGCCTCGCGACGCGCGAGCGCGATGTCACCGCGCGCCCGCGCATCGCTCGCCCGCTCGCTCGCAGCAGCGGCGACGTCGAGCGACGCCTCTGCTCGCATCGCCTTCGATGGACGCACGAGAGCCTCCCGCTGCCCGTCGCTTCAGACGCGCGACCGGTTGTGGTTCTCGAACAGCGCGCCGGACTTCACGCCCGTGCGGATCGTGAGCTTCGCGCGGTTGTGCTGCATGTTCAGTCCGCCCGCCTTCACGCTCGTGCGGATCGCGAGCTTCGCGCGGTTGTGGTTGTCGACCAGGGCTCCGGCGCGAACACGGCTTCGAATCTTCATCGTCACATCGCATCCTTCTGCGCGAGGGAGCAGTGCTCCGTGTCGCGCGTCGGGGGTGACTGCACGCGGCGTGACAGCGTGCATCGCTCGAAACATCTTGGAGCAACACGTTTTCGCGTTGTGAAGCGCGCCGCTCAATCCGCGCGCGTTGCGTCGCGAGCCGCTCACTCCGCGCCGACGTCTTCGGTCCCGGTGGACCGCTTCACGCGCCGTGACGAGCCGCGAGCCACCGGGCGTTTGAGCGCGCCCGACCGCCCACGAAGTCCGCTTGACCCTTGGAAAGAAGAGCGTTTTGATGCCCGTCGCCATGAGCGGTGGGGAAGATCTGTTCGGCCTCGTCGGCTACCAGCTCGATGGGAAGTACAACGTCGAGGCCGCCGTCGCGCGCGGAGGCTTCGGCGTCGTGTACCGCGCGAAGCACGTCGCCCTGCTCACCTCGCACGCCGTGAAGGAGCTGCGATTCCCGCCCGGGCTGCCCGCGGAGATGCACCAGCGCTTTCTCACGCAGTTCGTCGAGGAGGCGCGGATCATCGCGCAGTTCCAACACCCCGCGGTAGTGAGGGTGACGGACTTCGGCGTCTCGAACATGCCCACGGGCGAGCAGTCGCCCTGGATGGTGCTCGAGTGGATCGACGGCGCGACCCTCGCCGACAGCCTCAACGCACGCCTCGGCCACGGCGGACGCAGCCCACACGAGTGCCTCGAACTCCTTGCGCCCGTCATCGACGCGCTCGCCGCGGCGCACGACATGGGCATCGCCCACCGTGACATCAAGCCCGCCAACATCATGCTCGCGCGCGAAGCTCCCGGCGCATCGATGCGAGGGAGCCGACGCGCGAACGCTGCGAGGCCGACGACGCGTGTGCTCGACTTCGGCATCGCCAAGATCATGACCGAGGGCGATGACGGTCCCGCGAGCGGACAGACCAAGACCGGTTCGATCATGGCCGCGTACTCGCCGCGCTATGTCTCGCCCGAACAACTGAGCGGAACCCGCACGGGACCGTGGACCGACGTGCATGCGCTCGGGCTCATCATCACCGAGATGCTCACGGATCAACCGCCGTACAGCAGCACCGACAAGCTCAAGCTCACGATGCAGGTGATGTCTCCGACGCGTCCGACGCCTGCGCGCTTCGGCGTCGACGTCGGGCCGGGGGAGGAGGTGCTCGCGAAGGCCCTCGCCATCACGCCCGCAGATCGATACCCCAACGCGGGCGAGTTTCTCGCCGCGCTCGAGGCCGACGTTCCGACGGAGCGCCACCACGTCGCGGCCTCGACCGTCCCGGTCGTGGGACCGCCTTCGCAGCCCTGGCTGGCGCCGACGCCGCCGACGCCCGCAACGCCGCCCGCCGACATCTCCACGCTGCGTCCGGCGACGGCGCCGATGGTTCCCGCGCAGCCGAAGCGAGGGCGCAACGCAGCGATCGCAGGCGCCATTCTCGTGTGCGCGCTCGTCTCGGCCGCGGTGATTCGCGTCCTGACGCGCACGACGGAGGCGTCGTCTGCGACGGCGCACACGGCCACGACGCTCCCTCCGACGGAAGCGCAGCCGCCCGCGGCGCTCGTTCCTGCGCGTCCGATCACGACCACGCCCACCGCCGACGCGCAGCCGCCTGCGGCGAATGCGCCGACTGCGATCGCGATGCCTGCGCCCGAGCGTCCGCTGACTCCGACGCGTGGTCCGTCGCGCCAACGTGTCGTGCAAGCGGGACGCGCTCCCCACGCACGAGCGCATCAGGGCGCGGACGATCCGGCGCCCGCCGCCGCGCCGACTCACATGCAACCCGCCGCCCCCGCGCCGACGCCCGAAGCGCCGACAGCCCACGCGCCCATCAACCCGCTGGAGTGACCGCCGCTTCTGCGCTCCCACACAGCGGGCGTCTGAGGTCGCGGCGGCGACGACGTCTGCTCGGGCCTCGGCATCAGTGCCCGTTCAGGAATCCGATCGCCTTGCCGTACTGATAGAGCTTCTCGAGGAAGTACCGCGCGACCTCTCCGACGGAGACCTCCGAGCGCCACATGAACTCCAGCCGCACCGACGCGCTCGCGGTCTTGCAGAGCACGTCGGACGCGCGCTTGTAGTCGTCGCCGAGCTCCTCCTCGGTCGTGTAGGCCGCGATGAGTCCGAGGCTCACGAGGGCCTCGCCGAAGAGACGGTTGAGCGCGCCGTCGTCGGTCTTGGCCGCCTGCGTCAGCTTCGTGAACTCGGCGCGCCTCTCCGAGCCCGGAGGGCGACCTTGCGCGCGCAGGGTGACGCCCTCTCCGCGAAGCGCTCGCGCGAGCTGGCTCTCGGTGAGCCGCGCCAGACCGTCGCCCGAGGTCTTCGCGGGGAACCCGCTCGCCGCGAGCCGCGCGCGGAGGTCGTCTCCCGCGAGGTCTCGCACGAGGGCCATCGCCGTCATGCTCGGCACGTAGAGGAGCCGGGCGTCGAACGACCTCCCGAGGATGCCGAGCTTCGCGGGGTAGCGCCGCAGATCGTGGACGACGTTGGCGTCGGTGGAAGCGAGCAGCCGGTCGATATCGGCGCTGAAGTGCGCGCCGCTGGTGAGGTTCCCGACGATGTCCTCGGGGTCGTTGCCCGCGACCACGACGACCCAGAGGTTGTGCCTCTCCCGCTCGGGGAGGAGGTTGAGGAGCACGGTCCGAGCCCGCCGCTCCTCTTCGCGAAGGGCGCGGAGAAAGGCCCCGATCGTCGGCGCCTCGCGAGCGAGCTCCGCGGCGCGCTCGTCGGTGACCCCGAGCGCGATGAGCGACGCTCCTTCATTGAGCGCCTGCACCGTGCCGCGCGCGATGATCAGGTACTCGTCCTTCGGCGGCCCCTCGAAGCGCATGCCGTCGGGGTGCACGCCGATCAGCGCGTCGCCGCCGACCTGCGACGCCTTCACCTGGATACGTCGCACGACCTCGTCACTGTTGGTCGGCCACACCACGAGGGAGCGACGCCCCTCCTTCGACCGGATGAACTGATTGATCGCGTGGAGGGCCTTCTCCAGTTCGGTGTCGGTGGTGCTCGCGAGCGCCTCTCTCCCCGCGAGGACGACCACCCGCAGCCGCTCGGGCCACTCGGCGAGGTCGTCGAGCCCCTCGGCGATGGGTTGCTCGGCGTCGAGGGTGATGGTCCTCACGCCCTCGCGAAACAGCTTGATCGTGTTGAGAAAGGTCGTCTTGCCCGAGCCCGGCTTGCCCGCCAGTACGAGGAAGGCGCCCTGACCGGCGCTCGACATGTCGTCGTAGATCTCGTCGATCGCCGCGAGCGCAGACGCCACCGGGCGCACGATCGACGACAGGTCTCCGTGCCCCTCGGTCATGTTCTGGAGCGCTTCGAAGCGGTTGGGGATCTGCACCTTCATCGTCGTTTGCCGGAACTCTACCGCAGCGCACCGGTGCTCACGTCATCCGTCGCGCCTCCTCCTTGACTCCCTCGCTCCTCTCGGTCACCCTCCGCGGCCGCTGCGCAATCTCGCGCGTCAGGAGGTGCACCATGGACCCGCTTGCAATTCACGCGTCCCGACACACTCCTCGCGCGCCGCGCCTGACGCACTGAGCGCTCCTTCGAGCTCGCTCTGATCGCTCGCCCGACGCCGCGAGGGGAATCGCAATTCCCGTTCGTGTCTCTGGAGCGTGTGACTCATGAAGAAGATCTCGTCTCGCCGTGGGCGCGATGCCCGCGGTGCCTCCGTGCCTCCGTTCGATCTGTTCGAAGATGACAGTGACTCCATGCGCGGCGAAGGATTTCGCCACGCGCGCCTCTCCGACGTGCTGCGACAGGAGCTCGACTCGCTCCTTCGCGACGACGTCTCCGACCCCGCGCTCGACGCGGTGTCCGTCTCCTTCGTGGAACTCTCGCCCGACTACCGCTCGGCGAAGGTCCACGTCACGACCGCGAAGGTGTGCGCGCCCGCGACCATCGAGCGCGCCCTCGAGCGCGCGGCGCCGTATCTGAGGCGATGCCTCACCGACGCCGTCGAGCTGAAGTTCGTCCCCGCGCTGCGGTTCTCCGTGGCGACGGGCGTCACCGCGGCGCCCTCTAGCGATGGAGGTGACGCATGCGAGTGATCTTCGACGCGTCACGCGGCCAGCGCGTGCCCGTCTTCGCGTGGTCGTCTGCGCTCGCCGACGACACCGCGCGTCAGCTCGCGCACCTCGCGTCGCAGCCCTTCGTCGTCGACCACGTCGCCGCGATGGCCGACGCGCACGTCTCCGACGGCGTCTCCGTCGGGACCGTCTTCGCCACCGAGCACGAGGTCGTTCCCTCCGCGCTCGGCGGTGATCTGGGATGCGGCGTGCGCGCGGTTCACCTCCCGCTCGCGGCCGCGTCGCTCGACCGACGCACGCTCGAACGCGCGCTCGTCGCGATGTCTCGGCGCATCCCCGTAGGTCAGGACGTCCACCGCGGCGCGCGTCGCGAGGCGCCCGCCGCGCTCTTCGAAGCGACGCTCTCGACCGGCGCGCTCACGCACGCACGCGAGGCCCTCTCGCCCCGTCACCTCGGCACGCTCGGCGGAGGCAACCACTTCGTCGAGCTCGATCGTGACGCGGGCGGAGACCTCTGGATCCTCGTCCACTCGGGCTCGCGCGGGCTCGGCAAGGTGATCGCGGACCACCACATGCGCGCGGCCCTCGAACGCGCGCCCGCGTCACCGAAGACGATCGCGACGCTCGACACGCGCGAAGCATCGGGACGCGCGTGGCTCGACGACGTCTCGTGGGCGCTCGACTTCGCGCGCGCCAACCGCGAGGCGCTCGCCGCCGTCGCGATCGAGGTGCTCTTCGAACTCACGGGCGTCGAGCCCGACGAGGTCATCGACGTGCATCACAACCACGTCGCGAGGGAGCGCCACGGCGAGCGCGACCTCTACGTTCACCGCAAGGGCGCGACGCCCGCGCGGGAGGGCGAGCTCGGGATCATCCCGGGCTCGATGGCGACGGCGACCTGGCTCGTGCGCGGCCTCGGCTGCGCGCGGTCGTGGACGTCGTGCTCACACGGCGCGGGTCGCGTGATGACCCGCCGCGAAGCGCGCGACCGCGTCGACGCGCGCGCGCTCGATCACCGCATGCGCGGGGTCGTGTACGACCGTCGCCGCGTGCGAGACCTCGTCGAGGAGGCCCCCGAGGTCTACCGCGACATCCGCGCGGTGCTCGACGACCAGCGCGAGCTCATCACGCCGACGCTCCGCATGGAGCCGATCATGGTGCTGAAGGGCTGAAGCGCTGAGATGCTGAAGCGCTGAAGCGCTGAGATGCTGAAGCGCTGATCGGGAGATCTGCGCGTCGGTTCGTGCAGCCGTCGAGCGCGCCCGCAGCGACCGACCAAGACGTAGCAGCGCTACGTCGCGGGAGGGAGCGAGGACGTAAGCCGACGGATGCGCGGACCCACGCGCAGATCAATCCAGCCAGATGCGGTTCTGGATCTTGTGCGGAATATACTCTTCGGTGATGAAGCGGGTGCCGAGCGTCGAGAGGGCCTCGATCTCGTACTTCTTCCCGGTCTTCTTCATCCGGTTGACCTCGTCCTGCCAGCGCTTGTCCTGGAACCACTCGTACTTGAGGAGCTGGTCGGCGCGCTTCTCGTCTTCGTCGGTGAGCGCGATGGAGGCCACGTTGGGGTTGATCTTGAAGCGCTCGACGTCGAAGCTCGAGATGCCCAGAAAGCGCGCCTTCGGCACGGCCATGCGCATCGACTCGTACGCGAGGTTGATGCTCCCCTGCTTGATCACCGAGTAGATGTAGAAGCCCCACGGGTCGTTGTCGGTGATGACGTAGACCGGGAGGTTGAGCTCCTCGTGCATGCGCCGCAGGAGCCGCCGCGTGCCGCGCGCCGCCATCCCTCCGCCGTGGATGAGCATGCAGTTGTGCGTCTTCCAGTAGCGGTCTTCGTTGAGGCGGGCCCACACGGCGCCCTTCTCGACGAAGAGCACGTACTCGGCCTCGTGCTTGCGAAACTGGATGCGGTTGTCCTCGACGATCGAGGGGACGCTCCACCCGCCCGAGCCCATGCGCCGCAGGTCGATCTCGTCGCCCGTGTCACGGATGGTCATGGGACCGACCATCGCGCCCTTGTTTTCTGCTCGCAGGTGAAGCTCCTCGCGCAGTGCGTCGATGGTGACCTCGAGGTCCTCGATGATCGGGTCGCTCTCGGCCTGCTCGTCGAAGGTGTTCTCCTTCGTGCCCGCGATGGAGTGCTTGGCGTCGTAGTAGATGTCACGGATCGAGGTGGTGGCCCCCTCCTCGATGAGCTTCTTGCAGCGCTCCGCGATGAGGAACGTCTGCATGTACGCCTTGGCCTGCTTGTAGTGGAAGAACACCCGCGACTGCTTCGAGTCGCCCATGCGGATGATCTTCTCGTCCTTGTCGAAGTTCACGTTCGACAGGGCGCGCACGGGGATCTCGAGGGCCGGGTTCTTCCCCGTCCGCGCCGACGCGAGGGCCGTGTAGGCGAGCTCGGAGATCTTCTTCAGCGTCTTCTTGTCGCGCTCGTCCATGTCACTTCCTGCCCTTCACGGTCTTCGCGGGAGACTTCTTCGCAGCGGGCTTCGCGCCATCGTCGTCGTCGCGCACCGTCGCCCGCTTGGGGGCCGCGGCGCTGCGCGCGGGCGTCGCGTACTTGCGCGTCTTGTTGGGCGTCACGTCCTCGAACGCGGAGCCCGTCCCGAAGCCGAACGACATCTGCTCCTCGCCGTCGTCCATCGACCGCGGCGCCCTCGGCGCCTTCGCGATCGGCGTCACCGTGGCCTCCGCGGGAGCATCCTCCGCGGGTGGCCTGTCGCTCGGGCTGCGCTCCTCTTCGACCGCTGCGCTCTCGGCGCCCTCCGCCGTCACAGCCGCACCGCCGTCGCCCGTCGTGCCGTCGCCCACGGGCGCCTTCGGCGTGATGTGGACGTGCTTGGTCATCGCGGTCTGAAAGTCTTCTGCGACCTTCTGCTCGGCCACGCCGGTGATCCGGTTGATCGAGATCGCGAGCTCCTTGATGTACTTCTCGAACAGGCTCTTTCGCTCGTGCTCCCAGCGCTCGGCGTCCTTGGCGCGCACCCACACGCCGAGCTTGCGGCCGCACTCCATCAGCGCGAGACGGATCTCCTTCACGATCTCGTCGTAGTGCGCGACGGCCTCCTTCGCCTCGCTCGTGAAGGGCACCCACACGCTCGCGAGGTGGACGAAGATCGCCAGCGGTCCGATGGGCAGTTCGCCCCTGCGCTGCTGGAGCCCGTAGCTCTTCCAGTCGACCTTCACCACGGCCTCGGTGACGCCGCACGCGCGGGGCTGATAGAGCAGCGGGACGCGGTTGGCGAAGCGCAGCAGGTCCGCGGCCTCATCCTTCGCGAGCTCGCCGCCGAACGCGATGCCCGCCTCTACGACGAAGGGGTTGCCGCGATACACCGCCGGGGGACGCGTGTGCGCCGCGTAGAACTCGGCCTTGAAGCGTCGCTTGAGGCCGCCCACGATGAGCTCCTCGCCGACGGGCACCACGCAGGTCGCGGGCGGGGCTTGGATCTTCACCTGCGCGCCCATGAGCGACTCGTAGAGCTTCTCGAGCTGCGAGGGCGTGATGAGCCTGGCCTTCACCGTCGCGTCGATCGACGCGCGACGCGCGACTGCTTCAGCGAGCCCCTGCGAGAAGCCGCTGCCCTCTTCGAGCATCTCGTCGCGCAGCGATCCGTCGCTCTTGGCGAGGCGCGCGGCGAAGCGCTTCACCGGAGGAAGCATCGCCTGCGAGCTCACCATCACCGCGTGGATCGCCTCGATGTGCGGGCCGTCGAGCTTGGGCGCGAGGCCCTGCGGGTCGACGCCTGCGCGCTTGCAGATCTCGTCGGCGACGACGTCGGTCACGCGCGAGAACTCGTTCATCAGCGTGTCGAGGACGGTGCGCCCGGTGGCCTCCTGCATGATCTTGATGAGCATGCCGAGCTCGACGCCGTGCGGGTGCGGCTTGATCTCCTGCGCCTCGGGCGGGAGCTGCTCGGCGACGCGGGGGTAGTGCACCGCGGGTCCGCGCGGGGGCTTGTATGTGAGCTCGAGGTGCGGGTTCGCGACGACGGTCTGCTCGAGGTACGCGTCGACGCTCGTGCGGCCGCCGCGGTAGAGGCCCGTGAGCTCGATCTCGACGG
Organism: Myxococcota bacterium; assembly: GCA_052035985.1. Taxonomy (GTDB): domain Bacteria; phylum Myxococcota_A; class Polyangia; order Polyangiales; genus CAISKJ01. Next base: position 16,959 of record JBPOHC010000551.1, on the reverse strand, counting down.
CGGTGCCGTGGTCCTTGTCCCAGGGCACGGTCTTGTCGCGGTCTTTGTTGAGCACCTCGGGGTTGTTGGTGCGCGCGTCGATGCGCACCTCGAGGCGCCACGCGGGGCGGCCCTCGCCGATCTTGCTCACGATCACGACGGGGCGACCGGTGGTGAGCTGGCCGTACATGCCCGCCGCGGAGATGCCGATGCCCTGCTGCCCTCGCGACTGCCGCAGCCGGTGGAACTTCGAACCGTAGAGGAGCTTCGCGAAGATCTTGGGGATCTGCTCCTTCACGATGCCGGGGCCGTTGTCTTCGACGCGGACGCGGTAGCGCCCCTCGGAGACCTCCTCGATCTGCACGATGAGGGTCGGGAGGATGCCCGCCTCTTCGCAGGCGTCGAGCGCGTTGTCGACGGCCTCCTTGATGGTGGTGAGCAGCGCCTTGGCGGGGTTGTCGAAGCCGAGGAGGTGGCGGTTCTTGGTGAAGAACTCGCTCACGGAGATCTCGCGCTGACGCGTCGCCATCGCCTCCGCGGTCGCGCGTCGACCGCTCGCCTTCTCGGGCGCGGGGGCCTTGGTCTCGTCCACGGTGCCGTCGGTCGTCATGGGTCGTTCCTCATGTGAAGAAGCGGAATAAGGGATCACTGAACACCCGTCAAGGAAGCGCCCTCGAAGTCGCCCGCGGCGCGCCCCGACGCTTCGCCAGAACAGCTTGAAAACAAGTGTTTCCAGCGGTGCGCGGGGCCTTCGAGGCCGTGACGTATCCCGTCACTACTCCCCGACGGTCGAGGCGCCCGCGGCGTTGAGGTGCACGAGCTCGATGCCGAGCCTGCGGGCCACCTCGAAGATGCGCTGGTCGCGGTAGAACTCGCCGAAGACGATGCGCTTCAAGCCCGCGTTGGCGATCATCTTGAAGCACTGCCAGCACGGCGACGCGGTGACGTAGATGCCCGCGCCCTCGATGCGCACGCCGTTGCGCGCGGCCTGGATGATCGCGTTGTTCTCCGCGTGGATGGTGCGGACGCAGTGGCCGTCCTCCATCATGTGGCCGACCTCGTCGCAGTGCTCGAGGCCCGCGACGGAGCCGTTGTAGCCCGTCGCGAGGATGGTTCGGCTGCGCTCGATGACGGCGCCGACGTGCTTGCGGTCACAGGTCGCGCGCGAGGCCACGGTGGTGGCGATGCGCATGAAGTACTCGTCCCACGAGGCCCGGTCGCTTCGTTCGCTCATGTTGGCTCGCGGGTGGAGTTACCTCGCGCGTCGCGCGGAGCGCCAGTTATGGGTCTGCGAGGCGGCGCGCAGACGACAGAACAGAATTCGTTGCCACAAATGCATGGCTCCGCGGGGCGTGCCGGTACGTTCGCGACGAACTTCTGTGAGGTCCATGGATGCACCGTAGAAATTCCACGCGGTCCCCCGGTCCCTCGCGTCGACGCCACGTACCCTGGCGCGTCGCGGGACCCCTCCTGGCCGTCCTCGGTTGGCTCATGCCAGCCGCGGCGACCGCTCAGCCACTGCCGACCACGGAGAACTCCGCGCCCGCTACGCAGCGCCCCCCCTCACGGGTGATCGCTCGCGACGAGCCCGCGGTGGTGCGCTCCGAGGGCGGCGAGGAGGCGGGCTTCCTCTCCACCGTGCCGATGCAGATCAACGGCGCGCGCGGCCCCTCCGCGCAGACCGGGCGACGCATCGACATCGACCTCCGCGACGCGGACATCCACAACGTGCTGCGCCTCCTCGCCGAGGTGGGCAACGTGAACATCGTCACGTCCGACGACGTGACGGGCAACGTCACCATCCGCATGCACAACGTCCCGTGGGACCGCGCGCTCGAGGTCATCCTCGCGGCCCGCTCCCTCGGCATGCAGCGCGACGGGAACATCATCCGCATCGCGCCGCAGACCGTGCTCGACAAGGAGCGCGAGCTCGCCATCGCCCGCCAGGCGCAGAACATCGCGCTGGAGCCCCTCGAGACGCGGCTCATCCCGATCAGCTACGCCACGGGCTCGCAGCTCTCGGCGCGCGTCCGCGAGCTCCTCTCGACGCGCGGCACGCTCTCCGTCGACGACCGCACGAACACGCTCATCGTCCGCGACACGACGGCGAGCCTGAACCAGGTCGAGCAGCTCGTCCGCTCGCTCGACACGCAGACCCCGCAGGTGCTCATCGAGGCGCGCATCGTGGAGGCCACGAGCCTCTTCTCGCGCGACCTCGGCATCCAGTGGGGCGGCGACGGGTCGTTCGCGCAGGCGTCGGGCAACCCCACGGGGCTGCTCTTCCCCAACAACGTGAGCTTCGCCGGCGGCGCCTCGGACGGCAACGCCCCGCTCGCGGGCCTCTCGCCCACGTCGTCGCGCATCGCGAACCCGAACTTCGCGGTGAACTTCCCCGCGGCGGTCGGCACCGGCGCCGGTGGAGCCATCGGCTTCGCGTTCGGCTCGCTCTCGCAGAACATCAACCTCAACGTGCGCCTCTCGGCCGCGGAGAGCTCGGGCGTGCTCCGCATCGTGAGCTCGCCGCGCGTGCTGACCCTCGACAACAACGAGGCTTCGATCTCGCAGGGCACGCTCATCCCGTTCTCTCAGGTGAGCGCGGCGGGCGTGCAGACGGCCTTCCAGGAGGCCCGACTGCTCCTCCGCGCGCGGCCTCACGTGACGGCCGACGGCTCGGTGCTCCTGCACGTCGCGGTCTCTCGCGACGAGCCTGACTTCAACAACACCGGCGCCCGCGGCGACCCCACGATCTTGAAGCGTGAGGTCCAGACCGACCTGCTCATTCAGGACGGTCGCACCGCGGTCATCGGAGGCATCTACACCCGCAACACCGGCCGCAACGTCGAGCAGGTCCCCTTCTTCGGTGACATCCCGATCCTGGGCCTCCTCTTCCAGCGCCGCCGCGTGTCGGACCGCCGCACCGAGATGCTCATCTTCATCACGCCGAGGATCGTCAACCGCGCCGAGTCCCTCGGCCGCTGACGCCCGCGCGGCGCTTCGCAGAACCGCTTCTCGCTTCGACTTCCGCCGCCCTCCGCCTCGACGCCACCGCGTCGGAGCGCGAGGGCGGAGGCCTTTCGAACGCCGCGCGAACACCGTCGAAACAGAGCTCCAGCGCGTCTCTTCTCACCCGCCAAAAACTCGCGCCCGCGAGAGGCGTTGATCTATGCTCATCTCCATGAGCGCGACGCCTCGACCCTCATTTCAAAGGCCTTCTTCGCTCCTCCTGATGGGCGCCCTCGCCGCGAGCGTCGGGTGCGCGGACAACGAGATTTCCTTCTACATCCGCGCGATCAAGCAGCCGGTCTCACAGGGCTCCACCTGCTCGTTCTCCAACGACCAGACGGGCTCGGGGCTCTTCGAAGGCGTGTTCGACCTCGCCTTCAAGACCACCTATCACCTCGCGCCGCTGATGCAGACGAACATCGCGTCGCGCATCGACATCCAGTCGAACCGCACGGAGTCGAGCCAGATCATCGTCGAGGGCTTCGTCGTCGAGATCCACGAGGACTCGCCCACGGGGCCCCTCGTCAGCGGGAGCTTCGCGAACCCCTACACGGTCTATCAGACCATCGTGATCCCCCCGGGCTCGGGCGGTGCCGCGGGCTTCGGCGTGGCGTTCTTCGAAGCCATCCCGACGCAGATCGGCCGCGCGCTCTACCAGGACGTGTGCGTCACGCACGGCGGCATCGTGCGCCCCGCGGGCCTCGACGCGCGCTGCCCCGTCCCGGCCTACAACCCCGGCGTTTCGAAGCGGATCATCGTCGCGGTGTCGGCCTTCGGGCACACGGGCGGCGGCATCTCCGTCGAGTCGCCCAAGTTCAACTTCCCGGTCACCGCGTGCTGCGGCTGTCTGCGGCTCTTCCCCGCGGCGCCGGCCACGGCGGCGACGGCGGACGCGGGCGGCGGACGCGTGACCCCGACGTGCTCCACCTCGACCACGACGGGCGGCCTCGCGGGCTGCCCGAACATCATGGGCCAGGACTACCCCGTCGACTGCAACCTCTGCTCGACGTCGCGCCCCGACCTCTGCCAGCCCTTCGGCTTCGTCCCCTCGGGCTCGGGCCTCACCTGCAACTGACCGCCTCGGCCGGGGCGCTCACATCGAAGGCCCCGGCGCGCCCGCCGCGATCCACCGTCGGATGAGGTCCCTCTCCGACGCGGCGAGGAGCTCGGATCGCTCGGGCATCGAGACGCCGCACGCATTCCCCGTCGCGCGACATTCGCTGACCGCGCTCAGCGTCCCCTCGACCTTGATCATGAGCCAGCTCGCGGACGCGTCACCCGGCGCGACGCGCATCAGCCTCGCGACCTGCGTCGAGGGCACCCGCACGAGCGCCGCGTAGCTCTCTCCCGCGACGAGCCTGAGGCCGCCGCCAGGGCGCGACGCGCTCCCGTGGCACGAGCTGAACGCGCAGGCGCGAGAGAAGACCGCTTGGACGTTTTCGAAGGTCGCCGCGAGGGGAGCGGCCGAGGCGTCGGCGGTGTCGCTCCCCTCGGAGCACGACGCGAGCGACAGGACGAGCGAGAGCGTTGCGAGTGTGCGAGCGGCGATCATCGGCGGTCTCCGTGGGCGTCTGGCCGCGCACGCTACCAACGCTCGCTCGCGGAGGGAATCAGCCAGTCTCGTCGCCCTCGCCCGCGGGCTCGCCGAGCCAGCGCTGGATCGTGCGGCGGTCGATGCCGAGGATCCGCGCGGTGCGCTTCTTGTTGCCGCCGTTGCGCTCGAGGACCCTGCGCACGTAGGCCATCGTGAGGTCGTCGAGGGTCATCTCGCGCTCCGCGGCGGCCGTGAGGAGGTCCGGCGCCGCGCTCTCCTGAAGCGTCGCGGGGAGGTCGTCCTGCGTGATCCACTCGTCGCGCGCGAGGGCGACGGCGCGCTCGACGGCGTTCTCGAGCTCGCGCACGTTGCCCGGCCACGCGTACGACTCCATGCGCTTGAGGGCGGCGCCCGAGAAGCCCTTGAGCGCGCGCCCCGACCGCGCGTTGAACTTCTGAAGAAAATGCTCCGCGAGCGGGCGCAGGTCTTCGGGGCGATCTCTGAGCGGGGGGACGCCGACCTCGATGACCGCGAGGCGGTAGAAGAGGTCTTCTCGAAATCGCCCTTCGCGCACGGCCTTTCGGAGGTCCTGATGGGTGGCCGCCACGATGCGCACGTCGACGGGCTCGGCCTTCGAAGCGCCGAGGGGGCGCACCTCGCGCTCCTGGAGCACCCGCAGGATCTTGGCCTGGAGGGTCATGGGCAGGTCGCCGATCTCGTCGAGGAAGAGGGTCCCTCCGTCGGCCTCTTGAAAGAGCCCCGCGCGGTCGGTGCGAGCGTCGGTGAAGGCCCCGCGGCGATACCCGAAGAGCTCGCTCTCGAGCAGCGTGTCGGGGATGGCCGCGCAGTTCATCGCCACGAAGCGCCGCGCGCGCCGCCGCCCCTCGGTGTGCAGCGCGCGGGCGACGAGCTCCTTGCCCGTGCCGCTCGGCCCCGTGATGAGCACGGTCGTGGTGCTGTCGGCGACGCGGCGCACGAGGTCGACGATCTCCGCGAGGGCCCTGCTGCGGCCGACGATCCCCGCGACGCCGAAGCGCTCGCCGAGCTCGCTCCGAAGCCGCGAGACCTCGTCGCGGAGCGCGACGTGCTCGAGGGTGCGCTCGACGGCGAAGCGCAGGGTCTGCGGTTCGAAGGGCTTGGTGACGAACTCGTACGCGCCCACGCGGACCGCGCGCACCGCGGTCTCGATGTTGCCGAAGGCGGTCACCGCGATCACGCCGATGCGAGGGTCGTAGCGGCGCGTCCACTCGATGAGCTGGAGGCCGTCGATGCCCTCCATGCACACGTCGGTGACGAGGAGGTCGGGCGCCGCGCGCTCGATGGACGCCATCGCGGCGGAGGCGTCGTGCACGGCGGAGGCGTCGTGGCCGCGCGCTCGCAGGAGCTCGACGACGAAGGACGCGAGGTCGACGTCGTCGTCGACGACCAGGGTGCGGATCTTTCGAGGGGGCGTCATGGGTGTCATGGGCATCATCGGGTGTTCATTCGTGGAGCGGTCGAAGTTCCCTACCGTGCGTGTCGTACAAGCACCACATTGGTAGGACGACCTTCATCCATGCCGCGTTGCATCAACGAGGAGCGCACCATGAGCAGAAATCGGGGTTTGATCTCGGCGCGATCCGGTAGCACCATCCTCGGAATGATCACGCGCGCGCGGCTCACGACCGGCTCCTTCGCGGGAGTCTTGCTCCTCGTCGCCACCCCTGCCGCAGCGCAGCACCGGGGGCCGGGACTCTTTGCGGGCACCTTCTCGGTGACTTCGAACACCACCGTGTCGGTCACCTCTCCGATCACGACCACGGAGTCGCGCGTGACGCACGAGCGCGCCGAGATCCGGGCGGGCTCGCGGGGCGACCTCTCGATCCACGTCACCAACGAGCGCGGCGAGCGCTGCGTGCTCGAGGGCAACCTCTCGTCGGACACCTCCGTGACGCTCCTCGGCGGCCAGCGCTGCGCGATGACCGACCCGGTGCGCAACCTCCGGATGAACCTCACGCTCCGCAACGGCTCGGGCTCGATCGAGGGCTCGCGCCTCTCGCTTCGCATGTCGTGGGGCGTCGCCACGAACGCGGGCTTCATCGACGTGACCGGCACGGCCTCGCAGGAGACCTCGGGCAACCGCACGGGCGGGGGTCCTGTCGTTGTCGCGCCGGTCGCGCCCGCGGGTCCGAGCCCGATGGTGGTCGCGCCGCAGCCCGGCCCCGTCGTGATGGCGCCCGCGGCGCCCGCGTACGGGCTCAACCCCGTTCCCACGACCACCCGCAGCCGTCGCGGTCGTCGCGGCAGCAGCAGCAGCGGCACCGAGGGCGTGGTGATGACCGGCGCGATCCCCGTCACGCCGACGCCCGCGATCGCACCGTCTCCGATGCAGAACGACGCTCCGATCTGGGGCCTCCCCACCGACCTCAGCACCGGCGCGCCCGTGCCCACGACGGTCACGCCCGCGATCGCTCCCGCTCCGATGGCGCCCGCTCCGATGGCGCCGATCGCGCCGTCTCCTGCGGCGCCCGCAGCCCCCGCAGCGAACACGCCCGCTCCCCTCTGGGGCGCTGCGTCTCCGTCGACCTCCGGCACCTCCGCACCTGCGTCGGCCCCCGCGTTTGGGAGCTCGCAGCCTGCGCCCGCCTTCGGTGCTCCCCAGCCTGCGCCTGCGTTCGGTGCTCCTCAACCTGCGCCTGCGTTCGGTGCTCCTCAGCCCGCGACCGGATCGTGGGGAGGCCTCGGGGCTCCCCAGACTGGCGCCGCGCGCACGCAGCCCGCGGCGGGCGGAGGCCCTCTCGTCAGCTTCGGATCACAGACGGGCGCGCCGCAGTCGGCCGCCGGCGCTCCGACCTTCGGCGCGCCGCAGCCCTCGCCGTATGGTGCGATGCAGCCCGCTCCCTACGGCGCGCCGCAGCCGTCGCCGTACGGTGCGATGCAGCCCGCGCCGTACGGTGCGATGCAACCCTCGCCCTACGGCGCGATGCAACCCTCGCCCTACGGCGCCACGCAGCCGTCGCCGTACGGATATCCGCAGCCCGCGCCTGGCGGGGCGCCGCTCGTGCAGTTCGGCGGACAGCGCGGCGCGACGCCTTCGGGGTGGGCTCCCGGCGCGCCCGCGCAGCCCGCGCCCGCGCCGGGAACGCCTCGTCCGCTGGTCATGTTCAGCGTGACCAACGGCGCGCTCTGAGCGCGTCTCCGCGACGCACCGCCACTCGCTCCCAAGACCATTTCTGATGTGATTCGCTCCGCTCCGGCGGGGCCGCGTATTGCGGCGCCCGCGCGGATCGAGGGAGCGCTTCGGTGCGACGGATCAGATCTCGAGGAGCAGCTCGTCGGGCTCCTGGAGGTAGTGGATGATGTCGTACGCGAAGGCCGCGCCGACGTGGCCGTCGACGATGCGGTGATCGAACGAGAGCGAGAGGAGCATCACCTCTCCGATCACGATCTGGTTGTCGCGCACCACGGGCCGCTGCTTGATCTGGTGAACGCCGAGGATCCCCACCTCGGGGAAGTTGATGATCGGCGTGGCGAAGAGCCCTCCCTGCGCGCCGAGCGAGGTCACGGTGAAGGTGCCGCCCTGGAGGTCATCGACCTTCATCTTGCCGATCTTCACGTCGTTGGCGAGGCGTTCGATCTCGCGCGCGAGGTCGAGGATGCTCAGCCGATCAGCTTGCTTCACCACGGGCACCACGAGGCCCGCGTCGGACGAGGCCGCGATGCCGATGTTGTAGTACTTGCGGTAGACGAGCTCGTTGGTGCTCTCGTCGAGCGCCGCGTTGAGCACGGGGTGCTTCTTCAGCGCCGCCACCACGGCCTTCACGATGAAGGGCAGAAAGGTGAGCTTCACGCCGCGCGCCTCGGCGCGGGGCTTCATGCGCGCGCGGAGGTCCTTGAGCTCCGAGACGTCGCACTCCTCGACGAAGGTGAAGTGCGCCGCGGTGTTCTTCGAGAGCGACATGCGGTCGGCGATGCGACGACGGATCCCCGCGAAGGGGACGCGCTCTTCGAGGGCCTCTCCGTGCTTCGCCGTGGGCGTCGCGATGGAGATCGGCGCGCGCGTCGACATCGCGGCGGGCGCGGGCGACGGGCTCGTCGGCGCAGCGGGCGCGGACGCGGGCGCAGCGACGGGCGCGACGGGCGCGGCGACGGGCGCAGCGGGCGCAGGCGCGGCGTGTGGGATCACGGGCGGCGCAGCGAGCGGCGCGGGGCGTGACGCGTATCCGCGGACGTCTTCGAGCGTGACGCGACCGCCGGGACCCGTGGGGCGCACCTTCGCGAGGTCGACGCCGAGCTCGCGCGCGACCTTGCGCGTCGCGGGCGTGGCGAGGGCCTTTCCGTCGGGCGCGGTGTACTCGTCGACAGCCGCGGGAGGGGCTGCGATCGCGGCGGGTGCCGCGACGAGCTCGGTGCCCGGGAGCGTGTCTTTGATGTCACCGACCGCCGTGGCCGCGGGCTCGGCGCGCGACGCGGGAGACGCTCCGCCGAGGTCGAGCACCACGAGCACCGCGTGGACCTTCACCACCTGGCCCTCGACGCCGTTGACCTCGGTGACCGTGCCCGCCTTCGGAGACGTGATCTCGACGGTGGCCTTGTCGGTCATCACCTCGACGAGGAGCTGATCTTCCTTCACGGCGTCGCCGGGCTTGACGTGCCATCGCACGATCTCGCCCACGCTCACGCCCTCGCCGATGTCCGGAAGCTTGAACTCGAATCGATTCATCGCGTGTGTCTCTTCTGGTGATCAGAACTTCGCGGTCTCCACGATCGCGGGGAGGATGCGGCCCGCGAGCGGGAGGTAGTCCATTTCGAGGGTGTAGGGGAAGGGCGTGTCCCAGCCCGTGACCCGCACCGGCGGCGCTTCGAGGTGCAGAAAGGCCTTCTCGTTGATGAGCGCGACGAGCTCGGCGCCGAAGCCGCAGGTCTTGGGCGCCTCGTGCACCACCACCACGCGGCCCGTCTTCTTCACGCTCTCGATCACCGCGTCGATGTCCACGGGCCAGAGCGTGCGCAGGTCGAGCACCTCGCACTCGATCCCCTGCGCTGCGGCCTTGTTCGCGGCGTCGAGGGCCTCGTAGAGCATCGCGCCCCACGCGATCACCGTGACGTGCCTGCCCTCGCGCGCCACCGCGGCTTTCGAGAGCGGAACGGTGTACTCCCCCTCGGGCACGTCGCGCTTCACGGCCCGGTAGGCCCGCTTCGGTTCGAAGAAGAGCACCGGGTCGGGGTCGCGGATCGCCGAGAGGAGAAGCCCCTTCGCGTCGACGGGGTTCGACGGGCACACGACCTTCAGCCCCGGCGTGTGGATGAAGTACGCCTCGGGCGACTGCGAGTGGTAGAGCCCGCCGCGAATTCCACCGCCTACGGGCGTGCGGATCACCATCTTCGCGGGGTACTCGCCGCCCGAGCGCCAGCGGAACTTCGCCACCTCCGACACGATCTGGTCGAACGCGGGGAAGATGAAATCCGAGAACTGAATCTCGGGCACGGGGACCATCCCGTAGAGGGCCATCCCGATGGCCGTCCCGATGATGCCTCCCTCGGAGAGCGGCGTGTCGATGACCCGCTCGGCGCCGAACTCCTCGTAGAGGTCGCGCGTCACGCGGAAGACCCCGCCGACCTTGCCCACGTCTTCGCCGAGCACCACCACCCTCGGGTCGCGACGCATCTCGTGGCGGAGCGCGTCGTTGATGGCCTCGACCATGTTCATCTGCGGCATGTGTGCGTCGCTCTCTCTTCGTGTCACTCGGCCGCGCGGGCGCGCTGCTCTGCGAGGTGCCACGGCGCCGTGGCGTAGACGTCATCGAACACCGTCGACGCGGCGAGCGCAGCGCCCTGCTCGGCGCGCTCGATCGCGGCCTTGATGGCTCCGTCGGCGGCCTCGGCGCAGCGCGCGTCGTCGCCCTCGTCGAGGAGCCCGCGCTTCACGAGGTGCGCGCGCAGCCTCGCCACGGGGTCGGCCTCTCCGTCGAGCGAGGCTTCGATGAGCGTCGCGCCCTCTCCGCGTCGCGCGAGGTCGAGCGCGTCGCGCACCACGCGGTGAACCGCGAGCACGTCGCCGCCGTCGACCCGCTGCGCGCGGAGCCCGTACGCGAAGGCCCTCCGCGCGATCTCGACGCCGCGGCGCGCGCGGGCCACGAAGACCACGGGCGCGCGCATCACGCCCGCGAAGTTCATCCCGTTGTGAAACTCGCCGTTCTCCGCCGCGACCTCGTCGAGCGTGGCGAGCACGGCGTGACGGTCGCCCTTCGCGCGCATGGCCCACGCGAGCCCCGTGGCCTGCGTGAGCTGCGACGACGCGTGAGGGTTCGAACTCACCACGCGCCAGCGGCGTGACGAGAATCGATCGGGACCCTGGCGGGCCTTCGAGGGGTCCGCGCCCGTCGCGAGCATGTGCGCCATCCAGAGCTCGAGCGGTACGCCCCGCGCGAGCACCGCGGCGGCGTCACGTCCCGAGGGGAAGAGCCAGTCCGTCGCTTCGAGCGCGGTGGCGGCGCCGACCGAGACGGCCTCCTCTCCGCGCGTGCTCGGGTGCTCGGCCACGCGGCCCTGATCGCGCAGGGCGGTGACGGCGTCGTCGAGCCGACGCGCGGCGATGAGCTGACCGTAGAGCGCCATGAGCCGATCGTCGGAGAGGCCGGGGTCATGCGCGGGGTCCGCGTCGCCCGTCGGGCCGAGCACCGTCACCACATCGTCGAGCACGAACTCCACGCGTCCTCCTCTCAGGGAACCAACGGCAGGTGCAGGCGCTTCGGGCCCTCTTCGCGCGCGGGCTCCGCGCGGCCCAGAGCGCCTTTGAGAAAGGCTTCGGCGGCCCTGTAGCTCGATCGCACGAGGGGCCCCGAGGCGACGTAGCGGAAGCCCATCGCGGCGCCCTCGCGGCGGTACTCCTCGAACTCGTCGGGGTGCACGAAGCGCTCGACGTCGAGGTGCTTGGGCGACGGGCGGAGGTACTGCCCGAGCGTGAGCACGTCGACGTCGACCGCGCGGAGCTGTCGCATCGCCTCGAGCACCTCGTCGCGCGTCTCGCCGAGACCGACCATGATCGAGCTCTTGGTGTAGCGCTCGGGGGCGACGCGCCTGGCGTGCTCGAGCGTTGCGAGCGAGCGCTCGATGCTGCACCGCGCGTCGCGCACCGAGCGCTGGAGCCGCGCCACGGTCTCGATGTTGTGCGCGAACACGTCGGGCGCCCCATCGCGGACCACGGTCTCGACGTCGCGCAGCGAGCCCTGAAAATCACCGACGAGCGCCTCGACGAGGATCGCCGGGCTCGCGCGCTTGATGGACCTGATGGTCTCGGCGACGTGCGCCGCGCCGCCGTCGATCATGTCGTCGCGGTCGACCATGGTGATGACCACGTAGTCGAGGCCCATCGCGGCGATGGTGCGGCCCGTGTGCTCAGGCTCGCGCGGGTCGTACGCGCCGCGGGGGTTGCCCGTGGTCACCGCGCAGAAGCGGCATCCGCGCGTGCACGTGTCGCCGAGGATCATCACGGTGGCGGTGCCCTCGCCCCAGCACTCGCCGACGTTGGGGCAGTGCGCCTCCTCGCAGACCGTGTGGAGGTCGTACTTGCGGAGCGTGTCTTTGATGTGCGTGTACCGCACGCCGCCGGGGGCCCGGACCTTCAACCACTCGGGCTTGCGCTCGTGTGCCATGCGCTTCGGGTCCTTCGTTGTGAGGGGAGGGTGGAGGTTGTGACGGGGCGCCGAGGCGCGCGGAAGCTATCGTCGCGACGCGAAGGGTGTCAATGCTCGCGCGACGGCGCGGCGGCGCACACGTCCTGCGCTCACGTCCTGCGCGCCGTCGTCGGGTTCGTCGCGGCGGCTTCGACGTGGGCCTCTTCGGGCTGCGGCGCGCGCTCGGGGGCGGCGACGCGCACGCGGGTCGAGGCGCGCTTCGGCTCGTCGCTCGTCACGATCGTCTCGAGCACTTCGATGCGCTGGCGGAGCTCGCGGTTCTCGGCCTCGAGCGCGCGGAGGCGGGGCTCCTGATCGCGTCCGCCCGCGGCGAGCTCCATGCTCTTCACCTTGACCCAGTACGACCCGAGGATCGCGGCGAGGGGCACCGAGAACACGATCGCGACGATGAGCACCGGGAGCATCGGCGGGGACGAAACCACGACCGCGAGGGGCCGCGCAACGGTCAGGGCGAGGCCTTCGAAGCGTCCGCCGCGGGGGGCGCGGGCTCGGACGGAGCGGGCGTGAGGTTCTGCGCGAGGATCCGCTCGGAGGCCGACTCGCGCCACGCCTCGATGGCCGCGTAGGCGAGCATGTGGATGGCCGTGAAGGCGAAGGCCCACGTGAGGTAGTACGTCGTGGGGAACTCCTGGTGGTGCGCGCGGAACATCGGGTGGACGCTCTTGAGGGCGCCCCAGCCCGAGAAGAATTTGTAGCCCGCGGCGCCCGCGAGGAACATCCATCCGAGGCTCAGCGCGCCGGGGACGGTGCGCGCCCGCTGCGCCAGGAACAGCATCGGGACGCACATGATGATGTAGTAGTAGTAGTCGGGGGAGACGAGGAAGAAGATGAGCACGAAGCCCATCAAGAGGGCGTCGTGCGTGCGCAGGTAGCGCATGAAGTAGAGCGCGGGCAGGAGCACCACGGAGCGCACGCCCCAGATCGTGAGCGAGCGGAGAAACTGCACCTCGGGCTCCTCGTGGAGCATCCTCAGGGGGTTGAAGGGGATCGGCACGCCGTCGATCACGTCGGCGTCGATGAGGGTGGTGAAGCCGAGGTTCCAGTGCGAGCCGTCGGTGACGTGGCGGGTGATCTTGGCGGCCCAGTCGAGCATCGCGGGCAGGCCGTGGAGGCGCACGTACGCGAAGGCCATCACCGACACAACCACGGCCGTGAAGGCCGCGAAGAGGCGCGTGAGGCCGCGGTCGAGCTTTCGCTCGTGAAAGAGGCGCGAGACGAGGATCACCGCGGGCCCCGCGCAGAGCAGCACAGGGAACACTCGCGAAATCGTCGCCCACCCGAGGAGCGCGCCCGCCGTGGCGTAGCGCTCGCGCTTGACGCAGCACGCGGCGATCACCGACGCGACGGCGAAGTCGGTGCGGAGCACGCAGCCCTTCAGGTGCCCCCACGAGAGGAGGTAGTGCGTGCCGATGAGGATCGCCATGAGCAGCGCGGTCTCGGCGCTGAAGGCCCACGCCACGCAGAGGAGCATCGCGATGAGGAGCGCGGGGTCCATCAGCATGATCGCCCAGCGCGAGACGGCGTGGCGGATCGAGAGGTGGCTGGTGATCACCTCGACGACGGAGCACCACGGCGGCGTGCCGTTGAACCCGTGGTCATCGAGGATGAGGCTCCACCGGTGCGGCGGGAGCTGGTGCTTGAACCAGTCGATGTCGGCGACGAACTCGCGCCACCGCTCGGGCGAGAAGCGAGCGCGCGTGCGCGCGGCGTCGGCGAGCACGCGGTCTTGATCGACGGGGTCGTAGGTGACGAGGTCGCGGATGCGGTGCTCGGGGTTGTGGTACCGCAGCCCCGTCTCGGCGTCGGCGACGAGCGTGGCCTCGTAGAGGTGCGTGTACCCGAGCTCGCGGATGTACTTCGTGCCCACGTAGTAGTGGTAGGCGTCCCACTCGTTGAAATACGTGTTGTAGCGGAAGAGCCCGTAGTCGAAGTAGTTCGCCGTCGCGACCAGCGTGAGCACCGCGAGCGCCGCGAGGGAGCCGCGCTCGATGCGCTTGCGCGTGGCCTCGGGGACGCGCTCCTTCGAAGCGCGCTCGACGAGCGCCCGGCCCACCAGGTACGCGAAGATCAGGAGCGGCAGGAGCCACGAGGCGGTCCAACCGTGGTGGTCGGCCCAGGAGTTAGGCAGCCCGTCGTTCACGCGTGCGTGCACACCTTCGCGCGACCGGTCGCGTGACAGACCCGTCGGCGCGCGCTGAGATTGTCGTCCGTCACTCCCTCTGCGCGAAGAGGTGACGCAGTGTCACGCGGGAGCTTTTTTGCCACACAACGCGCGTGAGGTTCCAACACAAACGAAGGCGTGACGGAGGTGACGCGGGCGGTGAGCTACTCGACGAAGCCCTCTTCGTGCGCCGAGAGCACCCGCGTCTCGCACCAGTCGACGAGCGCGAGGCCGTGCGCCAGCGCGATCGGGTGCAGCGACCCCACCACGTCGGCGTAGAGCCCGTGGAGCCCGAGCGAGATGAGCTCTCCGTCGCGCTCGACGCCGTAGACCATGCCGTCCCCGTGCGGGATCGCGAAGCCTCCGCGGATCACGCCGTTCTGCCCTCGCAGCGCGAGCGCGCGGCCCTTCGCACCCAACGCGGCCTCGACCTCGGCGCGCGTCACGTGGCTCCCTGCGAGGGGTTCTGCGACGCGCTTGCGGACGTGGATCTCGTCGAAGCCCGCGCCCTTGCGGTGCCCCGTGAGCACCGCGCGAACGGCTTCGATTTCGGCGTCGACGTCGGCGCGCTTCGACGCGGGCACGAGCTCTACCTGGCGGTAGTCGTCGGGCGTGATGGCGAGCGCGTCGGTGCCCTCGGGCGCGGGTCCGCGCTCGGGGAGCACGTCTTCGATCGTCGGGAGGCTGAAGAGGATCTTCTTCGGGTCGACGGCAGCGGGGCGGAGCCTGAGCTTCACCTGCCCCGCGCGCGCGATGTCGTCGCGGTTCGCGGGCTCGGCGTGCACGACCTGATACTCCGTCTCCCCGACGGTGAGCGTGGTGTCCATGCGCGCGAAGAACTGCGGGAGGCTCTCGATGGGGACCTCCGACTCGGCGAAGACCTCTCCCGTCGCGTCGTGAATGAGCTCGAGCTTGACGTCCATCGGCGGACTCTAAACCCGTCGATCCGCGCGGCTCAACCCTCGACGTTCCACGTGAGGTCGACCTGACCGACGGGGCCCGCGAAGCGGAGGATGAAGTACCGCGACCGCGTGGTGATCAGGGCCTCGGGCTCGCCTCCCGCGTGCGCCGCGACCCTTACGGGAAAGCGAATCCGGTACACCTGCCGCCACACCGTCGTGTACGGGAAGTAGGTGCGTTCGAGCGCCCCCGGCTGTCGCACGGGCTCGATCGCGAGGGGGAGCACCTCCTGCTGCCTGTCGTTCACGAGCATCACGCGCCACGCGGCCGTGGGGCTCGCGAGGTCGCCCCAGCGCCGCGTAGGCACCGAGAGGGCCACGTAGAACTCGTGCTCGTTGTCGGCCGCGCCGAGAGAAGCCCGCAGGAGCCGCGTGCGCTCGTCGCTCGTGAGGTGAAAGTCCGCCGCGTAGCGAACCACGTAGGCCCAGCGGAAATCCCAGCTCTCGTAGGTGGCCGTGACCGCGAGCTGGTCGTCGAAGAAGCCGCGGAGCGTGAACGCCTGCCCCGTGCGCGTCCAACGGGTGAGGGCCTCGGGGTACGCCTCTGCGGTGTAGGCCCTGGGATTACGGCTCAAGCTCACGGGCGCGGCGCCGCACCCCCACGCGAGCGCACCCGCCGCGAGGACCGCTCCGATCACGCCTCGTGAACGCCGCATCGCGCGCGACTCTACCTGACGAAGTCGCCGCGGTGGAACAACCCGCTCGCGGTCACGCCCGCATCAGCGAGCGCGGCGACGGCGCCCTCGGCGCGATCGACGAGCGCGATCACCCGGCGCACCGTGAACCCATCGGCCCGCAGCGCCCCGATGGCCGTGAGCGAGCTCCCGCCCGTGGTGAGCACGTCTTCGAGGAGCACCACCTCGGAGCCCTCGGGCGCGACGCCCTCGATGCGACGCGCGGTGCCGTGGTCCTTCGCTTCTTTTCGAACGTAGAGCGCGTTCCACCCGCGGCCGTCGGGCCCTGCGTGACGGAGCGCAGACGTGAGCGACACGGCGCTCGCGAGGGGACACCCCCCGAGCGCAACACCCGCCACGGCGACGGGCGCGGGAGAGAGCTTCGAAACCTCTTCGCAGAGGGCCTCTCCCGCGAGCCGATGACCCTCGGCGGTGAGCATCACGCGCTTGCAGTCGATGAAGAAATCGCTCTCGCGCCCCGAGGCGAGGCGGAAGCGGCCCTCTTTGTAGGCGTCGCGGCGCAGGAGCGCGAGGAGCTCGTCGCGCCCGCTCACGAGCCG
Organism: Myxococcota bacterium; assembly: GCA_052035985.1. GTDB lineage: Bacteria > Myxococcota_A > Polyangia > Polyangiales > CAISKJ01. The sequence goes on along the minus strand of JBPOHC010000551.1, from coordinate 413 downwards.
CCCCCGCGGCGGGCCATCGACGCGCGCCCCCGCGGGAGGGCGGGCATCTTCGGCGAGGCGCTCCGGTCGCGCGGGGCGGGCTTCGCGGCGGGCGCGGGCTCCGCGGGCGCGGCAGCGGCGGCGGCGCGGGCGCGGTCCTTCGGCGGCGGCGCGGCGAAGGGGCGAGACTTCGCCGGGCCTCGCTCCTTCGCGGCGCGGGGAGCGCCCTGCACGTCCGGCACGCGCGGCGGCGGCGGCACCTCGCCCCGCGCGGCGCGCTTCATCGCGGGCGCAGGGGTCGTCGGGATGGGCTCGAGGTCGACGGCGGAGGGCGACGTGGGCGGCGACGAGGGGCGCGACGGCGGAGGCGGCGGGTTGATCGTCGCGTGGCGCGTCACCCCCCCGAGCGGCGGCGGCGGCGCGGCCACCTGCAT
>JBPOHC010001159.1:0-1991 GCA_052035985.1 Myxococcota bacterium | reverse complement strand
GCGGCGGCGTGACGACCTCGAGGCGTCGGTAGCACTCCTTCAGGTCGCGGAGGCGCCTCGCGAGCTGATGCATCTGCCGCTGGTTCTCCTCGTACGCGAAGTTGTCGTGCCAGACGGAGTTGTCGCCGGCCTCGGCGGCGTCTCCGTTGGTCGCGACCACGGCGTCGTAGGCCGCGCGCACCTGCTCGATGCGCGCGACGAAGCGGCGGTAGCCGGCGGCGGTGGTGACGAGCCGAGTGTCCGCGGGCGCCTTCGTGGCTGAGAGGTTCATGCCCACGTTGACGACGTGAGGGCGCACGCTCTGACTGCGGCGCGTCGAATGTCTGGTCGGTTCTCGACGAGCCCGATGCGCCCGGGAGGGGTACGTGCCGAGTGGGAGACCGAGAAGGAAGTTCGCGCTACCAGACCCCGGTCTGGTAGCGCTCGGAGCGCGCAATCCGAACTTCGACGCAGGAGCGAACGGTGACTCGAACGAGCAAACGCGACCCCTACGCGCGGACGATCATCCGAGTCCCCGAACGCCCGCTGTCGGCGTTGATCCTCGACCTCGTCACACCCCTCCTCGAGGCCCGCGCGCGGACGCTGGCAGACGACGAGGCGCGACGGTTGTTCGAGCTCGCGATCGCGACCTGGAACGCGCACGTCATGGCGGAGCCCCACTGGCAGAAGGCCGCCCCCCTCGCGAAGCTGCGCAAAGAGTCGCATTCCCGGTCTGCGCCCCGCGGAATCGCCGAGGACTTCGATCTTCTGTCGGCGAGGTATCGGGCTCTTCCGTCGCTCGATCCGCGCATCGTCGCGTCTTGGTCTCTCGCGCCTGGAGCGGTCGGTGGGTTCGAACTCACGTGCGTCGCGAAGCTTCCCGAAGGCGTCGAGGCGTATGTCCCGCCGCCGGCGGAGAAGCGCATTGCGATCGGGGGCCGATTCCTCGACGAGGTGACGGTTCGAGTCACCGCGACCTCGTCGATGAGCTTCCCCGTCGAGCGACATCGGGGCGCGGTGGGCGACGACGGCGCGGCGACGATCTACGCGCAGATGCCCACGGCCCTGGGGCTCTTCGCAGCGGGCGTGCTGAAGCCCGTCGGGGGCGATCCCGTCCATGTGCGAGTTGGACTCCGCGACCTCGGCCTCATGCGACTCCGTGAGCTGCGCTGTGGACGGGAGATGGGAGCCGGCGAGATCGCAGTGCTGGTCTTTCAACCTGCCCACGTCGATGCCTCGCGCTGAGGACCCGAGCGTCGTCGGAGACGTGGGTGGGATGATCACGCTCCCGCCCGGGCCCGCTTGCACCGCTCAGTCGATCGAGCGCTCGGTGACTCGAAGGTCGTGACCGACCACGAGCGCTCGGCGTGACGGAAGGATCACCGCTCGCAAGATCCCCGTCGCGTCGACCTCGCCCGAGAGGCAGATCCGGTTGGCGCCCACGAAGTGCGGCGCCCTGAGCGCCTTGGTGTGCGCGCTCACGACCTCGCGATCCCACGAGGCGTCTTCGACGCGTGAGAGGGCCTTGTCGCGGATCGCCGGCGGCAGAAAGAGGTGCTCTCTCGGCAGGACGCGGCCCTCGAGCGCCGCGCGCTGCGACGCGAGGTCTCCTCGTTCGGCGCCTGCGTGGACGAAGAGATATCGCCCCGTGTCCTGGTGCCACGGGAGCGCGCGCAAAAAATTGAGGTGCGCCTCGGGGAAGCGGCGCTCGAACTCACGCAGTGAGCGCGCGCCGTAAGCCTCGGGTGTGCCGAGGCCGTGGTTCCAGTAGTGTCCGCTCCACTGCGTCCACCATCGCGCGTCGGGTGGGCCGTCGGGCCAGCCGAGCGTGCGCAGGAGCGCGAGGTCGTGGTTGCCCGCGATGGGCGTGAAGCGGTCGCCGCGCTCGCGCTTCAGCGCGATCAGGCGGTCGAGGAGGCCCGGAACGTCGGGCCCGTTGTCGACGTAGTCGCCCAGGGTGCAGAGGCGATACGAGTCGCCGAGGCTGCGGTCGAGGTGCGCGAGCAGCGCGT
>JBPOHC010000277.1:0-5037 GCA_052035985.1 Myxococcota bacterium | reverse complement strand
GCCCGCCCCGCGCACTCTCTAGCGGGAGCCCGCTGCGGGATCCACCTGACACCCCACCCCCCCCGGGTTGCCGCGTGTTACACCCCGCGGCGAAGATCACCGCGGAATCACGCAGCGGAAGCCCGTCCCAGCGTTCCACTGCGGGGATTCGGTCAACTCCATCGAAAACAGCCCACCGCGGGTTTGATCGGAGTAGCGCCCCCCGCGCAGCGTCGCGGCAGGGAGACCTCGCACGATGTACGGCGTCGCAACCCCTGCACTGCGCGCTGAGGAGGAGATATTCGTAACCTCGTCGCCACCAAACACCGTACTGTCCACAGACGGCCACAGCACCTGATCGCGCCCGGTGCCGTCACCGATACCGGCATACCACTCGTCGGTCCACTCGATGATGTTGCCGATCATATCCTGTGCGCCCCATGCGCTGAGGCAACCTGTTCCCGCGTTCGTGCGTCGCAGCGTGGTTCCCCCAGTATTGCAAAGGGTGTTGGCAGCGCCATCGTTGGCGGATGTAGGGTCCGGAGTTCCGCGTGCCGCAGCGAGCCACTCGTCTCTGGTGGGGAGGCGCTTGCCGCTCGCTCGACACGCAGCCGCGGCTTGAAACCCTGAGATGTTGACGCTGGGGAGCACACCGGGCGCGCTCACCGCGTAGGCCGGTGGCGTGGTGCCTGCCCATTGACCATCGATGGTAATCGGATACGCCGCTCCTGTCCCCAGATACTGTGCACCACTGCCATCTCGTCGCGCAAAGACAGACGCCTCCCAGCGATCAATCCAGAACGCGGACGGGCCAGTCCCAACGCGCACGATCTGATCACCGCTTCCGCGTGTGCAGAGAACAACCGTCTCTCCCGGACTCGCGTAGTCGTAGCCGACAGGGCAGAACGGAGTCCCGTACTGGCTTGCGTACTGCGCATACGGAACCGGGTTCACGCGGGCCCCTGAGACCACGCCTGCGGTCCCTCCGACGTCGACCGTGACGGTGACATCGCTGCCATCGAACCCCGCGCCGCACGAGTCGATCGGCACCTCAGCACTGAACGCATGCGTCGTCGCGTCTGGCGTGATTGGCACCGTGGGCGCGCACATCTCCCGCGTTCCGCCGTCGCTCTCCGCGCGCACGAAGTGGAACACCGCCATCGTCGTGCCCGACACACCAGTCAGCGTGCCCGACACCGTCAGGAACGACCGCGCCGCGCCACCCGCCACGCCATCCCGCGCGTTGGCGAGGCTCGTTCCCACGAACGCCGCGGCCAGCACGACGACGCCCATCGCGATCGCCTTCACCGCGAAACGCGGCCAGTCTTCTCGCGGCGCGCTCATCGGATCGCTCCCTCGAACGTGATTCCGCCTGCGCTTCCACGCATCATGCCATGCCACGTCATGTTCGCGCGCATCTGAATCCCGCTGGTCGAAGGGCTCACCAGCGACACGCTCGTGAACTCGAAGGTCATCTGCACGTCAGGCGGCACATCCGCGGAGGTGTCCCGCGGTACGTCGGCGTCGACCACCCCCGTCTCGGTCACGTCGGCATCAACCACCCCCGTCTCGGTCACGTCGGCGTCGACCACACCCGTCTCGGTCACGTCGGCATCCGTCACACCCGTCTCGGTGACGCCCGTCTCGGTCACATCGGCGTCCGTCACGTCCACCTCCGACACGTCCGCGTCCGCCACCGCGGCATCCGTCACATCCGCGCGCGGCGCATCCACGACGGCGTCCACCGTGGCGTCCGCGGGCGAGTTCCTCGCTCCGTCGGGACACCCCGCGAGGCAGACCACACCGAGCATCCACAACGTCGCTCTTCGCATCGTCATCGTCCCCTCCGAACTCAGAATCTTCCTTCGCAGACCACACCTGGAGAGCCCGGCCCTGGACCGCACGAGAACGCCGCCGTTCGCGCGCTCGTCGTCGAAGTCGGCGCGGTCAGGAACAGCACCACCGACGTCACCGCGAAGGCGCCCGCCGCCGCGTATCCGACGACCTGCGGAATCAGCACCGACCCCTCCGAGATTCGCTCGAAGAGCCCGTTGCACTTCGCCGTTCGATCGTCCGTGCTGCACTCGACGTCGTAGCTGTCCCGCCGATCGAAGCGCTCCACCGTCGCCCAGATGCCCCCGCCGAGCCCCACGGCGGCGACGCCCGCGCTGATCCACCCGAGCGCGCGTTGCGTCGTGGCGCCGCCGTCACCTCGCGCGGGCTGCACCACCACCGCCGGAGCACCGCCCACCACAGGCACCGTCGGCCCATCGCCCTGCACGGGGACCAGCGTCACCGTGGCGCGCGTGAGTCGGCCCGGCGACACCTGCTCGGGACGCTCCACGGCGTGTCTCCCCGGCGCGCTCACCCGCACGATCACCGTGCCCACCGTCACACGAATGGACTCGTGCATCGGAAAGTCCGCCACGCGGCGTCCGTCGACGAACACTTCGCCGGGGCCTCCATCGCCGACCACCGCGAGCTCTCCCACGTGCGGCGCGATCACGCCCGCCTGCTGCTCCAGTCGCGCGAGATTCATCGCGATCCACGGGTCGTTCCGAAGCGCGAGCGCGCGACGCATCCATGTGTCTGCTTCGCCCCACCGTCCCAGGGCGATCAGCGCCACGGCCATGCGCCCTTGCGCGCTGGCGCCGCGACACAGCTCGTACGACTGCGTGAAGCGCGCGAGCGCGCCCTCGTGGTCACCCGACTGATTGAGCTGAACGCCCTGCGTCTCCAGCGCCGCCGCCTGCGCCGCCCCCGGACACACTGTCTGCGCCGACGCCGCTCCGGCCGCGAGCTGCGCCGCGAGCGTCATCGACATCATCCAACACCCTCGTCGCATCACACGCGCGCTCCTCATCAGATACACAGGTTCGTTCCGTTCGGCCCGATACACGGATCATGCTGCGGTGTCTCGGCAGGCCGCGCGGGCGCGGGCGCCGTGTGCTCGGGGGCGGGCGCCGTCACACCCGCCGACGGCTGTGCGGGCTGCGCGTGACCTCGATGTCTCCCGTTGTTCCTCTCGGGCTCGACGCGGGGAATCGCCGCCGGAACTCTCGCTGCCACCGCCACTGGCGCAACCGTCACCGACGGCGTCGGCGCTGCGGTGGGAGCAGCGATCGGAGCGACCCCGCGAAGTTGCAGTCGCAACACCGACGGAGGAGGCGCGTTCACGAAGGTCACGTCTTCACCGATGAAGCCATCGGCTTCCGCGAGCATGTGGTGGGTGCGTCCGTCAGCGACGAGCTCGCCGCGCCAGTGACCCAGGCCCACCACGTTGCCGTCGATGGTGATGCGCGCCGTGCTCGGGGTGACGTTGACCTCGGCCGCATAGGCGGCGCTCCGCGGCTCGCGACGTCGCAGCGCCACGCCCGCGGAGGTCGCGAGGAGCATCGTTGCGATGATGCCCGCGACGAGCATCCCGCGCCGCGAGCGCACCGGCGGTTCCTCAAGCGGGGCAGCGTCGACCGACCGGGCCGCGCTGCCGAGCGTCGTGCCGTTCCGAGAGCTCATGGAGTGCTCGGGCGAGAACCCTGCGTCGGGCTGTGTGTCGGGTTCCACCGAAGCGCGGACGCGAACGGTGGTGAAGCTCTTCGTCCAATGCGCGCGGGTGACGTCGTCGCAGTGCGGCAGGAGGTCGAGCGCGAGCTCACGCACCGACGCGAAGCGCGCATTGGGATCGACCGACATCGCCCGCTCGATCGCGGCGATCATCGCGTCGGGCAGGTCGGGGCGACGCACGCGCAGGGGCACGCAGCGGCCCGCGGCGACGCGCGTGAGCAGGTCGAGGATCGTCGCGCCTTCGAACGCGGGCGCTCCCGCGAGGCACTCGTAGAGGATCACCGCGAGCGCGTACTGGTCGCTGAGGGGGCTGACCTCGCGCGTCCCTCGGGTCTGCTCGGGGGCCATGTACGCGGGCGTTCCGAGCAGGGCGCTGCCGCGCGTCTTGAGCCTGTCGGCGGGGCCGTCGACGAGCCTCGCGATGCCGAAGTCGACCACCACGGGTCGCGTTCGCCCGTCGCTGCCTTCCTCCAACATGATGTTCGCGGGCTTGAGATCGCGATGGACGAGCCCCTCCTCATGGGCCACCTGAAGCGCCGACAGCACGGGCATGAGCAGCTCGAGGGCCTCGTGCTGACCCATCTCTCCGCGCTCATCAAGAAAGCGTGAGAGGTCCTTTCCCGTGAGGAACTCCATGACGAGGTACGGCGACTCGCGGTGCGTCCCGACGGTGATCACCTTGACGACGTGGGGATGGTGAATGCGCGCCGTCGCGACGCCCTCGCGTTCGAAGCGCGCCCGGATGGTCGCGTTCGCGCGGTGCTCGGGGCGCAGCGTCTTGATCGCGACGCGCGATCCCAGCGCCCGATGCCTCCCCTCATACACGCGCGACATGCCGCCTTCGCCGAGCTTCGCGACGAGCTCGTAGTCACCGAGCACGTCGCCCCGTTGCCAATCGTCATCCCAGCCCGCCATCGATGGCCTCCCACCCTCCGGCTCTGAACCCGGAGAGCTCGTCGCGAGACCGGGTGAGTCGATCACCGGCGCGTCGGAGGCGTCAACGTCGGAAGTTCGTCGGATGCGCATGGTCTGGGCTGCGTTGAGCAACCCCTACGCCACTCGCTCGATCCCTCATTTCTGCGCGAGACGCGGGCGCGTACGATGCGCGCCGACCACGATCTCCGAATCGATTCGGAAGGTGCCGGATCGAATCGCAGCCAGACCTCAGAGACGCACGAAATGCCCGCTGTCCAGATCCACCACCCCGAGGCCGCTCACGCGATCACGCTCTCTCTCTCGCCCGGCGACGCCGTGCTCGTCGGACGCTCGCCCGATCCTTCACGTCTCGGCATGACGCTCGACGGATGGCGGGTTCAACTGCGCGAGATCGACGACGACGCCGTGTCGTCGAATCACCTGCTCGTGTGGTGCAACGCGGAGGGCGTCTGGGCGCAGGACCTCACGAGCCGCAACGGGACGTGGCTTCGCCTCTCGACGCGCCCTCTCATGCTCGCGGGAGACGCGCTACGCATCGACCTCGCGGGTGTGTGCGAG
>JBPOHC010000515.1:0-17667 GCA_052035985.1 Myxococcota bacterium | reverse complement strand
CCAGGTGACTGAGGGGGATCGTGTTGGCCCGGCGAGCTCGCGCTCGCCGGCTTGTGGCTGGTCGTCTCGCCGTTACAGCGCGCAGGCGCGCGTCGGCGAGTCGTACGTGAGGCTCACCAGACCGGCGTTGCCGCCCTCGCCCGGGACGAGCGCGCCACCCGCGCCCGCAGCCGCGGGGAGCGTGGTCGCCGTCGACCAGGTGTTCGCGCCGAGGCCGCCGACACCACCCGTGACGCTGCCGCCACCGCCGCCGTATCCGCCGCCGCCGCCGCCGCCGCACGCGCCGCCGCCGCCTGAGCCCGCGGTGCCGCTGCCGTTACCGCCGCTCGTTCCGCCGTTGCCACCGCGCGGCTGACCGTTGCCGCCCGTCGCGCCGCGACCGCCGAGACCGCCGCCGCCGCCGTTGCCGCCCGCGTTGAGCGTCCCCGCCGTGCCCGCGCCGAGGCCGCCGGTGCCCGCAGCGCCGCCGCTCGTGGAGCCCGCTCCGCCGCCGACCGCGTCGGTGTAGCCGTGTCCGCCCGCGCCGCCCGCCGCCGTGGCGACCGTCGAGCCGTTGATGCTGAGGACGCTGCTGCCGCCACCGCCAGCGGCGCCGTAGCCGCCGCCGCCGTTGCCGCCACCACCGCCGCCGTATCCGCCCGAGCCGCCGCCGCCGCCGCCTGCGCCGCAGGGCTCACCGTAGCCGCCGCCGCCGCCGACGAACACCGCGAGCGACGCGCCGACGCCGAGCGAGGCCGATCCCGAAGCCATCGCGCCGTTCGATCCCGCGGTGCCGCTGCCGCCCGCGAAGGTCGACCCGGCGCCGCCGCCGCCGCCCACCATCGCGAAGCTGAGCGTGATCGGCGATGAGTAGGGGTTCGTGATGCTGAGCGACGAGGTCACGGTGCGCGTGCAGCGCGTGACCGTGCACACGCCACCGGCGCAGCGGCCCGTCGAGCAGACGTTGCCGCAGGCGCCGCAGTTGGTGGCGCTCGTCTGGAGGTCGACGCAGGCCGCGCCGCACGTGGTGAGGCCCGCGGGGCAGTCGCCGATGAGCAGGTCGATGCCGTACGCGCCCGCGCCCGAGCACGCGTCGGCGTAGAGCACGTGGAGCCCTGCGCCGGCGGGTACACGCCCCGAGACCGTCGAGCGGAGTCCGCAGGCGCCGCCCGCGTCGTCGTTGCAGATGCTCCCGCCCGCGTCGGCGCGGTTGCCGCTGCGGAAGTCGAGCTCCGTGTCGTGGGTCGCGAGGCCGCACGTCGACGCGCGGAACGCCACCTCGGTGAAGTTCGGACACGTCGTCGTGAAGTAGGTGTTCTCCGCGCCGCCCGAGCAGCAGGCCGAGGTCACGACGCCGGTGCCCGAGGTGGTTCCGGTGAGGCGACGACTGCCCGTCGAGATGTCGAGCGGCGCGACGGTGCCGCCCACGGGGTAGTGCTGCACGTGGAGGGTGAAGTCTCCGCCGCCGGTGCCGAACTGTTCGACGACGACGAGGTAGGTCCCCGCGTCGAGCGTGGTTGTGATCTGCGACTGCGTGAGGAGGCACGCGTCGTCGGTGCAGTTGGTCGCCGCGGCCGAGCACCCGGGACGCTGGAGCCCGAGGTAGGTGTCCCACGCCGTGCCGAAGGTGTCGAAGTACACGATCTCACGCGCGGTGAGCGTGAACTGATAGAACACGTCGGCGTTGGGGCGGCAGGTGTTGGGGCTGTCGGTCGCGCGCGACGTGGTGCCCGTGATCGTGAGCGCGGGGCCGCGCGTGAGGTCGATCACCGCGGGCGTCGCGCAGCTGTCGTTGGCGGGCGCGGGCGTCGTGCAGACCCCCGCGACGCAGAGCTCGCCTGTGTTGCACGCGAGGCCGCAGCGTCCGCACGCCGAGGTCGAGGTGCGCGTGTCGACGCAGGCCGTACCGCAGACCGTGAGCCCCGTGGGGCACGCGCACACGCCCGCGGCGCACGACTGGCCCATGGGACACGCGCGTCCGCACATCCCGCAGTGGTTGTTGTCGGTCTGCGTGTTCACGCACTCGGCGCCGCAGAGCGACTGCCCCGTCGGGCACCCGCACGTGCCGCCCGAGCATCGCTGCGCCGCGGGGCACGCGTTGCCGCAGGAGCCGCAGTTGGCGTTGTCGGTGGCGAGGTCGACGCAGCTCCCGGGGCGTCCGCCGCCCGCGCCGCAGAGGGCCTGACCCGCCGAGCACGTCGTGACGCACGCGCCCGAGGAGCACATCTGCGTCGAGGGGCACGCGTTGCCGCAGGAGCCGCAGTTGAGCCCGTCGGAGCGCGTGTTCACGCAGCGTCCGCCGCAGCGGGTCTCGTCGGCGGTGCAGATCGCGACGCACGCGCCGAGCTCGCAGCCCTGCCCCGCGGAGCACGCGTTGCCGCAGAGGCCGCAGTTTGCCGTGCTCGTCTGCGTGTCGACGCACATGCCCGAGCAGCGCGTGAGTCCGCCCGTGCACATCGGCATGCAGGTGCCGCCGACGCACGCCTGCGTGCCCGCGCAGGTCGCGCCGCACGCGCCACAGTTGCCGTTGTCGGTCTGGAGGTTGACGCAGGTGATCCCGCACGCCGACTGCCCCGTGGGGCACGCCACGTCGGGCGCCACATCGACGGAGACGTCGGGGGTGATGTCGGGCGCGATGTCGGGGGCGACGTCGACGGCGACATCGGGCTTCACCACGTCGGGCTGCGCGATGTCGGGCGCGACGTCGGGCGTGGCGTTGTCGGTGGGCGGAGCCTTGTCGCCGGGCACGGTGACGTCGTCGGCGTCGACGGACGCGTCGTCGTCGAAGGGAATGCCTCCCGGCCCGTTCGACGAGCAGGCGACGAGGGACGCGAGAGCCCCTGAAAGCAAGATGATCGAGTACCGCGGCATCGAGTGTCCTCCTGAGGAAACTCCACCACGCGCACGGCGGGCACCTCAATCGCGAAGTGCGCGAACGAAGCCATCGCATCGGGTCGTTCTGTCACCGCGTCACGTCTCGACGGAACGCCACCGAAACGTGCACAGCCGCGGTAGCATCGCCGCCCGATGACGCCTCGCATGCTGCTCCTTGTCGTCGCGGCGCTCGTCGCGGCCTGCGCCGAAAACGGAACGCTCCTCCCCTCCGACGCCGCCCCCGCGAAGGACCTCGGCATCGACGTCGACGACGCGCCCGACGTGATCGACGTGGCGGGCTTCGAGATCCCGCGCTTCGACATCCCGACCGCGCAAGACGTCACCGACGCGGCGAGCGACATCACCGACGCGAGCGATGCCAGCGACGTGAGCGACGCCTCCGACGCGAGCGACGCCGCAGACGTCGCCGCGCGACGCGTCGATCACTGCTACCTCCTCGACCCGCGCGTGATGGACCTCGCCCCCGGCGCCACGAGCCCCGCGCTCGGCGTCGCGGTCTTCGTGTCGGGCGTCACGTCGGGCGCCGCTCAGGGCTCGATGGTCACCGTCGAAGTGGGCTACGGCCCCGGCGGATCACAGCCCCTCGCCGCGTCGAGCACATGGACCTGGGCAGCGGCTTCGTACGACCGCGACATCGACGGCCGCGGCGCCACCGGAGCGCGCGACTACGATCGCTATCAGGGCACCTTCGCGGCGCCCGCGACCGCCGACGAGTACGCCGTGGCAGCGCGCGCTCGCTACGGCACGGGCCCGTGGACGGCGTGTGATCTCATCGACGCGACGCCGCACGAGTACAGCCCGGTGTATGCGACGAGGCTCACCGTGGCGGCGTCGACCGCGCGGCGCGTCGGATACTGCAACCTCCAGTACCCGAGGACGCTCTCGCTCGCCGCAGGCGCCACCGCGACCGCGTCGGTGTATGGCAGGGTCTTCGCGACGGGCGTGACCAACCGGGGATGCACCGACGTCCCCACGGCGACGGAGCTCACCGCGCAGTGGGGCTACGGCCCGAGCGGGTCGTACCCGTCGGGCGCGACGTGGACGTGGACCGACGGTCGTTACGTCGACCACCGCGACTCGACGATGCCCCTCGGCACGGGCAACTGTCAGCACGTCGAGTATCAGTCGACGCCGCGCGCTCCGGTCGACTGCGCGATGCGCGCCTACGGGTGGCGCATGCGCCTCGGAACCGGGCCGTGGACGTACTGCCGTTGGGCGCCTCCCGCCGACGGCGCTCCGATGACGCCCGCGTTCGATGTGTGGGACCCGACGCTCGCGGGCGCGATGACGGTCACGGGCTGTCTGTGAGCGCGCACGCGTAAGGGCCGCGCGCGGCGGGCGTTTCAAGCGCTGGCCGCGCGCGCGTACATCGCGTCCCCGCAGCGGTCGGTTGCCCCGTTCAACTCTGGAGGCCGGTCATGCGTTGGTGGGTTCTGTTGTGTGGCTTCGCGCTCGCGCTCGTGGCGCAGACATCGCGCGCAAACGCCGAGGGGATGCTCGTCGCCCGTGACCCCGAGGGGCACGAGCAGGGCGCCTTTCCCCTCACGCGCACCGAGGTCGAGGGAGAGGTCGCCGGAGACGTCGTCTCGGTGCACGTCACCGAGCGCTTTCGCAACACGTTCAGCCAGCGCATCGAGGCCGTCTACACCTTTCCCCTCCCCGAGAACGCCGCCGTCGACGCGATGGAGATGCACGTCGGCCGACGGGTCGTGCGCGCGGTGATCGAGCGCCGCGACACCGCCCGTCAGCGCTATCAAGACGCCCGCGCGCAGGGTCAACGCGCGGCCCTCCTCGAACAGGAGCGGCCCAACATCTTCACCTTCTCGGTCGCCAACATCGACCCCGGCGGCGAGATCGAGGTGAGCCTCCACTACTTCGAACGCGCCCGCTACGACCACGGCACCTGGGAGACCGTCTTCCCCATGACCGTAGGGCCGCGCTACATCCCAGGCGCTCCCTCCGCCGCGATGCCCTCGGGGCACGGCGCGCAGCCCGACACCGACCGCGTGCCCGACGGCTCGCGCATCTCGCCGACCTACAACGCGCCGGGGACGCGCTCGGGCCACGCGATCTCGCTCCGCATGCGCGTCGAAGCGGGAGCGCCCGTCGCCTCCGTCGACACGCCCGCCCACGAGGTCGTCGTCACGCGCCCCTCGCCCGACGGCTTCGCGGTCACCCTCCGCGACAAGGACGAGATCCCCAACCGCGACTTCATCCTCCGCTGGCGCCTCGACGTCCCCGACGTGCGCGCGGCCCTCTTCGCGCACCGCCCCGACGCCAACCACGACGGCTACTTCGCGCTGGTGCTCTCGCCGCGCAACGATCCGCCCGACGACACGCTCGCGCCGCGCGAGCTCTTCTTCCTCCTCGACACGTCAGGCTCGATGTCGGGCGTCCCCCTCGACACGGTGAAGGCCGCGATCCGGCGCGCGCTCGCGACGCTGCGTCGCGACGACACCTTTCAGATCATCGACTTCGCCGACACCGCGTCGACGATGAGCCCCACGCCGCTCTCCGCGTCGACCGAGAACATCCAGCGCGGATTGCAGTACCTCGCGAACCTCCGGAGCGGCGGCGGCACCAACCAGCTCGCGGGCATCCACGCGGCGCTCTCGGCGGCGGGTGATCCCGAGCGCCTTCGCTACGTGGTCTTCATGACCGACGGCTACATCGGCAACGAGGCCGAGGTGCTCGGGCTCACGCAGCGCGAGCTCGGCTCGGCGCGCGTCTTCGGCTTCGGTGTGGGCTCATCGGTGAACCGATACCTCTTGAGCGAGGTGTCGATCGCAGGACGCGGCGCGGCGGAGTTCCTTCGCCCCAACGAGGACGCGACCTCGATGGTGGAGCGCTTCTACGAGCGCATCGGGCGCCCCTACCTCGTCGACGTCGCGCTCGATTGGGGAGCCGCGGGGGTGCGCGAGACCTTCCCCTCGCCCGTGCCCGACCTCTCGGCCTTTCAACCGCTGGTGGTCTATGGGCGTTACAACGAGCCCGGTCGCCGCTCGCTCCGCGTCCGCGGACGCCTCGGTCGTCGCCCCTTCGAACAGACCATTTCGATCGACCTGCCCGCCGTCGAGCCCGCGCACGAGGCCGTCTCGCGCCTCTGGGCCCGCGAGAAGATCGCCACGCTCGAGCGCGCGATGCACCGCAACGGACAGAGCGCCGAGCTCGTCGAGGCGATCACCACCACGGCGCTCGAGCACCACCTCGTGTCGCAGTACACGTCGTTCGTCGCCGTCGACGACACGCCCCCGACGCCCGGCGCGACCGGATCTCCGCTGCCCGTCGCGCAGCCCTCCGAAGCGCCCGAGGGCGTCGACCTTCGCGCAGCGGGAGGCGTGGTCAACGGCCTCGCGATGAACCGTCAGCTCGCGATCAACGCCCCGGCGCCGCCGCCCTCCGTGATGACGCAGCCCGTGTCGATGTCACCCGGCTCGGGCGTCGAGGTCGTCGCCACGTCGGAGTCCTACGGCGACTCCCCCGCAGAGCCTCAGACCCTCTCGCGACGCGGCGGATGCGCGGGATGCACCGTCCCTGACGGCGCTTCGAAGAACGCCACCCCCGCGGCCCTCTGCATGCTCGCGCTCCTCGCGCTCGCCCGTCGCCGACGCGCCCCTCGCGCGTAGCGCCGTCCCCCCGACACCGAGCCTCAGGTCACCGCGAAGAGAAGCGTGACCACCACGTCGGCGGTCTCTCGTATCGCCCGCTGGACCCATGAGAGCCAGGCGATCCCCGCGATCGCGACGAGCGTGATCAGCACCGCGAGCGCGAGCGCGCGCCGCGTGCGAACCGGCGAGACCACCGTCACGGCGGGCTTCGCGGCCGACGGAATCGAACGGCGGGACGCCTGGGGGAAGCTCCCCCCCTGCGCCCTGAGGATCGCCGAGCGACGGAAGACCCCGACGTCCGACACCTCGGAGTCATCTTCGAACATCGCCGTGCCCGCCACGGGCGCGAACGGTCCAGGCGAGGTCGACAGCGCGAGCGCTGCAGGACGCAGCGACTCGACGATCGCCTGCGCGCGGAGCGAGATCCTCGCGGGCATCCCGGCGACCGAGGCGTTGGGGCGCACGCTCGGAGCACCGAACACGCAGGTGTCAGGCGACGACTCCGCGTGAACGGAGCCGCCGTCGCACGCAGCCGTTGTAGGGGGAAGGCTCTCCCAGCGATCGTCGTCCACAGTGTTGTTCTTCATCTCGAGGCCCCTCTCCCGCGGCGCAACACCGCTCGATTCTCTACATCGACAGGGAGGGCGCAGACCTTGAGCGAGCTGAGAGAGAAACGTCGTCGACGCCGACGATGGATCACCAGGCCGAGCGGCAGACCTCGGGGGCGCGGGCCACGATCTCGCGCTCCACGGCGTCGAGGGTCGAGAGGCTCGTCGCAAAGACCTCGTCGCTCCTGCGCGCGGCCTCGGCCACGCACTGACCGAAGGCGACGGCGCGGTCGCGGAGCTGCCCCGGCGCGCCAGACATCACGCCCGCCCGCACCAGAAGCGCCCTGCGCGCGGGGTCGATGAAGACCCGATCGACCTGCGCGAGCGAGTCTTCGAGGCCCGAGAGCACCTGCTGCGCGTGGCTCTCAAACGCCGCCTGACGCCGCGAGGCGAGCGTTCGAAGCGCGTCCTCGTAGACCGCCGTCGACTGCTTGTGCGCCGCGACGAGCGCCCCCTGCTGCCGATCGCGCTCGGCCAGGAGCTGCTTCGACTGAACCGTCGCGCGGTCCATGTCTTCACGGATGCGGCGCATCTCGGCGCCCGTGCGCTCGACCCTCGCGCGAGCCTCGTTGCGCGCGGCCTGAATGGCGACGAGCACCTCCTCGGCCTGCTGCACGCTCACGCGCCGCGCGGGCCTCGCCGGACCGAGCTCCTGCTCGATGCGCGCGATCTCCTGCTGGAGCGCCGTGTCGCGGGTCTTGAGATCGTCGTGTCGCCGCGCGAGGCCCGCGATCGCGGCCTGCTCCGACGCCTGACGGGCCTGCACCCTGCCCGCCTCGCCCTGCGCCGCGACGATGCCCTGCTGCTTCTTCGTGAGGTCCGCGCGCATCTCTTCGAGCTCGCGCTCGTGGCCTTCGAGCTTGCGCGACCACTCGTCCTTGCCGAAGAGCGCGGGCTCCTTCTTACGGTGCTCCGCGATGATGGCCTCCTTGCCCTCGATGGCCTGGGCCTGCTCGGTCGCGTCCTTCTGGAGCGCCGTGATGGCGCCGCCGATGCGCGTTACCTCCGCCGCGAGGTTGGCGAAGGACTGCGTGCGCGCCTGTCCCTCCGACTGCACCGCCGCGGCCTCACCGCGGAGCGCGTCGAGCTCGTCGAGCTTCGAAGCGAGCCGCACGACGACCTTCGCCGTGGCGAGCTCCTTGAGGGCGTCGGCCTCGCGCTGCGCGAGCGCGGTGAGCTCACCTTCGGCCCTTCGAAGCTGCACCCCGAGCTCGTCCTGGGCGCGCGTCAGGGCGGCGTCCTGCGCGGCCCACGCCTCGGCGTTGTGACGCGCCTGCGAGAGCGCGGGCGTCTCGGGCGGCGGCGCCGCGACGAGGTCCGCGGGGAGCGTCGGCGCGAAGGGCAGCGCGTCGGGCCACGACTGCGGCGTGTCTGCGCCCGCGAGGCGGCAGAGCTCCGTGAGCTGCGCGCGCAGAAACGGGAGCGCCTTGCCGTAGAGCCCCCGCACGCGCGTGACGTAGTCCTGGTACTGGCTCTCGGCGGTGTCGAGCTTCGAGAGGTCGGGTCGCTTCTCCGCGCGCACGGCGCCGAGGAGCTTCTGCGCGATCTCGCGGAGCTGCGCCGCGGCGGGCTCGAACTGCTGGAGGAGCTCGGCCTGCTGCGCGCGGCTCGTCGTGAGCTCCTTCTCTTCGAGCCCGGTCGCGTGCTCGTGCGCGAGCGAAGGGACGCGAGAGAGCTCCGCGAACGAGGCCCGCAACCGATCGACCTCGGCGCGGAGCGACGTCGAGAGCGTGCTCAT
This sequence comes from Myxococcota bacterium, assembly GCA_052035985.1. GTDB lineage: Bacteria > Myxococcota_A > Polyangia > Polyangiales > CAISKJ01. Next base: position 8,839 of record JBPOHC010000515.1, on the reverse strand, counting down.
GGCCTTGAGGTTCGCGTCGTCTTCGCCCTGAAAGCTGAAGCGACCGATGACCTCATACACATCCGTGAGGCCCGTGAGGTTCACGGCGTCGAGGGGGCGCCACAGGCCCGCCGTCGAGCGCAGCGCGGCGGGCGCGAACGACGGCGCGCCGGGCACATCACGGAGCACGTCGTCGTAGGGCTTGAGCGACTCTCGCGCGCTGGCGTGGGCGCCCGTGAGCGAGGCGATCACGCGGTCGAGGTCGTCGAGGGCCGAGAGATACGCGCGGACGTAGGCGTGGCGGGGGTCGGGCGTGGCCATGATCGTGCGTCTCCCTACTGCGTGCCGAAGAGCTCTTCGAGCGCGCGGATGTCTTCGCGGGCGCGGCGCGCCTCGGCCTCGTCGGCGGCGAAGTGGTTCGGCCAGATGCGCACGCACTCGCTCCGCGCCCAGCGGCGGAGTGACTGCTCGCCCTCGCGGTCGAGCCACGAGTCGTGCACCGTGCGAACGGCCTCCTCGTGGTACTTCTGGAGCCCGCGGGGGTGCTTCGCGAGCGCCTCGAGGAAGTTGCAGATGCGCTCGACGTCGGCGCGCACGCGGCCGAGCATCTTCGACCAGTCGCGCGGAATGGGCTGCCCCGGCAGCGGATAACCCACGCGCACGGGCGCCTGCGGCGGAGCGGGTTGCGCCCCGGACTGCTGCGCTCCCTCGTTGCCGCGGTTGCGGAAGCGGTCGATCACCTCGGCCACGCGCGAGGTCGGCTTCATCTCCACGGGCTGCGTCGGGAACTGCGCGGGCGCCGTCTGCGGAAAGCCCGCGGGAGCGGTCTGCGTCGGCGGCGCGTAGCCCGCCTGCGGGATCGACGCGAGGGGGTCGTTGCGCGTCGCCTTGTCGGCGATGTCCATGCCGAAGAACTGTTCGAGCCCGCGCATCTCGCGCTCACGGATCTCGCGGTCTGTCGGGTCCGTCGCGTCGAGGATGTCGATGATCTGCCGCGCGAAGTACCGCGAGAGCACTTCGAAGGCCACGTCGGCCTTGGCGATCTCGCGGTTCTGATAACGCAGCACGGCCTCGCTCACCTGCCCGCTGCGCCCCAGCACGTCGAGACGATCGAGGAGCGGTCCGCCGGGCGGGAGCAGCATCTCGAGTCGTCCGCCCTGAAACTCCGCGCGGAGAAAGAGCTCGCCGAGCATCCGATCGATGCTCTCTCGCGCCGAGTCGCGGAAGTCTTCGCCGAGGCCCGCGACACGCGCCGCGACGCGCTCTCGCATCTGCTTGCGCATCTCGATCTCGACGGCGGTCTCGTTCATGAGACCCGGCGAGGGCATCTGCCTGCGCTTGCTCTCGGCCTCCTCGGGCGTGAGCCGCATGAGGAGGTCGTTGCGGATCTCGGCGATGCGGAGGTTCGCCCTCGCCGCGCGGCCGTTGCGGGCCTCCTCGCTGATCTCCGTGTCCATGAAGCGCGAGAGGTTGGCCTTGATGGCGGGCAGGAGGCCCTGCGCGTCTTCGCCCGCGACGATGTGCTCCCAGAGCTGGTCGAAGCGCTGCTCCTTGCGGCGCTCGAACTCCTGCTCGTTGAGGTTCTCCTTCACGGCCACGAGGAGCCCGCGGAGGCGCGTCTCGTGCTCGTTGAACTCCTTGCGGATCGACTCGACGGAGGCCACGTCGAGCGCCTCGAGGTCTTCGCTGAGATACCTCCCGATGGCGCCCTGGAGCTGCTCGAGGCCGCTCGCGGGCTGCGTGAGGTTGTAGAAGTCCTGAACCTGCCGCGCGACGGGGTGGTTCGCGTCGACGCCCTGGTGCGCCCACACCTTGCTGTAGGGGTACACGCGGTCGATCGCCTGGTCCTTGAAGTTCCTCACGGCGAGGAGCCAGTGCCAGTTGCCGTTCTCGTCGGGGCGATCGAAGAGGTCGACCTTCGTGAGCACCACGAAGAGCCTGTCTTTCAGGGTGATCGAGCGGTCGGCGCGCTGCATCGCGCGGAGCAGCTCGAGCTCCTGATTCACGAGCGAGGGGCGCGTGACGTCCTTGACGAAGATGGTGATGTCCACCTCGTTGGCGAGGGCCTCCTCGGTGTCCCTCCGCGCCTTGTCGCTCGGCGCGTCGATGCCCGGGAGGTCCATGAGCACCACGCCCGGCATCGCGCCCCGCACCGGGATCATCACCGTGACGAGCTTCACCGCGCGCACGCCCGCGTAGGGACGGTTCCCCGAGCGCGTGTCTTTGAGGGCGATGTAGGGCCGGATCATCTCGGCCAGCTCGTCGAGGCTCTGCGCCGTGAGGGTCTGGGGTACGCGGTTGAGCCGCGCCTTGATCTCACCGAGCGTGAGCATGATCTCGCGGAGCTCGGCGTAGGCGGCGGTGTCTCTGCGCGACGCGCGGTCGTGGTCGTCGACCTCGTGGCCCGTGCGCGCTTTGTACGAAGCCTTGAGGCGCGAGAGCTCGAGCTCCGTGAGGCCCTCCCAGCGCTGCGCGCTGCCGGGCTCCATCGCGTCGAAGTAGCTCGCGATGCGCTGTTGAAACTCGTCCTTCGCGTAGTACTCGACGACCGCGCGGAACTCGCCCTCGGCGCTCGGCTCGACCACCGTCGTCGACCACGTGCAGCGCTCGGCCTCCGACGGCAGCAGCTTCTCGCACTGGAGCCACGCGGACAGAAAGGCGCTCTTGCCCTGCTTCTCGAGGCCCACGACGCCGATCTTCACGACGCCCTTGGCGAGCCTCCGCGTGCGATGCGCGGCGCGCTCTTGAAGGTCTTCGAGCTTGTGCCGCAGCTCCATGAGCTGCCTCGCGGCGTCGCTCTCGGGCTTGAAGTACCCGCCGAATCGGTCCGTGAGCTGGCGGTATCGGGTGATGCGATCGCCGAGGGCTTTGAGCTCGCTCGCGCGCTGCTTCCGGGTGTCAGGGCTCCACATCGATGACCGTCGCCTCCGCCGCTGGTTTTCGGGCGCGGCGGTTCTACCACAAGACCCCCGACGGCGCGGCGATGCTCTACGCCGTGGCGACCACGACCTTGGGATGCACCGCGGCCCCCGTCGACTCCGCGAGGCGCACCCCCGGCATGAGGCACTCGAGCACGTGGTCCTCGTCCGCGGGCTCGGAGCGCGCGGCGACCTTCTCCATCGAGGCGCTCGCGAAGCGCGTCCCCGCGGCGACCTCGATCAGCGCGCAGCCCGCGGCCTCGGCGGCGCGTGTGAGGGCCTCTCGCTCCACGGCGGTGAGCGCGTGACGGGTGACCGTGCGACCGCGCTCTCGCACCACGGCGGCGAGCAGCGCGTCGGCCTTGCGGGCCTTGATCGCGCCGAAGCACGCGGGGGTCGCCTCGAGGCTCTGCCCGAGCGCGAGCTGCGCCACGTCGAAGAGGAGCGTCCCCGCCGAGGCCGTGAGGGCCGTCACGAACGCGCGCTCGGCGGTGAACTGCGCGTCGAGCGACTCGACCTTCGCCCCGAGCTCACCGAGCGTTGATTGGAGCGTCGCGAGCGCTGCGTCACGCGCGGCGAGCGACGCCTTCGCCTCGTCGACCTCCTCGTGCAGCGCGGCGATCTCCGCGGCGGCCTCGTCATGGAGCGCGCGCATCTTCGCGATCTCGGCGTCGCGCTCGGCGAGGCGCTTCGAGAGCTCCGCGGCGCGCGCTTCGAGTTCCGCGGCGCGCGAGGCGCTCACGGCGAGCTTCGCGTCGAGCGAGGCGATCTCGTCGCGGTGAGCGCCCGAGGTGACCGAGACGTGCTGCTTGAGCTGCGCTTCGAAGCGCGTGACCACGGCGTCGAGCTCGACGCGCATCGCGTGGACCCAGAGCTTCGCGATGGGATCTTCGCCGTCCATGCGCATCAGGCCTTTCGAAGCCGCTCGATCTCGGCGCGCAGCCGCGCGTTCTCGGTCTCGGTCTCCTTCGCGTGCGCCTCGGCCTCCTGACGCGCGCGTCGCTCGGCCTCGGATTGTGACTCCGCGATGCGCAGCAGGGCCTTCGCGCGCGCGCTCGCCGTGGGGATCAGCGCGTCGCCCGTAGGGCCCGTCGCGAGCCTCACGCGGAGTCCGCGGCTCCCCTCGACGGCGCGCAGCCAGCAGCCGAGCGACTCGGACCACACGCGGTCGCTCGATGAGCGCTCGACGAGCGAGAGCTCTCCCCTCGCGTCGCGTCGAAACACCTGCCAGCGAACGCGTTTACGACTCCGCGGCGTGACCCACGGGTCGAACACCACGAGCTCACGCACGCCCGCGGCGCCGTAGTCCTTCGGCGCGGCTTCGTAGTCCTTGAGCCGATCGTCGCTCACGACCTCGAAGGCGAACGAGGGGACGTGGCCCTCCCAGGTCTTCCACACGCCCACGCTGTCGGGCGGGAGCGAGACGCCCTCGACCACGTACACATCGGGCGCGCGGCACGCCCTCGGATCGCCCTCGACCCAGTAGAAGAACTGGTTGGCGCCCACCGTCGCGACGCGCCCCATCATCGCGAGCCACTGCCTCACGAGCGAGCGGAGGAGGTTCGCGATCACGCGCTGGAGGAGGTGCTCACCCATGTCGTCCGTGGTCGGGTACTCGACGTGCCCCGTGAACTTCGCCGCCGCTACCATGCGGCCGTTTCTATCACGTCCGCAGCGCCCCGCGCGCTTCGAAGCGCCACCGCGAAGCGCCCCTCAAGGCAGGCCGTACCCGGTGCGATCGAGGTACGCCGTGGTCACGGTGTGCGACGCGTCAAACGAGGCGTAGTCGGCCATCGCGCTCGACGCGTCGGGGTTGTGCGGCGTGTTCGTGATGAGGGCCATGTGCACGCACCACGTCGCCCGACAGCCCGAGGCGTTGGCGTCGATCATCAGCGCGCCGCCCGCGCTCGCGTAGGTGCTCCCGAGGGAGCGCATCACGCTCGCGTTGGGCGACTGCACGCCGTTCGAAGAGGCCCACACGAACCACGCGTGATGGAGCTGCCCCACGATCGACGCGTTGAGCCCGACGGCCCCTCCGTCGAGGTCCCAGTACGAGATGCGCCCCGCGGTGAGGCGCGTGGGGTCGAGGCCCCGCGCGTAGAGCTGCACGAGGAGCTCGCTCGCCACGAAGCCTCCGCTCGAATGCGCCGCCACGAGGATGCGCGCGCCCGGCGCGAGCCTCGGGAGCATGTGCGCGATGAGCCGCGAGTTGCCGATCTCCTGCGCGTTGTAGAGCGAGTCGCGAGGGCCCTGCACGGCGTAGACGTGCCTCACGCCGCGCGCCCGGAGCGCGTCGAGGTAGAGCCGCGTGACCCACGCCTGCGACCACGGAGCCTGCACCGCGTAGCCCGCGTAGCCGATGAACACGTCGTTGCCGCGAGGGTTCTGGCTGTCGCGATAGAACACGCCGTAACCCGGTGAATCCCAGGCGATCGACGCGAAGTCAGGCTCTGGCGGCGGAGGCGGTGGCGGCGGAGGAGGCGGTGGCGGCGGAGGAGGCGCCGCGTCGGTCGCGTCGGACACGTCGGCGACATCGCGCGATGCGTCTGCCTCGGTGACATCCGCGGCGTCGCTCACATCTCGCGCATCACTCGCATCGCGGCCGTCGCTCCCGTCGCTCGCGTCGCCCCCGTCGCTCGCGTCCGCAACGTCTCGCGGGTCGAGCGCGCCGTCGTTCGAAGCGTCGAGCGCCGTGAGGTCTTCGTACGTCCCCACGCAGGCTTGCGCCGAAATGCAGAGCATCGCGACGAGCGCGCGTCGAGTGGTCCTCACCATCGGAGGCGCAACGGTCGCCGCATCGCGGAGGCCCGTCAAGCGTCGCCGACAGCCCCCGAAGGCGTCGCGCTACCTCGGCGCGATCGTCGCCGTGTGTGTCGAACTCAGCGCGCGAGTCTCCTCGATACGCGCGGCCTCCCAGCGGTCGACGGTGTGATCCGTCGCGGCGTCGTAGGCCATCGTCCCCTCGCAGGGGAGCTACTCGCGAAGGCTGCGCGCCTCGCGGCCGCTCAGCTGAAGTACTGCGCGAGGTTGATGCTCGTGCGCGCGACCTGATCGTTCGCCATCACGAAGTGCAGCGCGATCTGCGTCGGCGACGTGGCGCACACGTAGAGACGCCCCGGCGCGTCGGGCAGGTCGGGGCGCACCGAGATGATCCGCGCGTCGTTGGCCGACATCTTCCCCGCTTCGAATTCCTTCGAGATGCGCAGGGGCTTCTGGCCGTTCCACGCGCCGAAGTCGAGGTAGTGCGGGCCCCACGCGGCGGCGTCCGAAGGGAGCGTCCCCATGGGCATGAGGGCCACGAACTTCGGCGGAAAACCTCTCAGATCGCCGACGAAATAGCTGAAGCCCTGCGCGGCCCTCACGAGGTGCACATCACGGTTCGCGATGCGCAGCGCGCCGAGCGCCACGGCCGTCTTGGGCGTCACGCCGGTGATCTCCGCGCCGCGCTCCACGCGCGACGGGGTCTCGTAGAGCACCACGCCCTGCGGCGCGAAGGCATCGCCCGGGTGCCACACCTTGAGGTCCGGCGCGTCGAGGGCCTGCGCGAGGGCGCGCTCCACGTACTCCGAGCGCGCGCTGTTGCCCGCGAGGAGGATCACGACGCCCTTGTCCCGCCACGTCGCGCCGCCTGCGCCGCCGGGTGCGACGCCGGGCTCCCACGGCGTCGACGCGATCATGCTCGCGAGCTGTCGCGCGCCGTCACGGATGCGCTCTTCGAGGTGCGCCGAGAGCCGCTTCTGCACGCCCGCGAGGTCTGACTTGAGCGACTCGAGGCCGACCTCGGTGTCGTCGAGCCTGCGGGCCACGAGCGACTCGACGCGCGCGACCTCGTTCTCGCGCTTGAACTTCACCTGCTCCAGGCGAAGCTCGTTCTGAAAGCGGACCTTGTTCTGCCGCGCCGCGAGCGAGCGCTTGTAGAGGTGCGGCTTCCGCGCGAGCTTGTTCTCGGGGATGGTGACGGGGCGCTGCATGGGCACCTCCTTGTCCTCCATCTCGGGCAGGTGCTTGTCGTGCTGGTGCGTGAGCCACACGAGCTCGTGCGTGAGGTAGTCGCCGCCGAGGTGGTCATCGCCCGCGACCTGGAGCGTCTCGATCACCGACGAGCACCCCGACGAGGATTCCTCTTCGGGTGTCGCGGGGCGGTAGCGTCCGCACGCGATGTCGAGGGTGCCGCCGCCGAAGTCGAAGACCGCGAAGCGCAGCTCGCCGTACTTCGCCACGAGCGCTTCGAACGCGGGGTGCGCGGCGAGCTCGGGGCACACCTCGGCCGCGTAGGCTTCGGGCTCGGTGGCCTGCATCTGCACCGAGACCTCCTCCGCGGGGATGCTCTCGGGGATCGACAGCAGGATGCCCGCGCGCAGCTCGTCGACGAGGAGCGTGCGTGCGCGCTCGTCGAACTCCGCGGGGTACGTGAGCCAGTAGCGGAGAAAGACTTCTTGACCGGGGCGGTTGATGGCCCTGCCGAGGAGGTACGCGTACGTGCGAACGATCACTCGGACGCGCGCTTCGTCGAGGAGGAAGTCGCTGCGGCGCTCGCGGTCGCGGAGCTGCGGAGACTGGTCGAGCGTCACCACGCGCTCGGGCATCGACTTGATCTCCGAGACCACCGCGTTGGGGAACTCCGACATCTTCTCGCGCGCCGCGTGAGACGCCTGCACCACGCGGAGCAGAAACGGAAAGCGCTTCGTGGGCCCCGCCGCGCCCATCTCGGCCCACAGCCGCTCGTGGTCTTCGACGAGCAGCACGGTGGGGTTCTCCGCGGGGTTGGTGCGCTCGTCGGGCGGCGACCCGAGGCGCATGAGCGAGCGGTAGCCCTTGTGCGAGAAGGCCGCCACGGTGGCCGTCGTGCCGAAGTCGATGCCCACGCCCGAGAGCCGACGGAAGGTCGGCAGGAGCGGGATCGGATCCCTCAGCCGCACGGGCAGGTCGCGCTCCCACGTGAGGAGCAGCGCCGGATCGTTCGCACCCGAACGACCGAAGGCGTGCGTCGCGGCGAGCGTGATGGGCACATCGAATCCCTCCGGCGCCACGCGGCCTACGAACGAGGCGTGCGACGTGTCGAGGAACAGTTCGGTGTACGTACGATTGCGCGTCCCCGAGCGCCGCGCGGGGTCTTCCCACAGCGGGTCGGTGGGGTCGTTGGCGCGCGCCTGGTTGTGCTCCACGCGTAGGGGTTTGACGTCGAGCGACCACGCGCCGTCGCCCTCTCCGTCGGCGCGCTCCCAGTCGACGAGGAGCCGCAGGCGCCAGCGTCCGGTGCCCACCCAGAAGCCCTCCTCGGGGTTCTGGAGGTCGAAGAGCTTTCGCTCCGGCGCGTTCACCAGGAGCGAGTCGGTGGCCTCCCTCAGATCGAGCGACGCGATGAAGGGCGGCGCGTTCTTCACGGCCACGAGATCGGCCCGCACCAGAAGCATCGCGCGATCGCCGGGCGAGATCGCGAGGCCCACGCGCACGTTCGTCCCGGCGCGCGCGGCGACGTCGGCGAGCGGAACCGTGGCGCTCAGCGAGAAGTCACCCGTCGCAGTCATCGAGATCGTCGCCACGGGGCCGAGCGCCGTACCGTCGACGGCGAGGCGCGCGTCGAAGACCGACGAGGCCACGCCGCGCGCATGGAGCGTCATCGTCGCGCGTGAGAGCCACCGCTCGAAGAGCGGAAACGCAGGTCGAGCGAAGGCCATGAGGGCCTGCGAGGGGCGCAGCGTGAAGCGCGTCCCATCGACCTCGGTGACGTGGATCTCGACCTCGAACGCGTCGACGCGAACGAGCGGAGCAGCGGGCTGCGTGGCGGCGGTGGCTTCCATCACGGGGCGCTTTCTATCACGGCCCTCGGAGCGATGCGTGGCCCTCGATGCGACCGCCGACCGCCCCTCCCTGTGGTACCCATCGAAGCTACTCATGCTCGAAGACCTCTTCGCCCCCTGGCGCGACGCCTGGGTGCTCCT
>JBPOHC010000183.1:0-41118 GCA_052035985.1 Myxococcota bacterium | reverse complement strand
GAGAGCGACCCCGTGACCACGAGATACCCCTTGCCGCCGATGCCGCGTGCGAGGTGCAGGTCGACGAGCGTGACGTCGGCGCACTTGAGGGCCGCGTCGGCCGCGCGCACCGCGGAGGCCATCGTGGCGAGCTCCAACACACCGATCGCGTCGAGCGGAACCTTCGCCGCGACGCCCTTCGCCACCGCGTCGAGCACCACGTCATGCGCGCCCGGGAGCAGCGTGTGATCGAGGCGCGACGCCGCGGCGATCTCGAGCCCCGCCTCCATCGCCTCTGCGACCTCGGCCTCGCCGCCCGTGATGGCGATCCAGTACTTGCCGGGCGACACGGGCTCGGCGTGGAGCACGGTCACCTCGGCGCGCTTGGCCATCGCGTCGAGCGTGAGGTAGCCCCTCGCGATCGACCGAAGCTCCACGATGCCTAGCGCTGGACCCACGACAGAGGACTCTGCGGTAACACGCCCCGCGCGCCGATCACAAGCCCCGTCGCGCAACGCCCGCGAGTCGTGTGGTAGCGTCCGCGCCGCGATGCTCGTCCAGTGCACCCGATGCCTCAACACCTTCGACGCCGCGGCGCCGAACGCTCCGTGTCCCCGGTGCGGCAACGCCGGCGCGCCGGGTCCGTCGGCGGGCGCGGTGCCGAAGACCATGGCCGTCGACGCCTCGGTGCTCGCAGACGCGCTCCGCGGATCGTTCCCCAACGCGAGCGGCGCCAACCCCTTCGCGAGCGCGGCGCCCAACGCGAGCCCGCAGCCCTTTCAGTCCCCGCAGCCCTTTCAGTCTCCGCAGCCCTATCAGTCTCCGCAGCCCTTTCAGCCCCCGCAGCCCTTTCAGCACTCGCAGCCCTCTGCGTTTCAGAGCGCGCACCCCTACGCGGCGCCTCACCCCTCTTCGCTACCGCAGACCTCGCAGCAGCCTTTCAACGGCGCGCCCTACGGAGCCCCGCAAGCCTACGCGGCCCCGGCTCCGTCGGACCGTGACCTCGCGGGTCACGCGATCCTCTCGGTGGTGCTCGCGGCGCTGGCCTTTCTGGGCGCGTGCAACCTCGTCGGGCTCGCGGGCGTGGTGCTCGGCCTCCTCGCCCACAACGACGCCAACCAGGGTCGCCCCACGGCCACCGCGCGCACCAAGACCGCGCGCCTCGTCGCCGTCGTCGCGCTTGTGCTCACGGTGCTCGCGTGGGGCGCGGGCGCTGCGTTCCTGCTGTTCGTGCAGGACAACAACAGCTCGACGTGATCGACGCCGACCGCGACGCGTCGCTCCCGCACTGCCTCGCGTGCGGAGCGTGTTGCTTCAGCACGCTCCCCGAGGCCGTGCGGGTGACGGGCGACGACCACGCGCGCCTCGGTGACGACGCCGAGCGCTACGCGACCTTCATCGGCCACCGCTGCTACATGCGCATCGAAGACGGCCGCTGCGCCGCGCTCGAAATCACCGCCGAGGGAGACTTCGCGTGCAGGGTCTACGAACGCAGACCCGAGGTGTGCCGCTCCGTCGAGCGAGCCTCTCCCGCCTGCAACGCAGAGCGCTGGGAGAAGCTCGATCGCACGGTCGTCGCGCTCGAACGCGTGCGCCGAAGCGCCGCGCTCAGATGATGCGGAAGGAGTCCTTGAGCGTGCAGCGGCGCTCGCGGGTGAAGGTGCGGCAGGTGGTGAGCCCCTCGCCCGTGGGAGAGGCGATGGTCCACGAGGTCCAGCCCTCGCCGCCGACGCCGATGCCCGCGTAGTTGGGGCCGTTCTTCACGAAGATCGACGTGTTGATCGCGCGGGCCATGCGCGACAGGTTCTCGATGTTGGTGCTCCACATCGTGGCCGTGTGCCCGTAGCCGTGCTCGACGCGCTTCGCGCACGCGATGGCCTCGGAGACGTCCTTCGTGCGAACGAGGCCGAGCACGGGCATGAGCATCTCGTGCTGCACGAAGGGGTGAGACTCGTCGACCTCGGCCCAGAGCATCCGCAGGTCATCCGTGGCGCTGCGCCCGATGGAGCGCAGGAGCACGTTGGCGTTCTTGCCCACGAACTCGCGGTTGACGTGGTTGTCGCTCGTGATGAGCACCTTCTCGAGCGCCTTGAGCTCGCCCGGCGTGAGCTCGTGCGTCGCGCAGTCGCGCAGGTGCTTCTTGAACTTGTCGGCCACCGAGGAGACCACGACCATCTCCTTCTCGCAGGTGCAGATGATGTTGTTGTCGAAGCTCGCGCCCGCGACGATGCCGCGCGCCGCCTCTTCGAGGTGCGCCGTCTCGTCGACCACCGCGGGGGGGTTGCCCGGTCCCGCGCTGATGGCCCGCTTGCCCGACTTCATCGCCTGCTCGACCACGGCGCCGCCGCCCGTGACCACCACGAGCCTGATGCCCTTGTGGGTCATCACGGCCTGCGCGCTCGCGATCGACGGAGAGGCCACGCAGCAGAGGAGGTTCTCCGGTCCGCCCGCCGACACGATCGCGTCGCAGAGGAGCGACACGAACCACGCCGAGGTCTCCTTCGCGAGGGGGTGCGTGTTGAAGACCACGGCGTTGCCGCCGGCCACCATCCCGATGCCGTTGTTGATGATGGTCTCGGTGGGGTTGGTGCACGGCGTGATCGACGCGATGACCCCGTAGGGCGCGCGCTCGGTCACCATCAGCCCGTTGTCGCCCGACCGCGAGATGGGCTCGAGGAACTCGGGGCCCGGCGTCTGCGTGATGGCCGCGCGGGGCTTGATGCGCTGGTCCTCGACGCGACCGAGCTTCGTCTCGGTCACGGCGCGCTGGCACATCTCTTCGAGCACGCCGAGGGCCGCGTCGCGCATCGCGCGGACCACCGCGAAGCGCGTCGCGAGGGGGAGCTGCTCGTACTGCTCGTAGGCCTTGCGAGCGGCGGCCACGGCGCTGTCGACGTCGTCGAAGACGCCGCGTCGGCGCACGTGCACCGCCGGGGTGAGCGCAGCGGCGACGGCCGACGCCAGGTTGGCCCCGCCGGTGACGCCCTGCTTCTTCAAGCGGTCGACGACGAGCGCGGCGATCTCTTCGATGCGCGGATCATTGGGACGCATGGCGGGCGGACGTTATCACCGCTTCGCCGCTCCGCCGCCAACGATTCTGCGTCGGGTTGTTCCGCGGCGATTCCCAGGGGGGCGGCGGTTCGGTAACGTCGGTCTTGAGCGCCCTGCGGGCGCCAGACGCTCCGCCTCGACCATTTCAAGACCGGCCCGTCTACGGAGAAACGCACGTATGAGACGCACTCCCCTCTGGCTCGTCGCCCTCGCGGCGCTGGCCGTCGCATGCAGCGACGGAAGCGGCGGCACCCTCGACTCAGGCGGCTCCCCCGACGTCAGCTCCGATCGGGGCGACGAAACGGGGAGCGACACCGGCATCGACGCGGGCCTAGACGTCTCCATCGACGTCGCGCTCGACGCGAGCGCCGACGCCTCCGACGCGAGCGCCGACGCGGGCGACGGCCCTCCCCTCGGCGCGGCCTGTTACGGCAGCAACGCGTTCTGCCCCCCGACGCAGATCTGCATCGGCGGCCACTGCGCCACGGACCCGTGCACCACGATCGAGAACGTGTGCGGCGCCGATCGATGCCTCTCGCGCTGCGTCCCGACGCGCGACCCGTGCCTCGGGATTCGCTGCAACAACAACGAGACCTGCCTCAACGGCCGCTGCGTCGCGGGCTGTTACCCGGCCCCCTGCGCGGGCATCGTGTGCCCCGACGGGCAGTACTGCTCCACCTCGTCGGGCCGCTGTGAAGCCCTCCAGCGGTGCGGCGCGCCCTGCCCCGACGGCTACGCCTGCAACGTCGACTGTGTGCCCCCGTCGCCCTGCGACGACGTGACCTGCGCCGCGGGCGAGGTCTGCGTCCGCGGGATGTGCGTCGCCAACCCCTGCGCCTCGGTGCGCTGCCCCGACGGGCAGGTGTGCTCCAACGGCATGTGCTTCGACACCTGCGGCTGCGCCGAGCCGTGCAACCGCGGCGCGGGCGACCGCTGCGTCTTCGGCCGCTGCGTGTGCACCCCCAACTGCCCCGCCGACGCCGTCTGCGGCGCCGACGACGGCTGCGGCGGACACTGCATGGGCCCCTGCGCCGACCCCCGCCAGACCTGCGACGCCACGACGGGAACGTGCTCGTGCACGCCGCACTGCGCCGCCGACGCGGCCTGCGGATCGGACGACGGCTGCGGCGGCGCGTGCAACGCGGGCTGCGCCGACGGCGAGCAGTGCAACACCACCACGCGCATGTGCGAGTGCGCCCCGCGCTGCCCCGCGTCTTCGGCCGCGGCGGGCGTCGACTGCGGCGCCCCGGTGCCCAACGTGTGCCCCGGCGGTCCCTCATGCGGAACGGGCACGCGCTGCCCCTCGGGGAACATCTGCACCGCGGGTCGCTGCGAGTGCATCCCGATGTGCCCGCCCGCGAGCTCGGTCGACTGCGGCCAGCCCATCGCGAACGCGTGCTCGGGCGCGCCCTGCACGGGCATCGGCAACCGCTGCAACCCCGGCGAGCGCTGCAACACCGCGGGTCGCTGCGAGTGCATCGCCGCGTGCCCCGCCACGACGCCCGGAACCGTCCGCTGCGGAACGGACATCCCCAACGTGTGTCCCGGCGGCCCCTCGTGCGGAACGGGGACGCAGTGCCCCTCGGGTCAGCGCTGCAACGCCGCGACGCGCGCGTGCGAGTGCATCCTCGCGTGCGCGTCTCCCTCGACCATCGCGTGCGGACAGAGCATCCCGAGCAACTGCCCCGGCCAGGTGTGCCCCGGCCAGGGGACGCTCTGCGGCAGCGGTCAGGTCTGCGTCGGCGGCGCGTGCCAGTGCGCGCCGCGGTGTCCCACGACCAACCCCGCCACCGTCGCCTGCGGCACTGACATCGCGAACGTGTGCCCCGGCGGCCCCACGTGCGGAACGGGTACGCTCTGCGCGCCCGGCCAGCGCTGCAACGCCGCGATGCGCCGCTGCGAGTGCGTGCCTTCGTGCCCCGTGGCGAGCACCGTCGACTGCGGTCAGCCCATTCGTGACAGTTGCGGCGGCATGTCGTGCTCGGGCACCGGGACGCGCTGCGCCGCGGGCAACCGCTGCAACACCACCACGCGGATGTGTGAGTGCGTGCCGTCGTGCGCGGCGGCGAGCGCGGTGCCGTGCGGCGCGACCATCCCCAACTCGTGCCCCGGCATGACCTGCCCCGGACGCGGAACGCTCTGCGGCACGGGCCAGCAGTGCAACACCACCACGAACATGTGCGAGTGCGCGCCGCGGTGCCCGGCCACGGCGCCCTCCTCCGTCGCGTGCGGAACGGTGATCCCCAACGTGTGCCCCGGCGGCCCCTCCTGCGGCACCGGAACGATGTGCCCCGCGACGCAGGTCTGTGCGAGCGGACGCTGCGGCTGCCCCGCGGGCCAGACCCTCTGCGGCTCGGTCTGCGTGAACCTCTCGACGAGCACCACCAACTGCGGCGCGTGCGGAAACGTCTGCGCCACCGGGCAGTCGTGCGTCTCGGGCGCTTGCCAGTGCCCCACGGCGCAGACCGTGTGCAGCGGGCGCTGCGTCGCGACGGCCACCGATCGCACCAACTGCGGACGCTGCGGAAACGTCTGTCCCACCGGGCAATCGTGCATCGCGGGCGTCTGCGGCTGCCCCACCGGCACCACGTACTGCGGCGCCGCGTGTGTCAACCAGAGCGCCGACCGCAACAACTGCGGACGCTGCGGAAACGTCTGTCCCGCCGCGCAGTCGTGCGTGGGTGGCACCTGCGCGTGCCCGGGCACGACGACCTTCTGCGGCACCGCGTGTGTCAACACCAGCAGCGACGTGAGCAACTGCGGCATGTGCGGCAACCGCTGTCCCACGGGCCAATCGTGCATCGCGGGCGTCTGCGGCTGCCCGAGCGGAACGACCTACTGCGGCACCACCTGCGTCAACATCACCACCAGCACCACGAACTGCGGACGCTGCGGAAACGTCTGTCCCACAGGGCAGTCGTGCATCGCGGGGGTCTGCGGCTGCCCGAGCGGGACCTCGTACTGCGGCACCACCTGCGTCGCCACGGGCACGAGCACCACCAACTGCGGGCGCTGCGGGAACGTCTGCGCCACCGGGCAATCGTGCGTGGGGGGCGTGTGCACCTGCCCGGCGGGACAGACCGTCTGCGGCGGGCGCTGCATCAGCACCTCGTCGGACACCTCGAACTGCGGACGCTGCGGCAACGTCTGCCCCTCGGGTCAGTCGTGCATCCTCGGCGTCTGTGGCTGCCCGAGCGGAACCACCTACTGCGGCGGGCGCTGCATCAGCACCGCGTCGGACACTTCGAACTGCGGCGGCTGCGGCACCACCTGCCTCACGGGGCAGGTCTGCACCGCGGGGCGCTGCGCGTGCCCCACGGGCACCACGCTCTGCGCGGGGCGCTGCGTGAACACCGCGGCCGACAACTCGAACTGCGGCGCCTGCGCCAACGTCTGCCCCACGGGCACCACCTGCGTGAGCGGCGGCTGCGCGTGCCCCGGCGGAACCACGTACTGCTCCACCACCTGCGTGAACACCGCCACCGATTCGAACAACTGCGGCGCCTGCGGCAACCGCTGCCCCACGGGCACCACCTGCTCGGCCGGTCGCTGCGCGTGCCCCACGGGCCTCACGTTCTGCGGCGGGGCTTGCGTCAACACGGCCACCGATCGCAACAACTGCGGCGGCTGCGCGCGCGTCTGCACCTCGACGCAGACCTGCACCGCGGGCGCCTGCGTGTGCACGCTCACCTGCTCGAGCGCCCCGTCGCCCGACACGGTCACCTGCGGAACGGCCATCCCCAACCCCTGCGGAACGGGCGCTTCGTGCGGCGTCGGGCGGCGCTGCCCCACGGGTCAGGCCTGCGACGCGATGACCAACACGTGCCGCTGCGTCCCCGCCTGCCCCGCGTCGGCGACGTGCAATCAGACCGACGGCTGCGGCGGCTACTGCCCCGGCTCGTGCCCCTCGGGCAGCACGTGCAGCCGCTCGACCAACCCCGCGACGCCCACGCAGTACCAGTGCGCGCCCGCGTCGTGCCCGGGCGGCTGCGCCTGCGGACAGATCTGCGTCTCGGGCTCGTGCGTGTCGCTCTGCGCGCGCGGCGAGACGCTCTGCGGCTGCGGCCAGTGCTGCCGCACCGGCGAGACCTGCATCGGCACGACCTGCATCCCGCTGCCTCCCTGATCGCTGCGTCCGTGAGGCGTCGCGCGTGTGACGCCTCGCGGCCCTTCCGCCCGGCGGGTCTCTTGCGTTAGAGATCCGCGCACCCACCATGTTCAAGAAGATCCTCATCGCGAACCGGGGCGAGATCGCCGCCCGCATCGCCCGCACCTGCCGCCGCCTGGGCGTCGCCACCGTCGGGATTCACAGCGAAGCCGACGCGAGCGCGCTGCACACCACGGCCGTCGACGAGAGCCACCTCGTCGGCCCCGCGGCCGTGAAGGAGAGCTACCTCAACGCCGCGGCCATCCTCGCCGTCGCGAAGGCCACGGGCGCCGAGGCGATCCATCCGGGCTACGGGCTCCTCAGCGAGAAATCACACTTCGCGCGCGCCGTGATCGAAGCAGGGCTCGTGTGGATCGGCCCCACGCCCGAGGCCCTCGACCGCCTCGGCGACAAGATGCGCTCGCGTCACACCGCGCTCGCGGCGAAGGTGCCTCCGGTGCCCGGCGCCGACGCGCCCGTCGAGACGGTCGAAGCCGCGCGAGAGGTCACCGCGCGCATCGGGTATCCCGCGCTGGTGAAGGCCGTCGGCGGCGGCGGCGGCATCGGGATGCAGATCGTGAAGGACGACGCCTCCCTCGAGCGCGCGATGAAGTCGTGCAGCGACCGCGCGGCGCAGGCCTTCGGTGACGCGCGGGTCTACATCGAGCGCTACGTCGAGCGCCCGCGGCACATCGAGGTGCAGATCTTCGGCGACCTCCACGGCAACGTGGTGGCCCTCGGGGAGCGCGAGTGCTCGCTCCAGCGCCGGCACCAGAAGATCGTCGAGGAGTCGCCCGCGCCTGCGTTTCAGGGCGAGCGGGGCCCGTCGCACAGGGCGGCCATCCTCGACGCGGCGGTGCGCATCGGACGCGCCGCGGGCTACGTGGGCGCGGGCACTTGCGAGTTCATCTGGGACCAGGAGCGCGAGGAGTTCTACTTCCTCGAAACGAACTGCCGCATCCAGGTGGAGCACCCGGTGACCGAGATGGTCACGGGCCTCGACCTCGTCGAGTGGCAGCTCCGCGTAGCGCTCGGCGAGCACCTCGGCGAGGCGCTCACGGCGGCGCGTCCGTCGGGTCACGCCATCGAGGCGCGGCTCTACGCCGAAGACCCCGCGAAGGGCTTCATCCCGAAGCCCGGCGACGTGAACGAGGTCACCTGGCCCGAGGGCGACGGCGTGCGCGTCGACGCGGGCATCGCGGCCCCCGGCAAGGTGACGCCCTACTACGACCCCATGGTGGCGAAGATCATCGCGCACGCCCCGACGCGCGCCGAGGCCATCGCGAAGCTCGACGCGGCGCTCTCGCGGACGCACGTCGCGCCGCTCGTGCACAACCTCGCGTTCCTTCGCGCGGTGCTCGTGTCGCCGGAGTTCACGGCGGGGCGCTACGACACGTCGTTCGCCGAGGTCTTCGCGAAGCGCAAGTAGCGCCGTTCGCCCGTTGCCATCGCGGAGATTTTTCGACACCGTCGCGGGCGTGAACGTGCTCGGACTCACCGGCGGCATCGCCTGCGGAAAGACCGCCGTGGCGAGGCTCTTCATGGCGCGCGGCGTCCCCGTGGTCGACGCCGACGCCGTGGCGCGCGACGTCGTGGCGCCGGGCACCGACGGGCTCGCGGCCGTGGTCGCGGCCTTCGGCGACGAGGTGCTCGCCCCCGACGGGACGCTCGATCGAAAACGCCTCGGCGCGAAGGTCTTTTCAGACGAAGTCGCGCGCCGGACGCTCAACGGGATCCTCCATCCGCGCATCGGCGCGGAGAGCATGGCGCGCCTCGCGGCGCTCTCGTCGGAGGGCCACGGCTTCGCGTTCTACGACGCCGCGCTCCTCGTCGAGAACGGGCTGCACAAGAACTTCGCGGGCCTCGTGGTGGTGACCGCGCGGCCCGAGGTGCAGCTCGCGCGGCTCATGGAGAGGGACAACATCACGGAGTCCGAGGCGATGGCGCGCATCGCGTCGCAGTGGCCCATCGAGCGCAAGGTCGCGGTGGCGACGCACGTGATCGACAACTCGGGCGCGCGCGAGGCGCTCGAGGCGCGCGTCGACGAGGTCTTCGCCGCGCTGGTGCGTGAGTATGGAGCGCCCGCGAGGCGCGCAGAGGGAGCGACCGATGGCTGAAGGGCTCACGCTGGTCACGGGCTTTCCGCGGCTGCTCGCGCGGCTCATCACGACGGAGCTCCTCGCCGCGGGAGAGCGCGACGTGTGCCTCCTCGTGCGAGAGCGCTACCTCGAAGACGCCGCGCGCTTCGTCGCGTCGCTCGACGCCGCGGGGCGCGTGTCGATCGTCGAGGGCGACGTCACGTCGATCGACATGGGGCTCCCGGGCGCGGAGTACCTCTCGCTCGCAGGACGCACTGCGCGGATCTTCCACGCTGCGCAGAGCACCTTCGAGGGAGTCGACCCGGCGAGGGTCCGCGCGCTCAACGTGCAAGGCACCTACGAGGTGCTCGAGTTCGCGCGCACCGCACGCTCCGAAGGGGCCGCGCCGCACGTCGTGGCGCTGAGCTCGACGCTCGCCGCGGGAGACCACGAGGGCCTCGTGCTCGAGGGCGAGCTCCAGTACGGGCAGGGCTTTCGCTCCGAGGTCGAGCGCACGCTGCACCAGGCCGAGCGCATGCTCCGCACGGCCTCGCAGGAGCTCCCGGTCACCGTGCTTCGCCCGTCGATCATGGTGGGGCACTCGCAGACCGGCGAGGTCGACGTGCTCGACGGCCCGTACCCCTTCGTGATGCTCCTGCTCTCGTCGCCCGTCGACATCACGCTGCCGCTGCCCACCGACGGCGAGATCGCGCTGAACCTCGTCCCCGTCGACTACGTGGCGCGCGCCGCGGTGACGCTCGGACGCAACCCCGACGCCGTCGGTCGCACCTTTCACCTCGTCGACCCGCACCCGCTCCCCGCGCGGCGCGTGTTCGAACTCTTCGCGCGCGCCGCAGGGAGAAGGCTCCCTCGCGCGGTGCTCCCCACGCGGCTCACGAGCGCGCTCCTCAGCACGCCGGGCCTCGAGCGCTTCGCGCGGAGCCCGCGGGCCTTCGTCGAGCGCATGGCCACCCGCACCGTGTACCCGAGCGACGCCGCGCGCGCGCTGCTCGAACCTCGCGGCGTGTCGTGCCCGCCCTTCGACCGCTACGTCGACGCGCTCGTCGACTACGCCCGACGGCGCATGTCTTCGCGGCGCGTGCGGTCCGACGCGATCGCCGCCGAGCCCGAGGCCGACGACCCGCTGCTCTGAACGCTCACGCGATCGACGAGACCAGCGTGAGCACGTCTTCGATGTCTTCGAAGGTGTGGTCCGGCGCGGCGGCCGAGAGGTCCTCGCGCGATCCGAGGCCGTAGAGCACGGCGGCGGTGCGCATCCCCGCGGCGCGTCCGGCGAGGATGTCTCTCGCGGTGTCGCCGATCATGAGCGATCGCGCGGGGTCGACGTCGAGGGCGCGCGACACCGAGAGCAGGAGGTCGGGCGCGGGCTTGTGGCGCATCGCGGTGCCGCCGCTGCCGTCGATGACGTCGAAGTAGCGCGCGATGCCCGTCGCCGCGGCGAGACCGCGGGCGGCCTCGGGGCGCTTCGAAGTGGCGACGGCGAGGCGGGGCCGCGGCGCGAGCATCGAGAGGGCCTCGAGGGTCTCGATCACGCCGGGGTAGAGGCGCGTCTGCGAGTGCCCCGTGGCGTGGTAGTGCGCGCGGTAGCGGGAGACGAAGCGGTCGAAGAGCAGGTGATCGGCCCCGGGCGCGGCCACGGCGAAGATCTCTTCGAGCGGCGAGCCGTCGACGAGCGACTCGATGGGCTTGTCTACGCGGATCTCGAGGTCTTCGAAAGCGCGTCGCAGGGCGAGGCTGATGTCGGCCGCGGAGTCCGCGAGGGTGCCGTCAAGGTCGAAGACGATGGCGTCGAATCGTCGCGGTGACATAGCGGTGCGCGGAGCCTCTTCGCGGGGTCTCGTCGAAGAGCCTTGATGCGAGCGCATCTGCCCGACGACAATGGGGCCGCGAAGGGTGCGTGCGAACGACCACGGACGCAAGGGCTTGCCGCGATCGCGCTTGACACCCGCGGCCCCAACGGATTTCAGTACCGCAGTCTAACGACCTCTGTAGGAGACGAGTGCCCCGATGTTGACGCTGATCGTGACCGAGAAGGGCGGGACCCCGAAGCGGATGGACTTCGACAAGGACGAGGTCACCGTCGGGCGCGTTCCCGGCAACGACATCGTGCTCAACAAGGGCAACGTGTCGAAGCGCCACTCCAGGGTGGTCAAGCAGGACGGACGGTTCTTCGTCGTCGACCTGAAGAGCACCAACGGCACGTACCTCAACGGCCGTCGCATCACGACGCCGTCAGTGATCCGCGCGGGCGACAAGGTCTACATCGGCGACTTCGTCATCATGGTCGACATGGGCGACGGCTCCGCGATGGAGATGGCCGCACAGGACATGGGCGACATGCCGATGGAGGCGGGGCCCAACGACCTCGAGGCCGCGGGTGACGCGCAGGATGATGGCGGCTACGAGGATCAGCAGCCCGAGCCGCAGGGTCCGCCGCAGGGCTTCGGTCCTCCGCCGATGGGTCCGCCGCGTCCCGCAGCGATGACGTCGCCGGGCCCTGTGGGTCCGAGCGCGCCGCAGGGGATTCC
The DNA here is from genome assembly GCA_052035985.1 of Myxococcota bacterium. GTDB lineage: Bacteria > Myxococcota_A > Polyangia > Polyangiales > CAISKJ01. Next base: position 29,314 of record JBPOHC010000183.1, on the reverse strand, counting down.
GGGCCGTGGTCCGCTCCAGCCTCCGCAGGGCCCGCCGCGTCCGATGGGTGGTCCTTCGCCGATGGGCGGACCGCCGGGCCCGATGGGTGGACCGCCGAGCCCGATGGGTGGTCCGCAGGGGCCGATGGGTGGTCCCTCGCCGATGGGTGGACCGCCGGGCCCGATGGGCGGTCCTCAGGGGCCGATGGGTGGTCCCTCGCCGATGGGCGGTCCGCAGGGACCGATGGGTGGTCCGCCGAGCCCGATGGGTGGTCCGCAGGGGCCGATGGGTGGCCCCTCGCCGATGGGTGGCCCTGGTGGACCGCCGCGTCCTGCGCCGCTCCCGCCGAACAATCCGCTCGGAGCGGGCGGGCCTCCTGGTCCGATGCCGGGTGGTCCTTCACCGCTCGGTCCGATGCCCGGCGGACCTTCTCCGCTCGGTGGTCCTGGCGGTCCGCGACCGCTCGGTGGTCCCGGTCCGATGCCGGGCTCGATGCACGGCGGCCCTGGTCCGATGCCCGGTGGTCCCGGTCCGATGCCCGGTGGTCCCGGTCCGATGCCCTCGATGCAGGGCGGCCCTGCGCCGATGCCTGCCCCCCTTCCGGGACCGATGCCCGGATCGATGCAGGGTGGTCCCGGACCGATGCCTGGCGGACCGATGCCTGGCGGACCGATGCAGGGTGGGCCGATGCAGGGCGGACCGATGCCCGGTGGGCAGATGCAGGGCGGTCCGATGCCCGGTGGGCCGATGCCCGGTGGGCCGTCGTCGCTGCGTGGCGGACCGAACATGGGTCCGCCCGGTCGTGGTCCTGGTGGCCCGCTCGGAAACGAGGGTCCCTCGGGGCCGCTCGGCGGACCGCAGCTCGTGCCCGCTTCGCTCGGCGGTCCGTCGAACATGGACATGCCCTCCGAGGCGCAGCGCGAGGTGATCCCCTCGAGCGACGGCTACAACGAAGCCCCCGCCACGCCGCCCCTCGCAGCGCCTCGTCCGCTGGCCCCTGCACCCATGCCGCAGGTCGGAATGGACAGCCCTCCCATGGGCGCGCCCGCGCCGATGCCCGGCCCCGCAAACCCGCCGCAGCCTCGTCCGCTCGCGCCCGCGCCCATGGGTCCGCCGATGGGCGCACCCGCGCCGATGGCAGCGCCCGCGCCGATGGCGGCACCCGCGCCGATGCCCGCCCCCGCGCCTGCGCCGATGCCCGCCCCCGCCCCCGCGCCGATGCCCGCTCCCGCGCGCGCGCAGCAGCCTGCTGCGCCCGCGCAGCCCGTGGCCGAGCAGCGCAGCGGTGACGAGTACGCCGACGCGCTCGCGCAGGTGATCCGCACCGCGAAGCAGCGCGGCGCCGAGGCGGCCTTCGGCGACGACGCGGCGCGCAACCGCATCCGCACGATCGTCGAGCAGGTGGCGCGCGGTCAGCAGCCCCCGAGCGGCGTGACGCCCGACCGCGTCGCGAAGGACGCCCTCGCCGAGATCGCGGGCACCGGCGCCTTCGAAGCGATCTTCGAAGACGGCGAGATCGCGGCGGCCTACGTCGATCATCGCGGTCGCGTGACCACCCTCCGCGGCGGCGCGCACACGACGGGCTCGCTCGCGTTCTCGTCGCCCTCCGCGGTGGCCGAGTGCACCGAGCGCCTGCTCCGTTCGCACGGCATCGACCGCGCGGGCAAGAGCTCCATCCACGCGACGCTCTCCGACGGAACGCGCGTCCACGCGCTCTTTCCGCCGCTCGCCCACGCAGGCGCGGTGGTGGCCATCGAGCGCAACGCGCGGCCCGCGTCGCTCGCTGACCTCGGCGCGCGCGGCGCGCTCCCGCAGCAGGTGGTGCACGCGCTCACCAACGCGCTCGCGGGGCGTCGCAACATCGTCGTCTCGGGCGCTCGGGGGTCGGGTCGCAGCACGCTCCTCGGCGCGCTCATCGGCTCGCTCCCGCACGGCGATCGCGTCGTGGTGATCGAAGACCGCGACGAGCTCGCGCGCGCTCGCTACGACGTGCTCTCGGTCCGCGGCGAAGGCGACTGGAGCGAGGCCGTGGGCGCCGCGCTCTCGCTCCGCACGGGTCGCGTGGTCTTCGGCGAGGGCCACGAGTCGTGCGCGAGGGCCTTCGTGTCGAGCCTCTCGACGGGGGCTGACGGCGCGCTCATCGCGGTCACCGCGCCCACCGGGTCCATCGCGCTGGCGCGCCTCGCGGCCACCGCGGCCACCACGCCCTGGCTCACCGCGCAGGACGCCGCCGCGCGCATCCTCGCGGCGCGTCCCCTCGTGATCGAGACGGCGCGCCTCGGCGACGGCCAGTGCCGCGTCGTGAGCGTCGGTGAGGTCAGGCCGGGCAACGACGGCAGCCTCCAGGTGGCGCCGATGTTCTCGCTCCGCATCGACGGCACCGACGCGTCGGGCAACATCGCCGCGCAGCTCGTCCCGAGCGGCGGTTACTGATCGCGCTCGCGCTGCGCGCACCATCGCGCGCGTCTCTCACCCGCCACACACGTCATCACGGCCGCTGACAGCGGTTGCCACGCACACACCACCGTGGCAGCTTCGCCCGTAACTCCACATGGGAAAACGCCTGCTCTTCGGGATTCTCAAGGGACTCGCAATCGGCGGCGCGATCGGAGCGCTCCTGCACTTCGCGCTCGGCGCGACGGCGATCACGAGCTGGCTCAACTACCTTCTCTACGCGGGCGTCGGCGCGCTCTCGGGCGTGCTCGCGGGGCGCGCTCCGTGGAAGCCCGGCGTGTGGGTCGCGGCCATTCTCAAGGGCGTCTTCGGGCTCGCCGTGGGCGCGGGGCTCTTCGCGCTCGCCGACAAGTTCGGCCCGCAGTCCCTCTCGCTCTTCGGCTCGACGGCCCACCTCGCGCAGTTCCCGCTGCTGTTCGCGCCGATGCTCGCGACCGTGTACGCGACCTTCGTCGAGCTCGACGACGGCGGCGAGCAGGCCGAAGAGGCGCCCTCGACGGGCGTTCGCGCGGGCAAGATCTCCGTCGAGGACATCGACGTCGGCGAAGACGAAGAGGCCGCGAAGCCCGCCGCCAAGTCCGCGAAGAAGAGCTGATCGCTCGGATGTCTGTGTGATCGATCGCCCGCGCGTCGTGGGGGGCGCGCGGGGTCAGATCGAGGAGGTCTCGGTCGTCGTCGAGGGGGCCTGCGCCGCGTGCTCGTCGCTCATGGTCGCGGGCTCGTCGCTCACCGTCGTGGGCTGCGCGCTCACGGTCGCGGGCTGCGCGACGAGCGTGACGGGCGCCGCGCTCACCACCGTGGGAGGCGCCGCGGACACGACGGTCTGCGCGGGCTGCGACGGCGACACACCCGAGACGTGTCCCATGAGCTCCGCCGCGCGCGCGACGGCCCGCTGACGGAGCAGGTCACCCTCGCGCACGGCCTCCTCACGCACGGCCTCACCGCGCGCCACCGCGCCCTCGCGTACGGCCGCTCCATCGACGCGACCCTTGTCATGCTCGCTCATGGCTCCAATCACCTCCGGCCGCGCGGTATACCCGACCCCCATCGTCACAGCAAACGGCGCCGACCGTTGCGACGCGCGAGACAAGCTGCGAGAGAGGCGCCGACGGAGTTCAACGCCCAATGATCCAGATCGAAACGTTCGCGGTCCCGCCGCTCGGGTGCAACTGCTCGGTGCTCTTCGACGACGTCGCGCGAGAGGCCGTGGTGATCGACCCCGGCGGCGACGCGCAGGGCATCCTCCAGCGGCTCACGGCGAAGGGGCTCACGGTGAAGGCCATCGTCCACACGCACACGCACATCGACCACGTCGGCGCGACGGCGGCGGTGCAGCGCGCGACGGGCGCGGCGGCGCGCATCCACGAGCAAGACCTCTTCCTCTACGAGATGCTCCCGGTGCAGGGGCAGATGCTCGGGATGAGGGCGCCGCCGTCGGCGGAGCTCGACGCGTTCCTGCGTGACGGAGAGGTCGTGACCGCGGGCGCCATCTCGCTCGAGGTGCTCCACACGCCGGGCCACACGCCGGGGAGCGTGTGCTTCCGCTGCAAGGCCGACGCGCGCGAGGTGCTCTTCTCGGGCGACACGCTCTTCGCGGGGAGCATCGGTCGCACGGACCTCTGGGGCGGCGACTCCGACGCGATCCTGCGCTCGATCCGCGATCGGATCCTCACGCTGCCCGACGAGACGGTGGTGATCACCGGGCACGACCGTCCGACATCCGTAGCCCGCGAGCGACGCGCGAACCCCTTTCTGAGAGGCTATTGAAACAACCCGCATTGCGTGACGGGCGCGCGCTGCTTTAGCTTCGGCGCCCCCGTGAGCCAACAAGACGCAGCATTCCCCGACTGGCTGCGGCTCCAAGAGGAGCTCGTCCAGCTCGTCGCCCACGACATGAGGAACCCGCTCCAGGCGATCATGGCCAACGCGTCGTTCCTCGAAGACGCCACGCACGCCACCGAGCAGGAGTCACGCGAGACCACGGCCGACATACGCAGCTCGGCCGACATGCTCATGCGGCTCATCGACAACATGGTGACCGTCGCGCGCCTCGAGTCCCCCTCGGCCGCCGCGATCCAGCGCGTCCCCGTGTCGCTCCTCTCGGTGGTCGAGTCCGCCGTGGAGCGCTGCGCGGGCATCGCCGCCAACTCCGAGATCGGCCTCTCCCTCGAAGCAAGCGAGGGCGCGCGCGTCATGGCCGACCCGCAGCTCCTCGACCAGCTCGTGCAGAACCTCGTCACCAACGCCATCCAGCACTCTCGCAGGCGCTCCTCGGTGTCGCTCCGCGTCGAGCGCTCGGGGATGCGCGCCGCGGTGGTGCTCGTCGACCAGGGCCCCCCCTTCGGCACCGTCGATCGGCACTTCACCCGCGAGGCGCAGGCGGCCATCAAGTTCCAGCCCGACGGGCGATACTCTCGGGGCCTCGGGCTCTACGTCGTGGGGATTGTCACCCGCACGTTCGGTGGCACCATCGAGCCCTCTCGCGAAGGCGCGCGCTCGGCGCTCCGAGTGTGGCTCCCCGTCGCGGGCTAGCAGTCCGTTCCACAACCAAAGGAGATCCGTTCCCCATGAGCCAGTGGCAGCCCGCTCGTGTCGTCGACCTCGTGCTCCGCTTCAACAGCGATTTCGGTCCGGCGATGCGCGCCGCGGTCGAGGGTGCGAAGGGCGCGACGATGGCCCCCGAAGACCAGTGCCGCGAGGCGTGTCGCGCGCTCGCCCGAGGCGTCGGCGTCGCCACGCACGCGTACGTGTGGTCGGCGCCCGAGGTGCCCATCACCCACGTGCGACTGCCCGTCGACATCGACGCCGACGGCACCCTCATCGCCCTGCGCATCCGGCTCAACGTGCCGATGAACTCCCCCGTCGACTACTCCAACGGACAGGCCGTCGCGGGGCTGCTCCAGTCGCTCATGGGGCTCCCGCGGGGCTCGCTCGCGGGCGTCGAGGTGGCCTTCCCCGCGCCCGCGACGATGGGCGAGCCGGGGCCGCTGCTCACCATGCTCAACCCCGCCACGCTGCCCGGTCAGAAGCTCTGCGAGTACTGCCGCAACCCGATGCCCGACTACGAGGTGCAGTGCCGCTCGTGCGGGGGACGCTCCGAGAAGTAAGGCCCCCGATGGCCCTCAACGTCCGCGCGGTGCGAACGCGCGCCCTCTCGTCCGCCCTCTGCGCCCTGCTCGCGAGCTGCTGCCCCACGCCCGCCATTCGGGAGCCCACCGTCGCGCCTCGATCGGTGGAGCCCGCCGCGCCCGCGTGGACGGCCGTCCCGCTCGAAGCCGAGCCCGTCGGACGCCTCCCCGAGGGCGTCACGCCCACGCGCTACGCGCTCACGCTCGACGTCGAGCCCGCGATGGGTCGCTTTCGCGGCGAGGTCGAGATCACCGTCAACCTCGCGCAACCCCGCGACGCGCTCTGGCTCCACGCGCAGGAGCTCGCCATCACGCACGCCGAGGTGCAGCAGGGCAACGCCGCCCCCGTGCTCGCCCGATGGACGCCCGGCGAACGCGCAGGCATCGCGTCGCTGCATTGGACCGGCGCGCTCGCGCCCGGCGAAGCGAGGATCAGGCTCGCGTTCACGGCCACGCTCAACCGCCACCTCGAAGGGCTCTACAAGGTCGACAGCGGCGGAGACTCGTACGCCTTCACGCAGTTCGAAGCGCTCTCGGCGCGGAGGGCGTTCCCCTGCTTCGATGAGCCGCGCTTCAAGACGCCCTTCGACCTCAGCGTGGTCACCGCGCGCGACGACGTGGCCGTCACCAACACCGCTGAGACCGGCGCGACGGATCGCGAAGACGGCCGCAAGGTCCATCACTTCGCGACGACGGAGGCGCTGCCCACGTACCTCCTCGCGTTCGCGGTCGGTCCCCTCGAGGTCGTCGAGCACGCGCCCATCGCGCCCAACGCCGTGCGCTCGTCTCCCCTTCCCCTCCGCGGCGTCGCGGCGCGCGGTCGTGGACGCTTCCTTCAGCGCGCCCTCGACGACGCGGCCCCGCTCGTCGCGATGATGGAGCGCTACTTCGACCGCGCGTACCCGTACCCCAAGCTCGACCTCATCGCGGTGCCCGACTTCGGACCCGGCGCGATGGAGAACGCGGGCGCCATCACCTTCCGCGAGCCTTTGCTTCTGGTGCGTCCCGATGCGCCCGTCGATCAGATGCGCGGCGTCGACTCGGTGCTCGCCCACGAGCTCGCGCACCACTGGTTCGGCAACCGCGTCACCCTGCGCTGGTGGGACGACATCTGGCTCAACGAGTCCTTCGCGACGTGGATGGGCACGCGCGCCACGCAGGAGGTCTTCCCCGCGCACCACGCCGCCACGGGGCTCGTCGCGGGCGCGCACCACGCGATGTCGGCCGACGCGCTCTCCAACGCCGTACCCATTCGACGCGAGATCGTCTCCGACAACGACCTCCGCGGCGGCTCCTCTGCGATCGTCTACGCGAAGGGCGCCTCGGTGCTCGGCATGCTCGAGCGCTGGATCGGCGCCGATCCGTTCCGCGACGCGATCCGCGGTTACCTCCGCGCGCACGAGCACGGAACCGCCGTGAGCGCAGACCTCTTCGCGGCCCTCTCCGCGGCCACGCCGTCGAGGCCCCTCGACGCGACGCTGCGCACCTTCATCGAGACGCCTGGAGTTCCAGTGATCTCCGCGGCCCTCGAGTGCGACGCCAACGGTCGGAGAGTGACCGTCACGCAGCAGCGCTTCTCGCTCCCCGCGAACACGCATCACGCAGGCGGACCGTGGGCCATCCCCGTGTGCGTGCGCTACCCCGACGGCGCCTCCACGGCGACGACCTGCGCGCTCATCGACGGCGCGCAGGGAGAGGTCTCGCTCGGCGCCGGAGCGTGTCCCGCGTGGGTGATGCCCAACGCCGACGCGGGCGGCTACTACCGCTGGACGCTCCCTGCTGCGGGGCTCACGGCCCTCGTCACGCGCGGTTGGACATCGCTCTCGCCCGTCGAGCGCCTCTCGGTGGTGAACAACGCACGCGCGGGCTTCACCGCGACGACGCTCGACTACGCGGCGCTGCGTCCGGTGCTCGCACGCGCGGCCGCCGACGCCGAGCGCCTCGTCGCCATCGACCCGCTCCCGTTCTGGACGCGCCTCATCGACGACGAGCTCACGGGCCCCGCGGCGCAGCGCGCGCGACGTGAAGCCGTGACGCAGTACAGCCGCGCGTGGGCCTCGCTCGGGTGGACGCGTCGCCCTGACGAAGACACCGAGCGCTCGCTCCTTCGCCGTGACCTCGCGGGCTTTCTGGGCCTCGTCGCGAGCGACCCCGCCGTGCGCGCCGAGGGAGCCCGTCGCGGTACGCAGTGGTTCACCTCGCCCGATGGCGGAGGCGTTCCGTCAGAGCTCGCGGGCGCTGCGCTCGCGATGATGCTGCGCGGCGCCGACGAGGCCACCGTCGACCGCGTGATCGCGCGTGCGATCGAGAGCGACGACGCGGTGCTGCGCTTCCGTCTGCTGGGCGCGCTCGGTCAGTCGCCGCTTCCGTTGCTCGCGATGAAGGTGCTGCCGCTCTCGGTCGACGCGCGGCTGCGTGTGAACGAGGTGTTCACCCCGATCGATTCGTCGCTGAGCCGCGGAGAGGCCCGCGAGACGGCCTTCGGATGGCTCACGGAGCACGCCGACGCGGTGTTCGCGCGCATCTCCGAGAACGGACGCGCGGGCACTCCGTGGCTCGGCGCGCGCTTCTGCCGCCGCGAAGACGCGGAGCGGGTGCGGAGCTTCTTCGGCCCCAGAATCGCGGCGCTGCACGGCGCCCAGACGCAGCTCGATGGCGCGCTCGAAGCGATCGCCGTGTGCGCTGCGGAGCGAGAGGCGCAAGCGGCGGGACTCGCGCGGGCCTTCGGGGGCGCGACCGCAGCGCGGTAGTGCGAACGGTCACGGCGGGCGGAGAAGGGCGCCATGCGGGCTCCTGAGGCGTCTCAGGGGGGCGGGTGGCGCTCGTATGGCGTTGCATACAGCGTCGCAGGGGGGCGGGTGGCGTGTGTATGCGAGCGCATGGAGCGTCGCCGGGGGGCGGGTGGCGCTCGTATGGCGTTGCATACAGCGTCGCAGGGGCCCGGGTGGCGCGTGTATGCAGATGCGTGTGGTCTTGACCGGGCCGGGCTCGTCTCGCGTTTTCGAGTCCCGCGGACCCTGCTCACGAACGAGGGCCTGCGACGGGGGTTTCGTCGCGAGGCGGCGCGGGAGTAGAACGGAGCCGAGCGATGAGGATCACGAAGTTCTGGGCGAAGGGGTATCGCAGCCTGCGCGACGTCGAGCTCGACGGACTCGGGGAGTTCAACGTCTTCTACGGCCCCAATGGCAGCGGAAAGAGCAACGTGCTCGCGGCCATCGACACGCTGCTTCGAGCGGCGGAAGTCTGGGCGTCGATGGAGCGTCCCGAGGCTGCGCTGTTCGCGCAGAAGCTCGCGATCCAAGGCATCGTCGGAGCGGATGACCAGCACCAGGCCGGGGCCGACACCGCGTGGAGCACGACGATCCGGATCGAGGCGGTTGCGTCGGAGGACCCGATCGACCTGCTCTTCTCGCTCGGCCGCATCCATTATCAGCGCCTGTCCTTGGCCCTCTCGCTCTCGTGGAACGACCGGCGCCCGTTCACCGCGACGCTGGAGACCTCGCTGGACGGGACTTCACTCGACGATGCAGAGCTCGCTGCACGCGCGCACTCCCCGGGAGTCTCCGGCCGAGCGTGGCTGCTGCGAGTCGCGCGTGAACTCTTCTGGACCGTGCCTGCCGAACGCACGCTGCACGATGAGAGGATCGCGCTCGACGCTGCGCCCTCCTCCCGGGACAAAGACGAGAACCCGATCATCACGGCCCTCCGCACGGGCCACCTCCAGACCGCGGTCTTCCACGCGAAGAACGATTGGGACCGTGCGAATCGCGCCCGCTTCGACGCGTTGCAGCGCCTGGTCTCCGAGACGCTCCATCTCCCTCCGCTCGACGTGGGACGTGACCCGACGTCGGGGCTCATCGACCTCCGACAGCCCCTCCCGCCTGGCGTCGAGCAGTCTGACATCTCGATGCGACACGCCGGCCTCGGCGTCGCGCAGGTCGTCGCGATCACCGCCTCCCTGCTCTTCGCTCGCTGCCGCGTCGCAGCCATCGAAGAGCCAGAGGCCCACCTTCACGCTCCATCAACCGGCAGGGCGCTCCGCAAGCTGCTGACGCGTCTGGTTTCGCCGCCTCCCGGGGAACCTCGCGTCCTCGACCAGCTCTTCATCGCGACGCACAGCAATCTCTTCGACCTCGATCCCTCGGGCTACTGGGACGTCTCGATGGTCGACGGCGAGACGCACATCACCCGCAAACCGCTCGACGAGATCGACGCGCACCACCTCTACGAGCCCGGTCCCGCCAAGCACGCCCTCATGCAGCTCCTCCGCTACGCGCCTGAAGACGAGGTCGTGTTCCGCACCGGGGACGGTCAGCAGTTGAAGGCGAGCGAGATGCTCCAGGCCCTCAAAGACGACACCGACGTCGCGGTCGCATTCCTCGAGTCGATGCACGCCGCCGCGATGCAGGTGACGGGGCTGCGCGCGCGGCGCATGGCCGCCCAGAGGTCCGAGGCCGCGAAGTGAGGGTCTGCGTCTTCGACGCGTGGTCGCCCGACGACGAGGCGCTCGTGAACAGCCACTGGGTCGCGGCGCGAACGGCCCTCCGCCTCTCTCACAACGCCGCCGCGGGCGTCGAGGTGATCGAAGCGGAGGCCGTGGATCAGTCGCGCGTCGCGGCGGAGTTCGCGCGGCCCCACGAGGGTTTCGCCTACTTCGGCCACGGCCAGGAGCATGTGCTCTATCGCGAGCGTGATGCGCGTCGTCGGCCCGTCCCGATCCTCGACGCGGAGGGGGTGCACCTCATCGGGGATCGGTGGTTCCACGCCTTCGCGTGCTTGAGCGGCCACACGCTCTGCCACGACGCGGCGCGCGCGAACGTGGGCGCCTACCTCGGCTACCGCGTCACCGTGAACGTCACGTGGGAGCTCGATGCGTGGCCCGACGAGCTCGTGCCGCTGCTTGATGACCTCGTGACCGTCGCGACGCTCGAGGTCGCGAGGGGCGAGCGCTCACGCGGCGCGCTGCGCCACAGGGTCCGCGCGGCCTCCGATCGCATGGTCGAGTGGCTCGACCTCCACGACGACGCGTGCGCGGCGATCCCGTGGATCGACATCGCGGGCCTCCATCAGCTCGCGTCGCTGCTGCACATGCAGATGGAGTTCGAAGGCGCCGCGGTCGTCCCGTAGCGATCGCCCTACGGCTCGCCTGAGGCGGCGAGCATCGCGACGAAGCGCTGCACGCCCTCCGCGAGCGCGGCGCCGATGCGGCGGAGCCCCTCGGGCGTGCGCAGCGCAGCGTGCGATGACGCGTCGATGAAGAAGGGCTCGTAGAGCGCGGCGCACAGACTCGGCGACGCGTGGATGTCGTCGATGCACGACCACCCCCGCTCCGAGGGGTGCAGCGCGAGCACCCGGGTCCTCGACACCTCGGGCAGATCGTCGAGCGCGTCGGCGAGGCTCAGGGCGGCCCTGCGTCCCTTCGCGGAGCGCGCGTCGTACTCCACCATGCCGTACCTTCCGCCGCCCGCGTTGACGTGACACTGGACGTAGAGCGCCTGCTCCGTCGGAGCCTTCGCCGCGAGCGCGATGGCCTCCGCGTGGCGCGCGTCGTAGGTGCCGCGATCGAGGAGGTCGACGGTGTGCCCCGCCGCGGCGAGCCTCGCGCGCGCCTCGTCGATGTAGGCCGCCGAGAGGTCGACCTCGCGGAGCCTGCCGTGTGTGACGCCAGGGTCGAAGGCTGCGCCCTCGGCCTTCTGCCCGTGGCCGCGATCGAGGATGACGCGCATCGTGGTCGAGATCGTAGCCGAGGGCGCGTCGCGGAGGTTGAGAACAGCCCCGCGCTGTGGTGCATCATCGCGGCGATGGCGAACGATCCCACCGACACTTCGAACGACCCCCTCAAGCTCGCGGAGCTCTTTCAGGGCGGAGAGGCCTGGCTCCCGATCATCAAGCCCGTGATCGAGCGTCTCTCGAACGCGGAGACCTTCGTGGGGCCCGCGCGAGACAAGCGCATCGTGCCCCTGCGCGAGCTCACCTTTCAGGCCCTCAAGCCCAACCCCCCCGAGCGCTGGAAGGTCGTCGTCTTCGGGCAGAGCCCCTATCCGCGCATCGAGTCTGCCACCGGGATCGCGATGTTCGACAACGCGTTCCACTCCTGGCAGGAGCCGCGCTTTCCGCAGGTCGCGTCGATGCGCAACATGCTCAAGCTCGCGCTCATCTGGCGACACGGATTGCCCGAGACCATCTCCCCGAAGGAGATTCCGCCGCTGCTCAAGAAGCACGACGTGGTGCCGCCGACGGAGTGGTTCCAGGCCATCCTCTCGCAGGGCGTGCTGCTCGTCGACGCGTCGATGACGAGGCACACCGACGACGCCATTCCCGTGGCGAAGCACGTGGAGTTCTGGGCGCCCGTGGCCGAGGCCATCGTCGAGGCCATTCTCGCTGCGAAGGAGACCGCCGCGCCCGAGCACAAGGGCGTCGTCTTCGCGTGGTGGGGCGCGCACGCGAAGGGGCTCCGCGCGGCCGTCGAGAAGCTGTCGGCGAAGCACCCGTCGGTGCCCGTGCGCCACGTCGATCACTGGCACCCCGCGTCGCGCGACAACCGCTTCAACGAGGGCAACCACTACAAGAAGGTCAACGACGCGCTCGTCGAGCTCGGCGCCTCGGAGATCGACTGGCTCCCGACGCCCGGTTGGAAGAGCCGGCTCCCCACGGCGCCCGAAACCACCGAGCGCATGGGCGGCTTTCTCAAGGACACGATGGAGCTTCACAAGTTCTATCTCGACCGCCTCCAGGGCGCGCGCGACGAGGTCGCCGCCGCGATGCCCGCGCTCGACGGCGTGATGTCGACGCCGAGGGTCGACTTCGCGAAGGCCCTCCAGAGCGCAGAGAAGCTCGTGCCGGGAGTCACCTCCGCCATTTCGACGGCGAGGGCCTACGCGCGACGCGTCGTGAGCGAAGGGCGCGCGCTCGGTCTCGACGAAGACGAGGTCGCCGCGGTGCACGTGTACACCCTGGCGTCGCAGTTCTACCGCAGGCTCAACGCCGCGCTGAGGGACCGCGAGCGCGACACCGCGAAGGCTTTCTATCCGTACCTGCGCCTCTTCTTCGACGCGATGACGCGACTGCCCGCTTCGAAGGATCCGCTCTGGCGCGGCGTGGGCGTCGACCTCGCGAAGCAGTACCCGACGGACAGCGAGGTCGTGTGGTGGGGCGTGTCGTCGTGCACGCCGAAGATGTCGGTGGCGACGGGCTTTCTCGGCTCGTCGGGCGCGCGGACGCTCTTCGAAGTGCATCCGCGCGGGGCGGTGTGCATCCAGAAGCTCTCGGCCTTCGCGGGCGAAGAGGAGTTCATCATCGCCCCGGGGACGCGCTTCAAGGTGCGCTCGTCGACGGTGGGCAAGGACAAGCTCTGCACCGTGGTGCTCGACGAGCTCGACGGGCCGCGCCTCGTGGCCTGAACGTTACAAGATCATCGTCGCGGCCCCCACCCGCGCTGCCGCGCGCCCCGCCCCCGCGGAGCGAGGGCGGAGCTTCGCGTACGCGAACGTCGCGGATGTACGGTTGCGCAGCGGTCGCGAAACGATGGGAAATCCACGCGCTACGCCGATGCCAACAACGGGACCTTCGCGCATGGAAAGCTCCGCCCTCGCTCCGCGGGGGCGGGGCGCGCGGCAGCGCGGGTGGGGGCCGTGATCGCTACAGGATCATTCCGGCGCCGACGGTGTTGTTGGTGCTCTCGTCGATGACGATGAACGCCCCCGTCGCGCGGTTCACGCGGTAGGGATCGCTGAAGACGGGCTGCGCGAGCTTGAAGCTCACGCGCGCGATGTCGTTCATGCGGAGCTCGGTGGCGGGCTGCTCCTCGGCGGTGCGCACGTCGATGCGGTACGCGATGCTCGCCACGGCGGCCTTGGTCTCGCGCGTCGTGTGACGGATGAGGTACTTGCGCGCGCGGTCGAGCGGCGTCTCCGAGAGCCAGCACACCATCGCGTCGATCTGCTTCCTGCCTTCGGGCGCGTCGCCCGCGTGGGCGATCATGTCGCCGCGCGAGATGTCGACCTCCTCGTCGAGCACCAGCGTCACCGACTGCTCGGCGACACCCTTCACGAGCGGGAGGCCGCCGAGCTCCACGGACTTCACGGTCGTCTCGCGGCCCGAGGGGAGCACCACCACGCGGTCACCGGGCGAGACCTCGCCGCCCTCGACGCGTCCTGCGAAGCCGCGGTAGCCAGCGCCCGCGCGTGACGCGTCGACGCCCACACCTTCGCCGAGCCCCTCGTCGTGAACCCTGCACACGTACTGCACGGGGAAGCGCAGCGAGGCTCCGTCTTCGGTGCTCGCCGCGGGAACCGATTCGAGCACGTCGAGGAGCGTCGGGCCCGTGTACCAGGGCATCACGTCGCCTCGGTCGACGACCATCGCGCCGTCGAGCGCCGACATGGGGATGAAGCGCACGTCGGTGATTCCAGCCGAGGCCGCGAAGGCGGTGTAGTCGGCGACGATGCGGTCGAAGACGGACTGGTCGTAGCCGACGAGGTCCATCTTGTTCACGGCGGCGACGACGTGGGGGATGCCCACGAGCTTCGTGATGTACGAGTGGCGGCGCGTCTGCGGGAGCACGCCCTTGCGCGCGTCGATGAGGATGATCGCGAGGCTCGCCGTCGAGGCGGCGGTCACCATGTTGCGCGTGTACTGCTCGTGGCCCGGCGCGTCGGCGATGATGTACTTGCGCGTCCCCGTGGAGAAGTAGCGGTACGCGACGTCGATGGTGATGCCCTGCTCGCGCTCGGCCTGGAGTCCGTCGGTGAGGAGCGAGAGATCGACGGCGCCGAGGCCGCGCTTCTGCGACGTGCGCTCGATCGCGTGGAGCGTGTCGGCGAGGATCGAGCGCGTGTCGTAGAGGAGGCGACCGATGAGGGTGCTCTTGCCGTCGTCGACGCTGCCGCAGGTGGTGAAGCGCAGGAGGCCGTGATCTTCGGGTGACCGCTGCGTCGACATCTCAGAAGTACCCTTCCTTCTTGCGCTGCTCCATCGAGGCTTCGGAGGTCTGGTCGTCGAGGCGCGTGGCGCCGCGCTCGGTGATGGTGGTCGCTGCGGTCTCGATGACGATCTTCGCGACGGTGTCGGCGTCGCTCTCGACGGGCGCCGTGCAGGTGATGTCTCCGACCGTGCGGAAGCGGACCATCACGTCGACCACGTCGTCGCCGGGTCGCGCGGGGGTGACGGGTGTCACGGGCACGAGCGCTCCGCTGCGACGCACGACGGGGCGCGTGTGCGCGAAGTAGATCGACGGAAGCGCGAGGCCCTCGCGCTCGATGTATTGCCAGACGTCGAGCTCGGTCCAGTTCGAGATGGGAAAGGCTCGGATGTTCTCGCCCTTGAAGACGCGGGCGTTGAAGAGGTTCCAGAGCTCGGGGCGCTGGTTCTTCGGGTCCCACTGACCGAACTCGTCGCGGAAGCTCATGATGCGCTCCTTGGCGCGCGCCTTCTCCTCGTCGCGACGCGCGCCGCCGATGCAGCAGTCGAAGCCGAACTCCTCGATGGCCTCGAGGAGCGTCACCGACTGGTGCTTGTTGCGCGGCTCCGTCGGTGACTTGAGCACCACCGTGCCCCGTCGCATCGAGTCTTCGACCGATCGCACGATGAGCCGCTCGCCGAGCTCCGCGGCCCGCCGATCGCGGAAGTCGGTGACCTCGGCGTAGTTGTGCCCCGTGTCGATGTGCATGAGCGGAAAGGGGAAGCGCGCGGGGCGAAACGCCTTCTCCGCGAGCCTCAAGAGGCAGATCGAGTCCTTGCCTCCCGAGAAGAGGAGGACGGGGTTGGCGCACTGCCCCGCGACCTCACGGATGATGTGAATGGCCTCGGCTTCGAGCCAGTCGAGGTGCGACAGCGGACGCGCTTTGCGTTCAGTGGTCATCGGTGCGCGCACCGTATACCGCAATCCGCGCGGGCGCCGTAGCGCCTCCGTCACGCAACGGGCAACCGGGCGGTGTACCCTTCGCGCCCCGTGCGAACCACCACCCTCGCTCTCGCCCTCGCGCTCACGGCGGCCTGCTCGTCGCAGCAGACGCCGCGCACCCACAACCGCCGCTCCGTGGTGCTCTCCGTCGTCGGAACCGCGGACCTCCACGGCCGCCTCGCGATGCTCCCGTGGCTCGCGGGTCACGTCGAGAACCTCCGCAGGGCGAGGGCTTCGGATGGTGCCGTGGTGCTCCTCGACGCGGGCGACATGTTCCAGGGCACGCTGGAGTCGAACGGTGAAGAGGGCGCCTCGGTGGTGCGCGCCTACAACGCGCTCGGGTACCACGCCGCGGCCATCGGCAACCACGAGTTCGACTACGGCCCCGCGGGCGAGGCCACCTTCGCGCGCACGCCCAACGACGACCCGCAGGGAGCGCTTCGATTGAGGGCCTCGGAGGCGCGCTTCCCCTTCCTCGCGGCGAACATCGTCGAGGCCGCGGGCGGCGCTGCGCTCAGTTGGAACAACGTCCACCCGAGCGCGGTGATCACCGTCGCGGGCGTGCGCATCGGTCTCCTCGGCGTGAGCACCGAGTCGACGCCCCGCACCACGCTCACGGTGAACTTCCGCGGCCTCGCGATGCGGCCCCTCGCAGAGACCATCCGCGCGCGCGCCGAAGAGTTGAGAGCGCAGGGCGCCACGGTCATCCTCGCCCTGGCCCACGCGGGCGGCGCGTGCAGGAGCTTCTCGGACCCCGACGACCTCAGCTCCTGCGACGCGAGCGAAGAGATCTTCGAAGTCGCGCGCGCGCTCCCCGCGGGCGCTGTCGACGCGATCATCGCGGGCCACACGCACCGCGGCGTGGCGCACATCGTCAACGGCATCCCCGTGCTCGAGTCCTTCGCGAACGGGCAGGCCTTCGGGCGCATCGACCTCACCGTCGACACGCACTCCGGCCGCGTGCTGCGTCGCCACGTCTTCGCGCCGCACAACGTCTGCGGGCGCAACAGCCGCGACGAGCCCGATCCCGACTCGTGCTCGCCCGACGAGTACGAGGGCTCCGCGGTCTCGCCCGACGCCGCGCTGCGTGAGGCGATCGCGCCCGCGATGAACGGCGCCCGCACGCTGCGTGAGCGCGACCTCCACGTGCGCGTCGAGTCGATCGTTCGAAGCCGCTACCGCGAGGAGTCGGCGCTCACCAACCTCGTCGCCGACATGATGCGCGCGGCCTCTCCGGGCGCCGACGTCGCGGTGATGAACGCGGGCGGCGTGCGCGTCGACCTCAACCCCGGCGCGCTCGACTATGGTCGGCTCTACGCGGTGCTCCCCTTCGACAACCGCCTCGTGCGGGTGCGCGTGCGTGGTTCCGGTCTGCGAGAGATCGTCGCGCGCGACGCGCAGCAGGACAGCGGAACCCTCGGCCTCTCGGGCGTCCGCGCCGTGGTGACCTGCGAGGGCGGACGCGTCGCGGCGCGCGTCACGCGCGAAGACGGGCGTCCCATCGCCGACGACGAGCTGCTCACGCTGGTCACCAACGACTACCTCGCGGGCGGATCGCTCGGTCGTCAGCTCGCCGAGCCCCTCACCGACGACGCGATCATCGCCTCTCCGACGCTGCGCGACGCGGTGATCGCGCCCCTCGCGGCGGCCTCTCCGATTCGCGGCGACGACACGCGCTGGTACGACCCGGCGCATCCCCGCGTGACGCTGCCGACGCCGAGGCCCGTGCGCTGCCACTGAGCCGACGCTTCACCGACCGATCTCACGCCGGGCGCACTGGTTGAACGGCCCGCGATGCGATATGGCGCGGTCGATGATCTCCCGCTCGCGCCTCTCGCTCGCGCTCGCCCTCACGCTGTTCGGATGCTCCTCGGACCCCGACCCGACGCCCGACGCCTCCGATGACCGTCCCGAGGAGGTCGACAGCGCCCTCGACGTGACGACCGAAGACGTGGCCGTCGACGTTCGTGACGCGGCGACCGACACCGCGCGCGACGTGACCGCCGCCGACGCGCAGGTCGACGCCGCGCGAGACGTGCCGCAGACCGACGTCGCGCGTGACACCTCGCAGACCGACGTCGTCGTCGATGTTCCGGTGACGGATGTCGCGGCCGATGTGACGGTGCGCGACGCGAGCGCCGACACGGTCACGATCGACGCGACGGTCGATGCGCCCGCCGACGTGAGCGTCGACGTGACGGTCGACCGCGCGGTGACCGATGTCGTGAGCGATACGGGCGCGCCCGACGTGAGCGTCGATGTGGCGCGCGATGTGATCGATGCGTCCGTCGACGTGGCGCGCGATGTCGCGAGCGACGTCGGAGGCGACGCAGCCGTGGTGACCACGCCGGTCGCGAGCACGCTCAGCACGGGGTTCCTCGGCGGGTGCGCGCTGCGCGCGGGGCGCGTCTACTGCTGGGGGCCGAACACGTACGGGCAGCTCGGTGACGGCACCACCACCACGCGCACCGCGCCCGTCGCGGTCGCGGGCCTCACCGACGCGGTGGAGATCGCCGCGCGCGTCCAACATGGCTGCGCGCGCCGCGCGGGGGGATCGATCGTCTGCTGGGGTCGCAACTCGAGCGGAGAGCTCGGCGACGGGACCACCGTCGACCGCGCCACGCCCGTCGCCGTCACGGGCATCGGAAACGCCGTTCAGATCGCGATGGGCACCAGCTTCGCGTGCGCCGCGAAGGCCGACGGAACCGTCGCGTGCTGGGGCTACAACACGTCGTGGCAGCTCGGCGACGGCACCTCGATGACGCGCCTCACGCCCGTCGCGGTCTCGACGGTCACCAACGCGGTCGGTGTGGCCGCGGGCGGCGCCCACGGCTGCGCGCTGCGTCGCGATGGGACCGTCGTGTGCTGGGGTTCGAACTTCGACGGCGCGCTCGGCGACGGCACCACCACGTCGCGCATGACGGCGGTGAGCGTCATGGGCCTCAACGACGCGGTGCAGATCTCGGCCGCGGGCTCGACCACCTGCGCGCTTCGTCGCGGGGGCGCGGTGATGTGCTGGGGCCAGAACAATCGCGGGCAGGTCGGCATCGGCGGCGGGAGCGCGTCGCAGCCTCGGCCCGCGGCGGTGGCGCTCCCGATGGCGGCGACGCGGGTTTCGGTCGGTGAGACGCACGTGTGCGCGCTCCTCGCGAACGGCTCGTTCCTGTGCTGGGGCGGCAACGACCGCGGACAGTTCGCGGACCAGACGGGCGAGAACAGGATCTCTCCCGCGGCGGTCGAGGGCGCGCCGACCGACGTGGCCGAGGTGTCGGCGGGGTCGTTCCACACCTGCGCGGCGCGCGTCGACGGGAGCGTGGTGTGCTGGGGAGAGACCTGGCAGCAGGGCCTCGCCGCGCCTGCGCCGGTCGTTCCCGCAGCGGCCTCCGTCGCGATCGGCCTCCGTCACGCGTGCGTGCTCGGCACCGACGGACGCGTGTCGTGCTGGGGCTCGAACTTCTACGGCGAGCTCGGCGACGGGACGCTCGTCGCGCACGCCAACCCGGCGCCCGTCATGGGCCTCGCGCCCTCGACGCAGCTCACCGTGGGGAACTTTCACGCGTGCTCGCGCGACGCAGCGGGCGCGCTCTCGTGCTGGGGCAACAACCTCTACCGCCAGCTCGGCGACGGCACGATGACCCACCGCGCGACGCCCGTCGCCGTCATGGGCGTCACCGACGCGTCGGTGGTGAGCACGGCGTATCAACACACCTGCGCGCTGCGTCCGAGCGGCGCGGTGCTCTGCTGGGGCGACAACGCCTACGGGCAGCTCGGCGACGGCACCATGACCGCGCACGCCGCGGCCGCGCCCGTCACGGGGATCACCGACGCGGTAGAGCTTCAGGCGAGCGCCGGGGGCTACACCTGCGTGCGTCATCGCGATGGCGGCGTGTCGTGCTGGGGGCGCATCCCGAGCGTGACTGGGAACACCCCGACGCCGATGCGCATGGCGGGCTTCACGGGCGTCGCCGAGCTCGCGTGCGGGTCGTACTACCTCTGCGCGCGCCGCAGCGACGGCTCGGTGTCGTGCCTCGGGTCGAACTTCTACGGTCAGCTCGGCGACGGCACCATGAGCTCGCGCACGACGCCCGTCGCGGTGATGGGCCTCGCCGACGCCGCGGCCCTCACCGCGTCGGGCGACTTCGCGTGCGCGCTGCGCCGCGGCGGAACCGTCGTGTGCTGGGGCTACAACCAGGGCGGTCAGCTCGGCGACGGGTCGTTCGTGTCGTCGTCGGTTCCTCTCGCGGTGAGCGGGCTCACGGGGGTGACCTCGATCGCGTCGGCGCGCGCGGTCGCCATCACGAGCGAGGGATCGACCTGCGCGGTGCGCTCCGATCGCTCGGTGTGGTGCTGGGGCGAGAACCGCTTCCTCCAGCTCGGTCGCGCCTTCGCGCGCTTCACGATCCCCTGACGCGTGATGTCTCTCCGCAGACGTGTCTCTCGCGCGGGCCTCCTCGCGGGCGTCATCGCGGGCGTCCTCACGGGGCCCCTCGCCGCGCAACCTCGCGCCGTGCAGATCGCGTCGGGCGAGGAGTTCTCGTGCCTGCGCGCCGCCGACGGCTCGGTGTGGTGCTGGGGCGAGAACAGCTTCGGCGCGCGCGCGCTCCCCATCAGACCACGGACCGCGGCGCCGCGACGCGCGACGCAGATCCCGGGTGTCACGGGCGCCGTCGACCTCGTCGTCGATCCGCTCCTCGGCGGCTGCGCGCGCACGGCGACGGGCGCTTTCACGTGTTGGGGCGACGCGCTCCTCGGACGCCTCGGCAACGGACGCAGCGACCTCGCGCCCGGCGTCGCGAGCGCCGCGGGTCTGCGAGACGTCACGCAGGGCGCGACGCGCGGTCGCAACGGCTGCGCGCTGCGGGCAGACCGCACGGTGCAGTGCTGGGGCGAGAACCTCTACGGTCAGGTCGGCGACGGCACGCGCGAAGAGCGGCGCGCGCCGACGACCGTGCGAGGGCTCAGCGCCGTCGCCGAGATCGCGCTCGGCTTCGGCGGCGCCTGCGCGCGCATGGTCGACGGCACCGTGCGCTGCTGGGGGTGGGACTGGAGCCAGGTGGGCAACGCGTCCGCGCTCGGCGCCGTCACGACGCCGAGAGAGGTGGCGGGACTGCGGAACGCGCGCGCGCTCTGGGCCGGCGACTACCAGATGTTCGTGGCGACGTCCGATGGCGCGCTCCTCGCGTTCGGCGCGGGCGATCACGGGATGCTCGGCGACGCGCGCATGGCCCACGAGCGCACGATCAACCACGCGGCGCCCACGCGGGTGGCGGGCGTGCGAGGCGTCACGCAGCTCGCGGCGGGGCGACGTCACGCGTGCGTCGTCACCTCGAGCGGCGCGGTCTGGTGCTGGGGGACCAACCCCGCCGGTCAGCGCGGCGACGGGACGGTGGGCACCGACGAGACGCGAGAGCTACAACACCTCCCCGGTGGAGACGTGACGTGTCTGCGGCGTCACCCCGACACGCCGCTCGAAGGCTGCCTCCCGCTCTCGCGCGGCGGCGCCGTGCTCGCGTACGGAGCGCCGAGCCGCGTGGTGGGCCTGCCGCCCGCGCGTCAGGTCGCCGTCGGCGCGATGCACTCGTGCGCGGTGACGCGCGCGGGCGAGGTGTGGTGCTGGGGCGCCGGCGACGTCGGTCAGCTCGGCGGCGGAGAGGCGCTTCGCAGGCCGCGCGCCGCGCGCGTGGCGGGACTCGAGGGCGTCGAGGAGGTCGCCCTCGGGCGCACGCACTCCTGCGCTCGAACGCGCGACGGCAGGGTGTCGTGCTGGGGCCTCAACAGCGCCGGGCAGCTCGGCGTCGACGGACCGCAGCGCCGCGCCACGCCCGCGCCGATCGTCACCGCCGCCGCGACGGCCGCTCGCCCTGCGCGGCGCGCGATCGGATGCGCTCCGCGAGACGCAGCACGCGGGGCACGTACCCGCGCGGATCGGGCGACGCGCAGCGACCACCGCGGAACATCCGAAGCGCGCCGCGCCACGAGCGGCAGTGCGCCCTCCATCGCGCGAGCGCGTGCCCCGCGGCGTCGGCCTGCCGCGCGCGGGGGACGCGGTACACCCCGCACGTGAGCTGCGTGTTCGAATCAGCCCCCAGCCGAGACTCGGTGTAGCAGACCGCCATCAGGAGCTCGCCCGGCACCTCGTGTCGCGCGGCGGCTTCGAGCACCGCCGCGGGGATCTCGGGATGCTCCTCGACCCACGGCGCGAGCGCGGGGTAGATCGCGAGCAGCGCGCGGAGGAGCGGGTCCACGGCGGGAGCATACCTCCGCGGCGTGAGGCGTCGGCGCGCGACGGCGACGATCGACCTCCGCTCAGCGCGCGGGCAGGTACCAGATCGGCGAGGTCCACGCGCGCTCCTGCACGGTGTCGGCGACGGTGCCGTCGCAGCACGCGCGCAGCGGGCTGTCGCGGCCGATGGCGGCGCAGTTCACGTGGAGCTCGTTGCACACGCGACGGCTCCATCGGCACGTGGGCGTCTCGAGCACGCGCGCGTACCAGAGCGCGGGTGACGCGGGGTCGAAGTCGGGGTCGGTCCACGACTCGCAGAGCGTGTCGGCGCCGCTGCCTCGGGGCGTGCACGTCGCGAGGTCGACGGTGGCCCCCTCGCCCGCGGTCGCGAGGTCGTAGACGCGCTCGCGGGTCTCGGCGCCCACCACCCACGCCTTCACGATCTGGATGCGCGCGAGGGGCTGCCCCATCGCGTCGCGCAGCGCCGAGAGGACGAAGGTCGGCGCCGCGGCTCCGTCGGGTCGCGCGCGCAGGTCGCTACCCATCGGAACGCCTTCGCGATAGGCCATTTCGACCATGTCGGGTCGCGCGCAGGCGTCTCTCGCGAGGGACCATCCGCCGAAGAAGCGCACGGTGATGCGCGGTCCGCTCGTGCCGAAGGTCTCGCGTCGTCGGAGCGCGTCGAAGATCGCGCCGCGCGAGTTCTCGTCAGCCCACACCGCGGCGAGTCCGCCGGGCGACGAGGTGACCACCGAGACCTGCGGCTCTCCACGGATCGGCGCGGTGAGGCGTCGCGCGGGGTCGGCGTCGGCGCTCCCCGTGTGGCCGGGCCATGTGGCCTCGTCGACGGCGCCAGGGATCGCGGCGTGCGTGTCGGTGCTCGCGACGATGCCGAGGTGAAAGGGGTCGACGCCGACGCGGCTCCACTCGACGAGGCCCGTGCGGAGCGCGGCGCGGACGAAGTCTCTCGGATGCGCGCAGGCGCCGGTGAACGCGCCGATGGGGTTCGGTCCGCACACGGGGGTGCAGCCGGGCGGGTCGTCGGGTGTTCCGCGACAGGGCGCGGTGGTGAGGCGTTCGAAGCCGCAGCGCTCGTCTTCGCCCGAGAGCGGGTCGCGCGCGCCCGCGAGGCACTCCGACGATCCCTTGTGCTGGTAGATCTCGACGAGGGGCTCGACGCGCGCTCGCAGCGCGGCCTCTTCGCGCGTGTAGGGCGTTCCCCGGTCGTTGACGGCGAGGAACATCCGTCCGCCGCCGAGGTTCGAGTTGTGCGGGATGGCGAGCGCGTCGCAGCCCGTCCCCGAGTCGAGGCAGGTCGCGCGGAGCGAGCGCCAGAGGAGCTCGGGCGTTCGCGCGTCGTAGTAGGTCGCGGGCGAGACGGGCACCGTGCGGTTGCGGAAGATCACGTTGCGGTGCGCGTTGTTTCCGCCCGGCGAGCCCGACCACTCGTAGGCGACGAAGGTCGTGAAGCGGCACGCGTCGGTGCGGTCGTACGCGGCCTCGGCGGCGGACTGCACCTCGTCCCACACGCGCGCGAAGGTGCGGGCGCAGAGCGTCGGATCGCGGTCGTCGCACACGGGCGGGCGCCCCGGCGTGAGCCCCGAGAGGCCGAGGCTGATCGGCGACACGAGGCCCATCGCGTCGCGGTACATCACGCACGTCGACGAGCCGTACGCCGACGAGCGCGGGTCGTGGCAGAGCGTCGTCTCGGCGAGGTACTCCGCGTGGTCGGTGATCGCCGCGAAGTCGAGGGGACGCGCGAGCCTCAACCGTCGCGTCGCGACGCCCCGGGCGTCGAAGGGAGCGATGCCGACCTCCTCGCCGCGCGCGAAGGCGTAGGCCTCGGCGGGGCCGCCGCGCACGTCGAAGGTGATCGCGTCGAAGGAGAGCCGCGTGTGCGCGTGGAGGTCTCCGAAATACACATTCCGCAAGGGGTTTCGCGCGGCGCAGGGCGGGCGCTCGTCGGGCCGCGCGACCACCGCGGGCCCCTGGTCTTCGGGCGCGGCGGAGGCGTCGGCGACGTCACGCGCGGCATCGATCGCCGCGTCGGCGCGCACGTCTTCGCGACCGCAGGAGGCCGTGACGATGGCGGTGAGGGAGAGCGCGCGGAGGTGCCGGTTCATGGCGCAGAGGCGCGTGTGTAACACGGCCTCGACGCGCTACGGGTGTCGGGAGCGTCTCGGAAGGATCAGAGCGAGCGGCACTCGGCGGCCCACTGACCGCCGAGCTCGATGCAGCGGGTCTTCGCCTCGCGCGACCCCGCGACGTTGTGCTGCGCGTTGCGCGAGTACGCGAGGACGAACCACGCCTGCGCGTTGCGGGGGTTGGCCGTCGTGGCGCGCGCGGCGATCTGCTCGGCGTCGACGTTGCGGTTCATCTCCGCGAGGCTCATCGCGAAGGTGGTCATGGTGCGGTCGTCGGTGGGCGCCGCGTCGAAATACGCGTTGTACGCAGCGATGCGTCCCGCGAGCGCGCCGCGGAACGTGCGAGCCGCAGCGAGGAGCTGCGCGGGCGTCTGCCCCGTCGGCGGAGCGGCCGCGGGCGGAGCGGCCACGGGCGGAGCGGCGACAGGCGGAGCGGCGACAGGCGGAGCGGCCACGGGCGGCGTCGGAGGCGCCACGGTCGGAGGTTGCGTCTCAGGACCCGCCGCGGGAGGCGCTGCCGTCGGAGGCTGCGCTTCAGGACCCGCCGCAGGGGGCGCCGCGGTCGGAGGCTGCGCTTCGGGGCCTGCCGCGGGAGGCGTGGCCGCGGGAGGCGTCGGGGGCTGCGCTTCGGGCTGCGGCGCGGGTTGCGCGTGCTGCGCGTGCTGCGCCTCGGGCGGCGTGACGGGCTCGTTGGCGTGCGACGTGAGCTGCGTGGTGTCGAGCGCGGTCTCGTGCACGGCGTAGCGGCTGTGATAGGCCGCGAAGCCCACCACGACGATGAGGAGCGCGACGAACACACCGCCCGCGGCGGTCATCCACCGACGGCTGCGCGCGATCTCGGAGGGGTGCTCTTCGTGGGCCGGGGCGAGGTCTTCGAAGCTGTCGTGATCGGCCTTGTAGGCGGCCTGATAGGCCTGCTCCGAGAAGAACGCGCGGGCCTCGTCGCTGAGATGCGTCGAGAGCGACTCCTTGTGCTCGCGGCCTTTGCCCTCCTTGCGCGTGGTCAGGATGTCAGCCTTGGAGCTGCGCCCCTGTGACGCCTTGTCATCGGGCTTCGCGCTGATCTTCTCTTCGACCTTCGGACCGGGGCGCTCCGTCGGCGTCAGCGAGCGGAGCTCGGGGATCGCAGCCTTCTCGTCGGCCTTCGTCTCGACCTTCTCGTCGGTCTTCTCGTCGGTCTTCGCTTCGGTCTTCTCTTCGACCTTCGCGTCAGCCTTCGCCTCGGTCTTCGTCTCGGTCTTCGCGTCGGCCTTCTCGTCGGGCGGGAGCGTCGTGCGCTCGCGTTCGCCGGGGCCCTCACGCAGCGCGGAGATGTCGGACTCACCGTCGGACTTCGCGGCCGGATGCGCGCCGCTGTCGTCGGCGTCGGACGGAGAGGCGACGGGCTCCACCGACGAGGGCAGGTGGATGACGTTGCCCTCGACGCGCAGGCCCTTGTCGGTGATGCCCGTATCGGCGCGGGCGGTGGCCACGGCGACAGGTTGTGCCAGCGGAGCGTCCTTCGGCGTCACCACCGTCGCACCAGGCGGACCCGACGACGGCCGAGCGGGCGCCCCCGAGTCGCGATTGCCCTTCTGCCGCTTCTGCTTGTGCTTTGCCACGTCGCGCTCCTGATTGGTCTTGCGTGCGTCGCGCGCGTCTCGCCCTGGTGGAGGGGCCTCGATGCGAGCGGGGTCCGGCGTCGCGGGCTTCGAGGTCCGCGCGTCGGGGGCTTCGTTCTCGGGGGGAGTTTTAGCAGCGTTCGTGCCGCTTTCGATCGCTCCCGTATGCGGAACCGTCGCCTCGGGGCCTTCGAGGAACGACATCGCCTCGTCGATCGACGCGCTGAGGTTCGCGGCGAAGCCCGGCACCGTCGGTCGCCCCGTCTCCGCCGCCCCCATCGCGACGCGCGGCCCTCCCGCGCGGTGCAGGATGCCCTTCTGCGCGAGGTCGACGAGGCCGTAGAGGTCGGCCAGGTCGTCGGTCCCCTCATCGATCGCGTCGATGATCGAACGCGGGCGTTGAAAGCGTGCGACCAGGGCACGGAGCGACTCATCGAGTCCGTCGCCCGCCTGTGCCTCGGCTTCACGGTCGATGACCCAGGGTGACTCCAGCGCACCGCCGAGGCGAGTCTCGGCGTGGTTCCACTCGTCGGCGCGGCGCAGCCCTTCGAGCATGAGGCCCTGCGTGCCGAGGGTCACCGTGCGCTCGACGTCGTCGGGCGCCGTGGCCGCGCCGAAGCGCACTTCGAAGCGACCATCCGACCAGCGCAGCATGCGAAAGACCGCGCGCTCTCCTCTCGCCCGCCCCGACTTCGCGTCGATCACCACGCCGTCGCGGAAGGTCAGCGACCCGGCGCCCTCGGGGCCGTCGATCTCGATGACCCCCGTCTTTCGACCGAGGTCCACGGTGGTGAGCAGGTCGATGAGGCCCATGCCCGCGAGCTCTCCGACGAAGCGCGCGCGGGCGCTGGCGTTGAGCGAGTCGCGCCGCTTGCGCGCCAGCACGAGCTGAACGCGCGTCAGGAGCTCCTTCAGGTAGATGGGCTTGGTGAGGTAGTCCTCGACGCCGAGCTTGAGCCCGCGGATCTTGTCCTCGAGGTCCCCCGAGCCCGTGAGAAAGATGAAGGGGATGCGCGTGTGCCCATCGTCCCCTTTGAGCCGCTCGCAGAACTCGTAGCCGTCGCGCGGGGCCGTGGCGTCGTCGATCGGCGGAGGGAGCCGCGTGTCCGAGAGGATGAGGTCGGGCGTGTGGCGCTCGATGGCAGCCATCGCCTCGGCGCCGTCGCGCGCCATCACCACTTCGAAGCCCGCCTTGCGGAGCGAGACCTCCAGCATCCGCATGCTGCGAGCGTCGGAGTCCACGAGCAGGAGAGTCTGGCTGGCCACGGTGGAGTCCTGGCGCGCACTCGCAACTGAATCGGTGCCCGACAACCACGGGACGATGCGCGGTGCAGCGGACCCCTGTCAAGCAACAGTTCCCGTGCGTTTCGTGAGACGCGCGCGCCGCACGGAGCGACAGTTGCTCCCGTCGCGGGTTTCCACGCATCTCCACCGCAGCGGTGACCTCGGGCGGCCTCCGCGGGGGTGGGCGTGGCGAATCGTTCAGCGGTCGGTGCCGGTGGCCTTGAGCGCGGGGGTCGTGACGGGCGCGACGGGCGTCACGGGGGCTACGGGCGTGGCGGGCTTCTGCGCCGTGGCGGTCTTCGTCACGGGGCGCGTTGTGGCGACCACGTCGTTGAAGGGCGCGAGGAGCTGCGCCGCGAGCGCGCCAGATCCGGGGACCTCGACAGACACCATCGCGTGGACCTTGAGCACGTACTCACGGAGCACGGTCTGTACGGCGCTCATCGCGGCTCCGACCTTGACGCCCTCCGCGATCATCGGGATCTCGGCGGACATCCCGAGTGCCGCGTCGGCCTGCTCGTGGAGGGTGCGCACGCGGGCGAGCACGGCGGACCCGCCGAGCGAGACGATCACCGCGTCGAGGCCCTCGGACTTGATCTGATCGAGCGCGTCGTGGCCCGTGGACCACATGGCGCGCGCGCTGCCCTTGAGCACCGGGCGCTCGCACGACGCGCCGAAGACGCGCGCGAAGGCTTCGCGGGTGGTCTCGTCGAGGGCGGCGATGGTGCCGGCGTCGTGCCACACCGAGACCTGACGACGGAGCACGTTCCACGCGCCGCGGTAGCGACCGGCGATGCCCACGCGCTCGGCGGCGCCCGCGGGCTTCTGCGCGATCACGGCGTCACGGCGGGCCTGCGAGAGCTGCGCGCACTCTGTCTGGAGGCGCTTCATGCAGCCCGAGACCGTGGCGGGGATCGCCACGGGCACCGCGACGCTCTGCGTGGCGTCCTTGCGCGCACGGCCCGTCGCGTTGGCGGCGCCCTCTCGCGAGGACTCCACCTGCGACGCCTTCGTGGCGCGGAACGAGGTCTTCAACCGGAAGACGACGGCGATCAGCTCCCCGGCGCCCATGCGCGGGAGCGTGATCGTGGGAACGAGCGGAATGTTCATGCTCTCTCTCTCCTTTCACCCGGTTCAACGGCGGTTGATCGGGGAGTGAGAGGAAGGAAATGAGGTGCGTGAATTTTTCGACGAGGAGGGAGCACGCACCTGAACGAGCGCTCAGACGGAGGGACTCGAACGGCGTGTGATTCTCGCGTGAGGCGCGCATGGCGAGGCCGATCTGCACCGGATCGGTTACCGACGGCCGGGTGGGCGCTACGTGACGGGGCGCACCCGCAGCCACGTGGCCCACCAGAGAGCGCGAGCGATCGAGGGCGCGACGTAGCCCTCCTGCACGCGGAGCTGTATCGGAGCGACGAGCGCAACTCCTTCGCCGCCTGGGTTGCTCGTAAGAAGGTGCGGGAACGCGGAAAGCGGTCGAGAACGCTCGAAGGTGAGATATCCCAGGAGCGGATCCTCAGCGAGAAACGTGCCCGCATCTTTGACCTTCGAGACGAAGCGACTCAGGGCGATACGAGGAATCGGAGCGATCTGAACGCCAGGCCCCACGCGGTGTGGAGAGCGGGGATCCTCCGTGGGGTCGAAGAGCGGCGGCGTCTGATAGACCTCGGGGGGACGCGTGACGAAAGAACATCCCACCGTGCTGAAGCGCCCGCCGGAGTCCGCGGTCGGCGGAGAGACCACGTCGCCGGACGGGAGATCCTCCCAGATCACCGCAGGCGCGGTCTGTACGTATGAGAACGCGAGCGCCCACCGATGCTTCACCCCCGAGAGCAGCACCGACGCCTGAGCCGGAGTTCCCACCGTGGAATCCGCGCGCGGGACGACTCGCAAGAACGTCGGGCTCATGCTGTCGCAGAGGCTCGCGCTGAGCGAACCGTAGGGGGCGTCGCGAACCGTCGGCGGTTGCAGCTCGATGTCGGTCGCGAGCTTCAAGAACACGCCCGGTGACTCGTCGAGATCGAAGTGGCAGGCGATCACTTCGAGGCGCCCGCCAGCCGTGCGGATCGCGCGAAACGCGAAGCGTGCGAATGAGCAACCGTCGACCATGAGCGAGGCTGCGAAGGGTGTGTTCGACGACAGCGCGACGTGCGCCGTCGATCCGAGCGCGGGGACCATCGAGTCGGAGACGCCCGCGAAGAGGCAGCGCCGGAACCGGGCGACCAGAGAGGCCCCACTGCGGGCTGCGTCAGAGTCGTCGTAGATGGCGACCTGTCCACGCGCTCCATTCGCCCAGGAGCACCGCTCGACGAGAATCCGATGCTCCCGCTGGTCGCGCACCAGGGAGACATCAAACCGGAGGCAGAGCCACGCGAACCCTGCCGCGTCGAAAGACAGGCCACGAATGACCACGTTCGTCGCGCGCCGGAAGAGGAACACGAACCGACGCACCGCCGTAGTCCACGAGGAGACGCAACGGAAGGTTGGCGATTCCAGCGAGGTCGACGCCCCCTCCAGAACGACGTCACGGAGCCCATCGGGGAGCACGATCTCGCGATCGATCGCGTAGGTGCCCGCGAAGTAGATCGAGACCGGA
>JBPOHC010000746.1:0-13676 GCA_052035985.1 Myxococcota bacterium | reverse complement strand
GGCTCGCGACGGAGATGGACCCGGAGTTCCTCTCGGCGCTGACGCTCACGGTGGTGCCCGAGACGCCGCTCGCGACGCTGGTGAAGCGCGGGCGCTTCGAGCTCCCCGCGGTCACGGGGCTCCTGCGGGAGCTGCGTACGTTCGTCTCCGAGGCGCGGCCCACCGACGCGCTCTTTCGCACGAACCACGCGTCGAACTACCTGCCGCTCGGCGGTCGCCTCCCGCGAGATCGCGTGCGCATCGTCGAGGTCCTCGACGCGGCGATCGAGGGGAAGATCGGGCTGAGGCCCGAGGGGTCGCGAGGGCTGTAGCGCTCGCGACAGGCGCTGGCGCGCTGCGACCCGGCCCCGGCGCAGCGCAATGGACCTCGCCGTTCTCCCCGGGCGTGATACACCCCCGGTGGTAGGCGAGCGCGGGGGGATGCGATGGAACCGACCACCGGGGATCGACGCGGGGCTGGTGCGTTCGAGGGCGACCTCGAAGGGGTTTACGAGCGGTCGTTGGCGCTGCTGAAGCAGCCTCCGAAGAGCGCTCTGGGGGCGCTGCTGCTCGTCGGCTCGCTGGCGGCCTTTCTGCTCGTGCAGCGAGGCGTCGAGAGCTCGTGGCAGACGATCGGCGCCCTCGTCGCGACGCTGGCGTTTCACGAGCTCGGCCACTTCGTGGCGATGCGCGCGTTCGGGTATCGCGACGTGAAGATGTTCTTCATCCCGTTCCTCGGCGCGGCCGTGTCGGGCAGGCGCGTCGGCGTCGCCGTGTGGAAGGAGGGCGTCGTGCTCCTCGCCGGCCCCGCGCCCGGGATCATCGTCGGGGCGATCCTCGCCGCGACCATCCGCAACGAGGGCTCCGCCTGGCTGCGCCTCCTCGCGAGCACGCTGCTCATCCTCAACGCGTTCAACCTCCTTCCGCTCGCGCTGCTTGACGGGGGCAAGGTGCTCCAGCTCACGGTCTTCGCGCGCCACATCGCGGCGGAGGTGGTGTTCCTGGCGCTCGCGGGCGCGGGGCTGGTGGTGTGGTCGATTCGCAGCGGGCAACAGGCCTTGCTCTACGTCGCGATCTTCACCGTGATGGGTCTCCCGGCGCGCTTTCGGCGGCTGCGGGCCGCGGGCGCGCTGCGAGCGCGGGGGCTGGAGGTGCCCGCGGACGCGCGCGACCTCGATGGCGACGTCGCGCGCGAGGTCTTCGTCGCCGCGCGACAGGCGGCAGCGAAGGAGCACCAGAGCAACCCCGCGGTCATCGCGGCTGGGATGGGCGACCTCGTCGAGCTCACCAACCGAAACCTCCCCACCGCCGCGCAGTCGCTCGCGCTCATCGGCACGCTCGGTCTCTCGCTCGGCGTCGCCGCGGCGGGGTACACCCTCCTCACGGCGCCTTCGTGGCGCGACTTCGCCGACTCCCGCGCGGGCTTCTCGATCTCGCTCCCCGCGAGGCCGCAGTTGCGAGAGAGCGACCAGACGAGCGCGCCGGCGCCGTTTCGCATGCTGGTCGTCTCCGCGTCCGCGGCCTCTGTCGGGTGCCGCGTCGAGGCGCTTCGCTCCGACGCCGCGGCCCCGTGGGACCTCCGTCGGAGCGCGGAAATGGCGCGCGACGCCTACGACGCCACGGGCGCTGTCTCCCCGCTGGAGTCGACGCGCCTCGCGGGGCGCGACGCCTTCGAGTTCCGCCTCACGGGCCGTCCGACGCCGGACCTTCACCACCGCGTGGTCATCGTCGCCGACGACGACCACCTCTTTCGCGTCGTCGGGATCTGGAGCGGCGACGACGGGTCCGTCGCCCGACGCTGCATCGAGTCGTTTCGACTGATCCGCTGAGGCGCCGCGCGTCGCGCGGTGCGCGAAGGGGGCCACCGCCCGCCGAGCTCCTTCCGTCGCCGCAACGCACCGCGCGTGATCGCTTCAAGCGCCGACGAATTCGCCTCGATCTTGAGAGCGCGCACTTGCGTGAGCCCCTCGTCGTGTCGACCTTCGGCGCCCCGCGCGCGCGCAACTCAGCGCCGCGCGAACTCAACGAGGCCCCGACGATGCTCTTCGACTCCTTCAAGCTCGGATCGCTCACGCTCTCGAACCGCGTCGTGATGGCGCCCATGACGCGCTCTCGCGCGGTCGAAGCCGCCACCCCCAACGCACTCATCGCCGAGTACTACGCGCAGCGCGCCGACGCGGGGCTCCTCGTGACCGAGGGAACGGCCCCCTCGCCCGATGGCCTCGGCTACGCGCGCATCCCGGGCCTCTTCGACGCGCACACCGCCGCTGGCTGGAAGCTCGTCGCCGACGCCGTGCACGCGAAGGGCGGCGTGATCTTCGTGCAGTTCATGCACACGGGCCGCGTCTCGGCCGCGCAGAACCTCCCGAAGGGCGCGCGCGTCGTCGGCGTCAACGACACCACGCTCCCCGGCGAGATGTACACCGACGCGGCGGGGATGGTCGCTCACGCGAAGCCCCACGCGCTCACCGACGCCGAGGTCGAGGGCGTGATCGAGGAGTACGTCAGCGCCGCGAAGCTCGCGCGAGAGGCGGGCCTCGACGGCGTCGAGCTGCACGCGGCCAACGGCTACCTCGGCGAGCAGTTTCTCAACGCGAACGTCAACGACCGCAACGACCGCTGGGGCGGCTCGGCCGAGAACCGCAACCGCTTCGTCATCGAGGTTTCGAAGCGCATGGCCGCGGCCATTGGCGCCGATCGCGTCGGCGTGCGGCTCTCGCCCTACGGCGTGTTCAATCACACGGGCGGCTTCGACGGCGTCGACGCGCAGTACGTCTCGCTCGTGCGCGCGCTGTCAGACATCGGCATCGCGTACGTGCACGTGCTCGATCACTCGGCGATGGGCGCGCCGCCCGTCCCCGCGTCGCTCAAGAAGGCGCTCCGCGAGGCGTTCAAGGGGGCGTTCATCCTCGCGGGCGGCTTCGATCGCGACTCCGCGGAGGCCGCGCTCACCGAGGGGCGCGCCGACCTCGTGGCCTTCGGTCGTCCGTTCATCGCGAACCCCGACCTCGTCGCGCGCATGAAGGCAGCGAAGCCGCTCGCCGCGCCCGACGCGTCGACGTTCTACACGCCGGGCCCCAAGGGCTACACCGACTACCCCGCCGCGGGCTGATCGTCGCGGCGCCCTCCGCGGCTGTGCGGCGCCTCGCGCTACGTCGCGCAGACCGCCGCACAACCGCGCGACACCGCACCGTCTCGCTCCGCTGATTTCGCCTCAAATCAAAGCTGTCACGAGAGATGCAGTGAGTCAGCTCGCGTGCGGGTCTCACCGAGTTCGGTGCTCCCGCGACGCGAAAGGACCAGCGATCATGAAGACGAGAACGAAGGTGCGGGCCGGCGCGCTCACCCAGAACCACAACAAGCTCCGCGTGCGCACCGGCGTGAAGAGCGGCGCCCTCTCGATGAACCACAACAAGCTCCGCGTACGCACCGGCGTGAAGAGCGGCGCCCTCTCGATGAACCACAACCTCGTCCGCCTGTAGCGCTCACGCGCGCGCTGCGCCGAAGGCCGTCGGAACCGCGCCGACGACCTTCGCGCCAGCGCGTCGCGCCTTGCGCGCAGCACGGAACCACGCCAGCCACGCCAGCAGCGGCACCCCGAAGAACACCGCCAGCCCGATGCGCGCCAGCGCGGGGACGCCGCTCCCTTCGACGATCGCGACGCCCGACGCAGGCTGCACCGTGAGGAAGCACAGGCTCGCCGCCTCGCCGAGATAGGGCGCGTCGGTCGCGTGCGACGCGAGGCGCGGAAAGAGCAGCGTGCCGCCGGGGAGCGTCCACGACGCGGCCGCGAGCTCGGCCGAGAGCGCGAAGGCGTGATCGAAGCGCCCGTTGCGCCGCGCCGCCGCGATGCCGAACGCGCTCGCCGACGTGCCGAAGCCCCCGATCACAGGGCCCGCGTCGACCTCGAAGCCCCACTCCTCCTCGCCGCGACCGACCGCGTACTCGCGAAAGCCCTCGGCCCACGCGCGGCGCTGGTAGAAGCTGCGTTCGAAGCGCCCGTACCAGTCGCGCGCCGCGTCGTCGCCGTAGAGGTCGCGCGCGAACACGAGGATCCACGACGTGCCGATGCCGCGCGAGGGCTGCACGTGCGCGCCGCTCGGGAGGTCCATGCGGAACGGGACGAGCCCGAGGTCGTCGGCCATGGGGCCCGTGAAGCCTCTGCGAGAGCGCGCGAAGAAGGCCGAGTGGTCCGTTCCGAGCACCGCGTCGGCGCGCTGGATGAAGCCGATCGCGGCGAACACGTCGATGGGGTAGGTCTCGCGCGGATAGTCTTCGAGCACGCCGAGGGGCGACGCGTCGAGGGCGGCGCTCAGCGTCTCGACCTGGTCACGGAGCACGGGGATCGCCGTGCCGTCGTGCGTGATGCGCTCGTAGCTGCTGAGTCCACCGATGAGCAGGCTGCGAAAGAACACGTTGCGCTCGTGGAGGTACCCGTCACCCCAGTGCCGCCGCACCCAACTGTGGTGCGAGGGATCGAGCAGGAGCGCCTTCGCAGCGGCGACGGCGCTGGCGCTCTCGACCGCGGGCGACGGGCCGTGGCGGCCGTGCGACTCCCAGTCGATCACGAGCGACTCGGTGGCCATCAGGTAGAACACCGCGGTGAACATCGGCCACTCCGTCGTGGGCACGTCGTGGAGCGCGGTGTACTCGGCCCGCCGCGACGCGACGCGCTCGCGGGCCCACGCGGCGATGCGGGGCGTGAGCGAGGCGTGGAGCTCCCTCGCGCGGGCGGAGATCCCGGGGCCGCGGAGGGCCGGGTCGCGCAGGTCTCGCACGAGCAGCACGCCCGGCCAGAGAAAGAACGGAACGGTCAGCAGGGCGAAGAACAGGCTGATCCATCGGCGGGCTCGCGACATCGTGCGTCTCCTTGCGAGGTGGTTCGCTGCGATGTTTTCGCGAGGTGACGGCACCCGGCCGGGGTCGCTTCGACAGGCGGTCGCGCGCGCTCAAGGAGCGGTCGCGTTTGCCACTGAGAGGTCGCGCCCTTCGTCGATCGGCGCGGGTCTCAGATCCCGAGGCGCTGACGGAGGCGCCGGGCTTCCTGGCGTGAGACGGGCACCTCGTCGCCCTGCCGCGTGCGCGCGATGTATCCCCCCGTGGGCAGCGGGCGGAGCCGCTCGACGTGGGCCAGGTTCACGATGGCGCGGCGGTGCACGCGGAGAAAATCTCGCCCAACGAGGCGCGCTTCGAGCTCCTGAAGGGTCAGGGTCGTCCAGAGGAGCTCGTCACCCACGCGGAGCCGCACGAGCTCGCCTTCGAGCGTTGCGCACGCGACCTCGGCGACCGCGAAGAGCCGCACGTCGCCCGAGACCTCCACCGCGATGCGCTCCGAGGATGCCGTCACTGTCGTCGCATCGGCCGCGCGCTCTGCACTGCGCGGCGCGATGCGCGCGCGGGCGCGCTCGATCGCGACGGAGAGGCGCTCGGCCTCGACGGGCTTGAGCACGTAATCGATCGCGCCCTGCTCGAACGCGGCCACCGCGTGCTCGCGATGCGCCGTCGCGAAGATCACTTCGACGCCGAGCTCCGCCGCGGTCTGCGACACGTCGAGGCCCGTGAGGCCGGGCATCTGCACGTCGAGCACGGCCACGTCGACCTCGATCGCTTCGAGCACCGAGAGCGCGGCGTCGCCCGAAGCGCACTCCGCCACGACCGCGACGTCGGGGAGCTCCGCGAGGAGGCGACGCAGACGCCTGCGCGCCATCTCCTCGTCGTCGGCGATGAGCACGCGCAGGGCGCTCACGCGGCGCCCCCGGCCACAGGCCGAAGCGGGAGCCTCAGCACCGTCGTCGTGTGGTCGCGCGTGGAGGTGATCGTCGGCTGCACGTCGTCACCATACGCGAGCGCGAGGCGCCGCTCCACGCTCGCGAGCCCCCTGCCTCCCACGCGCGGTCCGCCGAAGGGGCCGGGGTTCTCGATGCGCACCACGGCGTCGTCGCCCGCGCGCTCGACGCGCAGCGAGACGTCGCCCGCGTGACCCGCGGAAGGGCCATGTTTGATGGCGTTTTCAAAGAGCGGGAGCAGCACGAGCGGCGGGATCGTGCGCGAGGTCGCGCCGGTGTCGACTTCGAAGTGAAAGCGGTACCGCCCCGCGTCGCGCGTGACGTAGAGCGACGCGAGCTGCTCGAGGAGCACGAGCTCTCGCGACAGCGACCATCCCGGGGTCTGAAGCGCGTCGAAGACTGCGCGGAGGAGCGATGCGAGGTCGAGGGTCGCGCGCTCGGCCACGCGCGGATCTTCGCGGCACCACTCGGCGATGGCGTTGAGCGTGTTGAAGAGAAAGTGCGGGTCGAGCTGCGCGCGCAGCGCGAGGATCTGCGCGTGCTCGGCGTCGATCGCGAGGCGCTCTGCGCGAGCCCGCTCACGCTCGAAGCTGGCCTCGAGCTCGATGTCGCGGCCGAGGCCCCAACCGCCCACGAGAAAGAGCACGATCAGCACGCCGAGGGAGCGCGGCTCGCTCACGTACGTCCACCGCAGCCCGAAGCGCGGCGGGAGGAGCACGGCCTCGCCGACGACCACCGCGGCCGCTGTGGCCGTGTAGCTCGCCCAGGCCGCGAGGTGATCGACGGGGCCGCGCAGCTCGCGGGCGAAGCGCGAGCGCCAGAGGGCCGGCGCGCACGCGCAGAAGGTCACGAGGAGCGCCGCGTCGAGGAGCGTCGCGACCGCGGAGTGGCTCGCGATCCACTCGGCGGAGAGCAACGCCGCGGCGACGAGCGCGAGGGGCACCGCGCGACGCGGCGCTGCGAGCGCGCGGAGCGTGTCGACGAAGAGGCTCGCGCGAGGGGCGTCGCTCATCGCGGCGCATCGTACAACGCGACGCGAGGAGCGCGGTTCGACGACGTCAGCGAGCGTCTCGCGGGGCTTCGATCACGTCGCGATGAGCGCTCTGGCCGTGGCGACGAGGATCTCGGGCTTCACGGGCTTGATGAGCCAGCCCTTCGCGCCGAGCGAGACCGCGCGCTGAATCTCTTCGGGGTATCCGTCGGTGGTGAGCAGCACCACGGGCACGGCGGCCGAGGGGCTCGCGCTGTGCGCCTCGATGAACTGGAGGCCGTCCATGCGGGGCATGTGGAGGTCGCACACGACGAGGCGCGTCTCTGGCGTGTCCGAGAGCGCGCGCAGCGCGTCGACGCCGTCGGCGGCCTCGATCACCGCGTAGCCCGCGCGCTCGAGGGCGCTGCCGATCACGCGTCGAATCATTCGTGAATCGTCGATGACCAGGATCGTTGACGTCATGAGCGCACATCCTCGGGGCGTCGGGCGCGGGCGGCTTGCCGCGACGCGGGGCGAACGGTCGTCGGGCTTCCTGTGTCCGGCGACGCTGGCGATTCAGGATCGACGCGCCGCAGCAGCGGGCGCTCACCAGGGCAGAACGGCATGACCGTAGCGGCCTTGAGCAACGTCGCGGAGGATTTCGTTCGAGGCCACCCCCGCGGACGAGCGCGACGCGCGAGACCGTCAGAACATCTGGCCGAGGTAGTGCGCGGCCTGACGGCGCCACCAGTCGTAGTCGTGTCGGCTGTCGTGCCCCCAGAACGCGGCGTGGTGAGGGATCTCCTTGCGCCGAAGCCACCCTCCGAACTCCGCCGTCTCGGGGATGCACCCGGCCTCGTGTGCGCCGCGTCCGACGACGACGGTGAGGTGCGCGTGGCGACGCACCCGCGCGAGCGCCGCGCCGTCGAGGTTGGGCACGAACGCGAGGGGGTCGTTGAAGTAGACCTCGTCGTTCGAGGCGCCGCCGAGGAGGCGGCTCGTGCGGTAGCGCCCCGAGAGGCACAGCGCGCGAGAGAAGGTCTCGGGGTGCTTCAAGACGAACAGCGACGCGTAGAGCGCGCCCACGCTGCACCCCGTGGCCACCATCGGCATCTCGGGGGAGCGGCAGTCGCGACGGATGAAGGGGACGAGGGTCTCGAGCACGAAGCGCTCGTAGGCGTGGTGGTGCGCCATGCGCTCTTCGAGGCTGCCGTGTCCCGAGAAGCTCCGAGAGACGTTGGTCTCGGGGCAGTAGACCTTGAGTCGCCCGGCGGCGAGGAGCGGCCCGAGCGCGTCGATCATCCCGGACCGCTGCCACTCGTGCGCGACGCCCGCGTTCGAGGGGAAGACGACCAGCGGTCGGCCGACTTCGCCGAAGCACCAGAGGTGGACCTTGCGCCCCAGCGCGGGGCTGTCGAGGAGGAGGTGACGCGCGCTCACGGGACCGTATGTACCCCGTCGCCACACCGTTCCGAAACTACCGGCAGTCATGTTTCGCGCGGCCCCGCGCAGAAGAGGTCGAAGGCGGGCGTCAGATCGACGCGCCGCGGAGCCTCATCACGAGCCACACGCAGCCCGCGACGAGCACCACCGCGCGCGCCGCCTGACGGGACTTCGCGAGCTCACCCGGCGAGAAGAGCCGCGAGAGGATCCACACCGCGGCGAGCGCGACGGTGACCACCGCGACCTGACCGAGCTCGACGCCGAGGTTGAACCCCGCCACGAGCGGTGCCCGATCGCCCGGCTCGACGCCGAGGTCGCGCAGCGCGCCCGCGAAGCCGAGGCCGTGAATGAGCGCGCAGCCGAACACGAGCCCCAGACGGAGCCTCGCGTCGATGACGACCTTGCGCGCGTGCGCGACGCCGTCGAGGAGCGCCATGCCGATGAGCGTCGCCGCGATGGCGGGCTCGACGATCGAGGGCGTGACGTTGACGGCCCCCGTGACCGCGAGCCCGAGCGTCACGGCGTGTCCGACGGTGAAGCAGGTGAGCGCGAGGAGCACCCGACGCCACGCGGCGCCTCCGCCCACGAGCGTGACGCCGAGGAAGAGCAGGTGATCGAAGCCCGCGAGGATGTGCGCGAAGCCCCGTCGCACCGCGTCGGTGAAGGTCTGCCGCGCCGAGGGGAAGAGCACCCGCGCGCGCTCGTCGGGGCTGAACATGAGCACGCGCCGCCGGGGTCCTCGCGTCACGAGCACCTCGATGGCGCGCGTCGCGGGGTCGGTGCCGTAGAGCGAGAGGGTGAGCGTCGCGGACTCGTCGGGGTGCGGGTGCGCGATGCGTCCGAGGGCCACGAGCTGCGGCGCGGGCGCCTCGGGCGCGTCGTCGTCGGGCGAGAGGCTGAGGAGGATTCCCTCGGGCGCGTGCGAGCCCTCGCGGTCGACGAGCGAGACGCCCGCGGTCACGGCCGCGGCGACGTCTCGGTAGTGGCGTTCGAGCTCTGCGCGCGAGAGTCGTCCGTCGTGGTCGTCGTCGGCGCCAGGAAGGGCCGTCGCGGGGATCGACAGGACCATGAAGGCCCCGTCGCCCACGAGGTTGAGCGTGCCGTGCTGCGCGACCATGAGGTGCGCGTCGGCGCGCGAGGCGACCAGCGTCGCCGCGAGCGACAGCGCGCAGACGGTGACAGAGCGCGAAGTGGTCACGAAGAGATCACCTCGATCCTTACGGCGGTGACCGACACTCAGGGAGCGCACACGCCAGAGCGGCAGCTCAGGGTCATTCCCATGGGGCCCGAGGGGCAGTCGGCGGCGGTGGTGCAGGTGGGGACGCAGGCCATCCCCATCGGCGTCGAGGCGCAGGTGCAGCCGCGTGATCCCGCGGGGCACGCGCCGGTGCACTGCGTCGTCGAGGTGCACGCGCGCGGACCCGTCATCGCGCCGTCGGCGGGCACGCCCGCGTCACCGCCCACGCCGCCGTCGCCCGGAGGCGGACCCATCATGCCGCCCATCGCGGTCCCCTTCACGCAGCGCTGAATGAAGGGAAACGTATCGGTGATGTAGTAGTGATAGATCCCCTCGGGGTGCTCGGGCGTGACGCCGACGCGGCCGTTGCACTCGTCGAGGTCACCGAGGCCCGCGACGTACTCGTAGTCCTGCGTGAAGGTGCCCATGGGGTACATCGCCGTCGACGGTCGCCCCGCCGCAGGCGTGGCCATCACGCGGTAGCTCGAACGCAGCACGCGCAGGGCGGAGCACGAGTTCGTGGCCGTCTCGTAGCCATAGCGCGCGTACACGGGGAAGCCGTCGAGCGCATAGCCCACGAGCCGCGGCGCCGTGGGCACCGTGGCGAGGTACGCCTCGGGCATGCCGTGATAGTGGTACTCGCCGGTGGGCTGCACGTGGGCGTGGTTGGTGTCGACGCCGAAGTTGAAGGCCGAGCCGCCCATGGCCTCGATGTTCCATGCGCCGCTGTTGTCGATGAGGCTGCAGCTCGTGCCCGCGGCGTTGCAGGTGCCCGCGGTGCTCGGGTCGAACTTCACGCCGTTGAGCGCGTAGCCCACGACGCCGATGCGCGACGCGGTGCCCGTGTTCACGGGCGTTCGCGTCATCGTCGCGGTGAGCGCGCGCGGCGCGATGGTGTTGGGGCAGTTGACGTTCGGAAAGGTCCCCGTCGCGTGGTCGGGGATGCCGTTGCCCGTGACCGTTCGGAGCGTCGTCGAGCACGACCACGTCACCGTGCTGTTGGTGCGCACCGACGCGCTCGCGTTGTAGGCGTTGTAGGCGTAGCTGCATCCCGGATCAGCGACGGCGGCGGTCGCATCGCAGCGCCCCGCGTCGGTGCTCACGGGCACGTCGACGGGCGCATCGGCGCGCACGTCCGCGACGGCGACGTCCGTGGGAGCGACGTCGGTCGTGGGGGCGACGTCCATCGCGACGGGAACGTCGCGCGGAGGAGGCGCGTCGGGCGGAGGAGGCGCATCAGGCGGAGGAAGGGGCGCGTCGGGAGGCGGCGGCGTCACGTCGCTCTGCGGCGCGTCGGGCGGCGACGGGGGCACGTCTCGCGGCGCGCTGGTGTCGCTCGGAGCGCTCACGTCGGGGATCGCGCTCACGTCCGCGGACGCATCGGCGGAAGGCGTCGGCGTGACGGGATCGGTGCCGCACGCGGCGATCGCGAGCGCCATCGCGGTGCAGAGGAGAATCGGGCTCGACTTGCCAGAGGTCATCTAAGGGGCTCCTTGAGGCGACGCCCGAGAGCGGGCACAGGAGCTTCGTTCCCGGCGCCTCGCGAATCTCTGACGAAATCGTCACGCTCGCTCCGTCGAAGCTCTCCTGTGCATCGCCCCGCGCGGCGGGTATCGTCGCCGCGGAGATCCGTCATGTCATTTCGCGATGACCGCGAAGCCGCGCACCTCAAGGCCGCGGCGCTCGAAGAGGAGCTCTCGGAGGTCAAGGCAGAGCTCGCGCGCGTTCGCACGGGCGACGGCGGTCGCGCGCGGCGGCGTACGGCGCTCGTCATCGTCGTCGCGGCCCTCACGCTCGCAGGCGGCGCAGCGGGGTTTCTGCTCGTTCGGGTGCCCGCGCCCCCGTCGCCTCCCGCGGATCAACTGCGCGCGTTGCCGCCCGCGAAGCCGCCCCCTCCCCCGACGCCGCCGATGGTGGCGGCCGAACCCGAGCCGCCGACAGCCCCACCTGCGCCGATCGTCGCGAGCGACGAGCCCGTCGCTGACGCCGTCGAGCTCGTGTGGCGCGCCGAGGCCGTCGAGGTCGCGGGCGTGCGCGTTCCGGTCGGTGCGCAGTGTGAGATCCGCGGCACGTTCCGCCCGTACTCCGACGCCCGTCATCGTCGCGCGACGCGGATCAACCCCTTCGTGGTCCGCTGTGGAGATCGCGTGCTCTACGACCCCTCCGAGAGCCTCGGGAGCGGCATGTCGATGAGCGACAGCCACGCCGACGAGACCCTCGCGGCCGACGGGCGATCGTTCGAATACGCCCTCGAGTACCGCGATGAAGGCGCGCGCACGGGCCCTCGCGCGCAGGTCGGAATCGACACCGTGAGCCGCCGCGGGCGCGTGTGGCGCGACGGCGCAAACGCGATGCACGTCGACCTTCGCGTCCGCGACGTGAGCGCGGCGCGACAGGGCGCGGGGATCTATCGCGAGGGCGCGTCAGCCTTCGAAGCGAGGGTCATCCCCGCGGCGCGCGTGACGAGCGTCACGGGGTCTGACGCGCCCGTCGCGCGAGGCGCCCGCTGCATGGTCACGGTGCGACCCGCGATCGCCGACGGAGGCGCGAACTGCCGCGTGGTGGTGCGTTGCGCGAGCGGTCCGTGGATCTTCGGGTCGAGCGACACGGGCTATGTGCGCTGCGCTGTAGAGAACGGCGCCGTGACCGCGGTCGACGGGTCGACGCACGCCTCCGACCAGCCCGCGCTCTCGTGGACCGGGAACGCCCTCACGATCACCGCCGACGGAGCGCTCGGGTCGTGGTCGACGACCCTCGCGGCGGGGTCGATTTCAACAGCGGCGGCGCATCATGAGTGACGCTCCTCGAAGTGAAGGCGCACAGCAGCCCGACGCGCCGACGCCGATGTCGCAGGATGACCTCTTCGGGCCTGTTCCCCCGCCCTCGGGGGTCTCGCCGTACCGCGTCGGCGCCGCCCCGCCCGACGACGTCTCCTTCGCGCCAACGTCCGCGACGTTTCGCGAGCGGACCGATGGGAGCCTCGTGGGAGGCCTGGTGTTGGGCTTCTTCTGCGGGATCATCGGGCTCGTGTACGCCGTCACGCGCGCGCGGCCGCAGACGCGAGTCGGCGTGTTCATCGGACTCGCCGCGCAGGTGGCCGTCGGACTGCTCGGTCAGTCGATGCGCAGTCGGTAGCGCGTCACGCGATGACAGGTGACGTGGCGATCAGGAGGGGAAACACCTCGCGGCGCTACAGCACCACGACGTCCCAGCGGACGCGCATCGGACGCCGGGCGTGGTGCGTGACGGTCAGACCTCCGGCGCGGGTCGACACCCTCAGCGCCGTCTCCGTCGAGAGCCGCACGCGCACGCCGCCCGTCGAGAGCGCGTCGATGCGCCCGCAGCGCGTACAGGTCGAGAGCTCGGCCTCCGTCGCGGCCACGGTGTAGCCCGCGGGGAGCGACACGCGCTGCCCCGTCGCGCGCACGTCGAAGGTGGTCCCGTCGGTGAGCGCGGCGGAGGTGTTGAGATCCGGCGCGTGCACGGCGCCGCGCACGTCCATCACGTCGGCCACGTCGTCGGCGCTCGTCACGTCGGCGCGTCGATCTGCGACCATCGTCTCGACGCGCGGATCGAGCAGCGGAACGAGCGTCCCGACGCGCTGGTAGAGCGGGATCACGTCGAGCGGCGCGTCACGCGTCACGCGACGACCGCCCACGGTCGACGCGAGGGTCCACCAGTCGATCCAGTCGCCCGGCGGGAGCCAGAAGTCGCGCGTGCGCTCTGCGCGGCGCACCACGGGAGCGACGTAGAGCGCAGGGCCGAAGCCGTACTCGTACTGCACCGCCCACGCCTCGGGCTCGCGCGGATTCGTGAGCACCGGGTGACGCATGATGGGCATGCCCGTGCGCTCGGCCTCGCGCGCCGCCGCGTGGATGTACGGCACGAGCCGCGTGTGGAGCCTCGCGTAGCGACCGTAGACCTCGGTGGTCTCGGCGTCGCTCCAGAGCGTCCACGTGGGCGGGGCGCCCTCGGCCGCGCCCTCGCACGCGGTCTCGTCGTGCATGTCGGGCGAGAACGCGCCGAACTCGGTCCAGCGGAGGTAGACCTCCTTGTCGGCGGGGTCGACGAAGAGGCACGTGTACCCCGAGATGTCGCTGCCCCAGAAGGGCACGCCCGAGAGGCCCGTGTTGAGGCCCGCGCGCACGCTCGAAGGCAGTCCGCGCGCGTCGTCGAAGGCCGTCGTCGGATCGCCCGACCACACCATCGGCGTGACGGCCTGCGTGCCCGTGTAGCCCGATCGCACGAAGTACATGAAGTC
>JBPOHC010000603.1:0-7741 GCA_052035985.1 Myxococcota bacterium | reverse complement strand
CCTGACGGTTGGAGAATCGTTCGTAGACGTACAGAAGGCGTTCCACGCGCGTCGCGGGCGTAAGGCCGTCCCGAAGCAGCAGCGTGATCGCGTCCATGAAGAGCGCAGGTCGGAGCGTCTGGCCGTCCATGAAGCGGGCTTCGGTGACGTGCCGCGTCGGGTTGTAGCAGGTCACCCACGCGAAGGTGTCGACCTCGTCCCAGCTACAACGCAGGTCAGCGTAGTCGTGGCAGGCTCCGCCAAGATCGCGGCGAAGCTGCGCGAGCGCGATGTCGCCCCAGCGTCGCCGGATGCTCGCCGCCACGGCCTCGCGGATCGTCCGCACGCGCGCCGGATCCTCGTTGATCTCGGCGCGGTTCGCGGCGCAAGCCGGGTTCTCTCGCGCGGGGGCCGAGGGAGCGCGCGCGTTGCAGCCCGGCGTCAGGAGCGACAGCAACACCACCGCCTCGACGCCTCGGAAGATCATGTGGAAAAGTCTACGCGAGGCGACGCGCCGCGTGTACGCGATGTCCCCGAGGGGCGCACTCCGACACCGAAGACTCGCGGAGGGGTCCGCCGACGAGCTCGAAGCGCGATTGGCGCTGAGCGCGGGGACGTTCCGACTGACCCGGTGCGAAGCGCTGCGGGGAGTACGCTCCGGTGCGGCGGCGACGCTCAGCCGACGCGGCGTTCGGGGCGCTTGAACACGTTCGACCAGTTCCACTTGAGGAAGCGCGCGTCGGGGACGAAGGCCGGGTCTTGCGGAGGCAGCATCGGGCGTCCGTGGTGTCGCAGCTCGCCCGCGAGGCCGCGTTGTCCGTCGATGGCGTGCTGGCTGAAGACGACGCGTCGGCCTTCGGTCTCGATGGAGAACACGCCGAGGTCGAAGAGCTTGTGGTGCAGCGAGCACAGCGCGAGGCCGTTCTGAACGACGTCGGGGCCGCCGACGTGGTGCCACTTGATGTGCGCCGCCTCGATGCCCGCGGGGACGCGCCCGATGCGCAGGTCGAACCCGCAGACGCAGCAACGGAACTCGTAGGCGAGCAGCACGGTCTCCCGAAACGCCGGGTCGCGTCGGCGCGGTGGCGAGTCGGTCGCGGTCTCGGCGGTTGACGTGTGTGGCGTGTCCGTGGCGTCGACGTCGAGACCGACGGCCGAGAGGATGTCCGCATGAATCGACTTCGGGAAGTACGCGCGCAGCACGCGCCTCGCGACGTCTTGAAGGAGCCTCGGGTCGCGCGACAGGCGCTCGTGGATTCG
This sequence comes from Myxococcota bacterium, assembly GCA_052035985.1. Taxonomy (GTDB): domain Bacteria; phylum Myxococcota_A; class Polyangia; order Polyangiales; genus CAISKJ01. Next base: position 6,502 of record JBPOHC010000603.1, on the reverse strand, counting down.
CCCCGAGAAGCCTCCGCGAACGCCTTCTCCGCGCAGCGCGCCGAGCGTCGGCGTCGCGCCCGCAGCGCGCGCGAGGAGCACGCGAGGACCTTCGAGCTCCCAGAGCGATCCGCCGTGGTCGGTGCCGAGGTGCCAGAAGGGCATGTGCGCGCGGTCTGCGGAACGCGTCGGGCCGAACTCGTCGAGGAGCGCGCGAAGGTCGCTTTCGAGCTCCGTGTAGCGAGCCATGCGCGCCTCTCCGCGTTGAACGCGAGCGAGCGAGAGGAGCACCAGCAGCGGCTTGTGCGGCGCATAGCGCCCCCCGGTCTGTGCGCGTCGGAGCCCCTCGAAGGCGCTGATCACCTCGCGGGCTTCCCCTTCTGGCATCGGCTTGTCGCGCGCGGTCAAGGCGCGCCTGCCGCGTTGCGGACATCGGGCGTTCCAAGGACCTCGACGAGCTCCGCCACGATGGAGAGGTCGCCGAGGCGCTCGCCGCGCACGACGATGGGCGCGAATGCGAGGTTGTCGGGCTCGAGTCGCACCTCGCTCCAGCGCGTCGCCCTGCCCGACGATGCCGCGGTCGCGCGAAAGCGCTTCACGGTGTAGCTCGCTGCGGTGTCGGCGTCGACGAGGCCGCCGTACTGCGCGAGGACGACCTTGCCGCTCGGGTTGTCGCTCACGCGGCGCGTGAAGATCGCCCACGAGCCGTCTGCGATCGTGGGCTCCATCGAGCGGCCCACGATCCGCACGACGAAGCACCCGTCGTGGAGCTTCCGCGCGGTGACCGGTCGAACCCAGCGCGTGCCCCGCTCGCTGCGAGCCACATCAAAGCCGCCCGCGGCGACGTCGAGACCGAGCAGCGGGATCGCCGTCGGAGTCGCCGCCTCGGCGAGGGGGCGAGGCACTTCGGTGAAGGGCGTCGAGGGGGCCGACTCCGCAGCGCGTCGCAGCGTCTCTTGGAGCGTGCGGAACTCCAACGGAGAGAGGCGCCGTGTGTCTTCGATGAGGTCGTGGCGGCTGTTGCCCTCGCCGGGACGCGTGAAGAGGTCGAGGAGCTCGACGCCGAGGCGGAGCGCGAGCAGTTCGAGAACGGCGACGCTCGGGAGCTGGTGTCCGCCTTCGATCTTCGAGAGCGTTCCTTTCGAGCGCAGTCCGCTCTCGTACGCGAGCTTCTCCTGCGTGAGCCCCGCGGCCTCACGGAGTGCGCGCACCCGAGTGCCGATCGTCGCCGCCAGCGCGACGGCATTTTCGAGGGGCACCTTCACGGGCGCTTGACCGTACGGGCGGCATCGCGATACGAGGTTTCTTGTTAAGAAACGCCCGTGGCTCGGGGGTGAGTTCCCCGTGCCGCGCGGATCTGGGAGCGCGGCGGTGGCGATGACGCAGGGGGAGCGAGAGATCGAGCAGGGCGAGGGCGCTGCGCCTTCGCAGATCATTTCTTTCGCGGGCCACGAGAGCTTCGCGCTCCGCTACGGGTGGTTGAAGAAGTGCGTGGACGCGGTGACGACGCGGCCGGATTTCTTTTCGCACGACGATGCGGTTGTGGCGCTCGGCGTGGGCAAGAACATGGTCCGCTCGGTGCGCCATTGGGGCCTCGTCACGCGCGTTCTGGACGAGGTGCCCGGCACGCGAGGCAGACAGCTCGTTGTGAGCCCGCTCGGTGCGCGTCTCTTTGGCGACGGAGGTGTCGACCCCTACCTCGAAGACCTGCGCACGCTCTGGGTGCTTCATTGGATGATTTGCACGCACCCGGAGCGAGCGACGACGTGGCGTTGGGCCTTCGGCGTCTGGGGACGACACGCATTCACGAGGGATGAACTCCGCGCGGCGCTGCGCACCCTGGCGATCGGGGCCCGCGCGACCGACGCGACGATCTCGCGCGACGTTGAGGTGTTTCTTCGAACCTACCTCCCACCACGCGCGGCGCGCGGCGCGCCCTTGGAAGATGCGCTGGACTCTCCCCTCGTAGAGCTGCAACTCCTACGCGAAGATCCGGTCGAGGGACGTTGCGAGTTCGTCCGAAGACCGAAGCCCTCCCTCGATGACACGGTCGTCGCCTTCGCGGTGCTCGACTACTGGGAGCGAACCAACGCGCACAGTGAGTCGATGCACGTCGACGCGCTCGTCCACGGGCACGGCTCTCCCGGTCGCGTGCTCTGCCTCGATGAGCGCTCGCTGGTCGAACGCCTCGAGTTCGCCGAGGCCTGGTCGCGCGGAGCGCTCCTCTACGACCAGACCGCCGGCCTGAGGCAGCTGCGACGAAAGCGCAAGGTCGACGCACGCGAGTGGCTCGTGAGCGCGCTCTCCTCCGGGCGAGGCAGGCAGTCATGACGACGCTCGCCGATCGCTTCGAGGTGCGTCGTCGCTTCCACCGCTCCGTGCACTTGAGCACCGATGCGAGCAGGGCCGACGCGTGCGACGGCTACGCGCTCACGGGCGTAGGGCGCGCGACCCTCACACGGATGCTGGGCGCGCTCGCGCCGGGAGGCATCGCGCGGGCGTGGTCGCTGACGGGGCCCTATGGCGCGGGCAAGTCGGCGTTCGTGGTGCTGCTCACGCAGCTCCTTCAACGTCCGCTCGTCGAGGCTCGCGCGTTGCTGCGCTCGGTCGACGCGGGGCGTGAGATCGGCGCGCTCCTCGAGCGTGCGCGAGGCGGTGACCGGGGCTTCACGCCGGTGCTCGTCACCGCGACGTTTGGCTCGCTGGTGCACTCGATTCTCGACGCGATCGAGGTCGCACTCCACGGTCGCCGAGGGGCGCGCGTCGAGCGCGCTCTGCATGAGGCTCATGCGATTCGCGTCGCGAGGGGCCGCGCGACCGACGCGCACCGCAGGGTCGTCGCGCTCGTCGCAGACCTCGCGGCCCTCTCGTGTGACGCGCACGGCGGTGGCGTCGTGCTTGTCATCGATGAGCTCGGCAAGACCCTCGAGCACGCGGCCCGCGGCGACACGCGCGCCGACGAGGTGTTCCTGCTCCAAGAGCTCGCCGAGCTCGCCGCGCGGAGCGGAGACACACCGCTGCTCCTCGTCACGCTCCTGCATCAGTCCTTCGATCGGTATGCGAAGGGGCTCAACGCGCACACACGGGCCGAGTGGGCCAAGGTGCAGGGGCGCTTCGAAGACGTCGCCTTCCTCGACGCGCCCGCCGAGATCCTCCGCCTCGCAGCGCGCTCGATACACCGCTGCGGCGCTGCGCGCGAGCTCTTCAGCCGCTACGACGCGCTCGCTCACGAGGCCGTCGCGCTCGGGCTCACCGACGCCGCCTCGGAGACATTGCTGCGCGAACTCGCGCCGATTCACCCGACCGTCGCGCTGCTGCTACCGACCCTGTTTCGCGGGCCACTCGCGCAGAACGAGCGGTCGCTCTTCGACTTCCTCTCGTCTCGCGCGCCGGGCTCTTTCGGCGATTTCGTGGCGACGTGCGACGAACCCGGCGCCAGCTACACGCTCGATCGGCTCTACGACTTCCTCTCGTCGACGCTCGGCCCCGCGCAGTTCTCGGGCCCCGAAGGGCGTCAGTGGGCGGCGGTCGATGAGGCCCTCACGCGCCTCGGAGACGGCGCCTCGCAGCGCTCTGCCTCGATCGTGAAGGCGATCGGGGTGCTGTCGATCCTGGGATCTCGGGCCGTCCGTGCGTCGCGCGAGACGCTCCGATTCGCGCTGTCTCGCGGAGAGGACGGCGCAGACATCGAGCGAGGCGTCGACGAGCTGCGAGAGGCTTCGCACGTCGTGTATCGACGTCACAGCGACGCCTTCGCTCTGTGGGGCGGGAGCGACGTCGACCTCGACGCGCGCTTCGACGAGGCCCGACGCGTGACGCCCGCCATCGAGTCGCTCTCGGATCTTCTGCGCGAGCGCGCGGTGCTTCGCCCGAAGGTCGCGCGGCGGCACTTCATCGAGACGGGTACCCTCCGCTACTTCGATGTTTCGCTCGCGACGCCCGAGGGGGCGCGGCTCGACGTCGACGAGGCCCGCGAGGGCGCCGACGGACGCATCGTGTACCTGCTTCCCGCAGGAGAGGAGTCTCCTCGCGACCTCGTCGAGATCGCTGCGCGGACGTCGCACGCGCCCGACGTCGTGGTGGGCGTGCCTGAAGCGTCGCACGCGCTGCTCTCGGTCGTTCGCGACTGGTGCGCGTGGGAGACGGTTCGCGCGCGCGGAAGCGACTTCGACGGCGACGCGGTCGCGCGCAAGGAGCTGGCCTCTCGCATCCGTACGACATCCGTCGAACTCGACGCCGCCGTCGCTGCGTGCTTCGGCGTCGGCGATGACGTCTCGGTGTCGTGGGTGCGCGGCGGAGCCGTTCAGTCGTGGAGCGGCCCACGCGGCGTGACCTGGGGACTCTCGGCGGTGTGCGACGAGGCGTACGCCGAAGGTCCGAGGCTGCGAAACGAGCTCTTGAACCGTCAGAGCCTCTCGTCTGCGGCGGCTGCGGCACGGCGGGCGCTCCTCGACGCGATGATCGCCTCGGGTGACCGTGTGCGGCTCGGCATCGAGGGCGCGCCGCCAGAGTGGAGCATGTACGCATGCCTGCTCGCCGAGGGGGGCATCCACCGTGAGCGTGGCGGCGTGTGGGGCTTTGGTCCGCCGCCTCCGGAAGATCCGCTGCGGCTCGCGCCGACGTGGCGCGCGATCGAGGCGTTTCTCGACACCACCGGCCAGGGAGCGCGGCCTCTGCGCGAGCTCTTTACGGCGCTCGCCCGTCGCCCGATCGGTCTACGAGAAGGACCGGCCCCGGTGCTGTTCTTCTCCGTCGTGCTCGCCTCACCCGGAGAGGTCGCGCTCTTCGAAGACGGCACCTTCATCGCGGAACTCTCGGGCGCCGTGGTCGAGCGACTCCTGCGAAGGATCGATCACTTCTCCGTTGCGCGGTATCGCGTCACGGGTGATCGCGCCGCAGCGGTCGAGGCTCTCCGAGCGGTCGTGGGCGCCGATGCGTCTCGGCCCATCGATCTCGTGCGCGCCATCGTGCGGCGGGTGAGCGGGCTCCCGCGGTACACGCGCTCGACGCGGCGGGTGGGCGCCCTCGGACTCGCCGCGAGAGAGGCGATCCTCGCGGCGCGCGACCCGCTCAAGCTCCTGTTTCAAGACCTCCCGACAGCGCTGGGCGTGGACCCGATCGAGGCGGTCGATGGGCGCGACGAGGCGGTCGAAAACTACGTGCGCAACCTCAAGGGCGCGCTCTCCGAGCTCGGCGACGCGTACCCCGCGCTGCTGTCGAGCGTGGAGGCGGCGCTCGCGCGAGGGTTCGACATCGACGCCACGGGCGACGGCTTTCGTGAGGCGCTCACGACGCTCGCGCGCAGGCTCACGACGGTGGCCGTTGATCTGAGGCTCAGGGCGTTCCTGGGGCGGGCGCTGGTGACCGGCGGCGGCCTTCAGGAGTGGATCGAGGGCGTCGCGATGGTCGTGGGCAATCGCCCGCCGTCGGAGTGGTCGGACGCCGAGCTCGCGCGCTTCGAACTGGGGGTCGAAGAGCTCTGCGCGCTCGTGCGTCGCGCCGAGTCTCTGGCCGCGCCTGCCGCGCCGCCGAGGGCCGAGGTGCGGCCCGAAGACGCCCCGCTCGTCGCCGACGCGGAGCGAGAGATCATGCGAGTGCTCGAAGCGAGTCTCGGGGGACGTCGCGAGGTGTGGCTCGCCGCGCTCGGACGCACGCTGCATCGCGGGATGGAGAGCGCGCCGCGCGCCGACGCGAAGGCCGACGAGGGGCGCCATGAGTGAGAGCCCGAAGACGGTGAGGCACGTGCTCGGTCTCTCGGGGGGCAAGGACTCCTCCGCGCTCGCGATCTACATGCGAGAGCGCGTGCCCGAGATGGAGTACGTGTTCTGCGACACGGGCAAGGAGCTGCCCGAGACCTACGAGTTCCTCACGCTGATGGAGGCGTACCTCGGCAAGCCCATCCTGCGGCTCACGAGCGAGCGCGACTTCGACCACTACCTCAGCGTGTTCAACGGCTACCTGCCGTCGAGCCGGATGCGCTGGTGCACGCGCCTCCTGAAGCTCAAGCCCTTCGAGCGCTACGTGGGCGACGATGCGGTGATCAACTACGTGGGGATTCGCGCCGACGAGCAGCGCGAGGGCTACGTCTCGACGAAGCCGAACATCCGCTCGGTGTTCCCGTTCCGCGAAGACGGGATCACGAAGGCCGACGTGCTTCGCATCCTCGAAGAGAGCGGCGTCGGCATCCCGAAGTACTACCGCTGGCGCACGCGCTCGGGCTGCTTCTTCTGCTTCTTTCAGCGCAAGGAGGAGTGGGTGGGCCTCGCGCGCGAGCACCCCGACTTCTTCGCCCAGGCGAAGGCGTACGAGAAGGTCGACGCCGAGACGGGCGAGCGCTTCACGTGGCGCCAGGGCGAGACCCTCGACGAGCTCATCGAGAAGGAGCGCCTCCGCGCCGAGACGGGCGAGGCGAAGAGCGATCGGGCCGGGCCGCGCCGCAACCTGCCGCTCGCGAGCGTGTTCGCCGACGACGATGGGGACGACGAGGACGCCGAAGATCGCGCGTGCATCATCTGCGAGCTCT
>JBPOHC010000146.1:0-12405 GCA_052035985.1 Myxococcota bacterium | reverse complement strand
GCCCCGCTACCCCGCGCGTTCGGTGAGCGTCACCGCGAGCCCTTCGAGCATGCGCCGCCCGCTCGGGTGCAGCGCCCCTCCGTCGAGCGCGTCGAGGCATCGCTCGCGGAGCACGAGCACCTCCTCTTCGAAGCGCGCGCGGGCGCCCGAGCGCTCGATGAGCGAGCGGGCCAGCAGCACGTCGGCGTCGGTGGCGTCGCGTCGACCGAGCACCGACGCGAGCTCCTCACGCTCGACGGCAGCGAGGTGTTCGAACGCGTGCGCGACGAGGGGCGTGCGCTTGCCTTCGCGGATGTCGCGACCGCACGACTTGCCCGTGCGCTCCTCGCGGCCGAAGAGGTCGAGGAGGTCGTCGCGGAGCTGAAACGCGCGGCCGATGGGCGTCGCGTAGGCTTCGAGCGCGCCGCGGACCTCGGCGCTCGCGCCGGCCACCGCGGCCCCGAGGAGCAGCGGCCCGCGGACGCTGTAGGCGCCGGTCTTGAGGTCGTAGACGCGCCACGCGTCGTCGCAGAGGTCCATGTCGAGGCACTGACCGAGGAGCACCTCGCGCTCCATGCGCCCGAAGGTCGCCACGAGCTCGCGCCGACGCGGCCACGGGAGGTCGATCGCCGAGAGGGTCTCGTGCGCGAGCGCGCTCAGGAGGTCTCCCGCGAGGATCGCCCCGCACGCGCCCCGGTGCGCGTCGCCGTAACGCGCCGACAGGATCGCGTGCGCGGAGGGAGCTCCGCGGCGCGTCGGTGACCCGTCCATCCAGTCGTCGTGCGCGAGGAGCCACGCTTGAAGCAGCTCGAGCGCCGCGCCGACCTCGCACGCCTCACGAATGAACGCGCCGGGCTCGACGCACTCCACGGCCGCAGAGACCAGCGCCGCGCGGAGCCGCTTGCCGCCGCGCAGCGTGAGGTCTCTCGCCGCGTGGAGCACGGGGAGGGCCTCGGGCGCGACCGCGCGCGCGTCATCATCGAGGCGTTCGAAGAGCTCGCGGAGCCGCCCCTCGACAGCGGGACGCACCCTGGCGAGCAGCACCCGCACGGGGTCTCGCGAGGTCACCACCTCGCGCATCACGAAAGGATTCATCACGGGCTCCGCGCTCACGAACCATACGATGCGCCGAACCCTCGCCCGGTCGCGCAAACCTCCGAAGCGCACCGCAGATGGTTGTGCGAACCGTATCCGCGAAGACGCGCCGGGGCGCGCTACGGTGGTGTCATCGCGGGGGTCTGGGAGGGGCTCGCGACGGAGAGACCGCTTCGATCGAAGCGCTCCCCGCCGCGACGGTGGGAGGGACGTCAGCCGATCACGGGACGCAGGCGACGGGAGAGTCGCGCGCGATCATGCTCGGGAGGCCGCCGCTGCGGGCGAGCACCACGTAGCCCGCGGGGACGGACCCGAAGGCGCCGTGCATGGGGCAGCCCCAGAAGGTGCTGAAGCCCGCGACGACGGGGTGCGAGACGCCCGTGAGGGTCGCCGCGCAGTAGTTCGTGGTGTTCGAGGTGAGCGGCGAGCCGAAGGCCGCCGTCATGGTCTCGGGCGTTCCGCGACCGGAGACGAAGCCGCAGCAGAGGGTGCAACCCCACGAGAAGAAGGCGCCCGTGCGCCCGCCGTCGGCGTTGCGGCCCATGCCCTTAATCCAGTTCATGGAGTTCTGGTAGAAGATCCGCGCGTGGCCGTCCTGGTGGTAGTCGGGGTCGCCCGTCGAGAGGACGATGCGTCCGAGGACGGCGGGTCCCCAGGCGGAGATGGTGTCCTGCGCGGTGCCCCAGTTGGTGGCGGTGGTGCCGCCGCAGTTGCCGCCGTCGAACCAGAGCACGTCGTACTGGCCGAACTGCGCCGTGGTCATCGAGCGCCACATCGCGTCGGAGGCCACGGTCACCACCGTGCCCGCGGGGAACATCGCCGAGCCGCGCGTGCCGCCCGGTCCGAAGACGAGCGCGCGCGGGGCGCCCGTGTAGCAGCGAGCGCCGCAGCTCCCCGCGGTGCAGGCCGTGCCGCCCGAGCAGGCCATGCCGCAGCGGCCGCAGTGGGTGCTCGACGTGTTGAGGTTCGTCTCGCAGCCGTCGGTGTAGACCGCGTTGCAGTCGCCGAAGCCCGTGTTGCAGCTCGCCACGCGGCATGCCCCCGACGTGCACGCCGGGACGCCGTTGGTGACCGAGCAGACGGTGCCGCAGGCGCCGCAGTTCGACGTGTCGCTGCCGGTGTTCACCTCGCAGCCGTTGGAGGGGTTGCGGTCACAATCCGCGAAGCCCGCGTTGCAGGTGAAGCCGCAGGTGCCCGACGCGCACGTCGCCGAGGCGTTGGCGCGCGCGGGACACGCCGTTCCGCACGCGCCGCAGTTGCTCGGATCGGTGGCGACGTTGGTGCAGCTCCCCGAGCAGTTGGTGAGGCCCGCCGCGCAGGTCACAACGCACGCGCCCGCGGAGCACACCTGACCCGCGGCGCACGCGCGGCCGCAGGTGCCGCAGTTGCTGCTGTCGACGCGGAGGTCGCGGCAGACGCCCGAGCAGTTGGTCTGCCCCGCGGGGCACACGAGCGTGCAGACGCCCGCGACGCAGCTCTGCCCCGACGCGCACACGCGGCCGCAGGCGCCGCAGTTGTTCACGTCGGTGGTGATGTCACGGCAGGTCGTGCCGCACGCGGTGAGGCCCGTCGCGCAGCTCGTCACGCAGGCCGAGCCCGTGCAGATCTGTCCGGAGGGGCAGACCGTTCCGCACGCGCCGCAGTTGTTGCGGTCGCTCGTGGTGTCGATGCAGGTCGCGCCGCAGGCCGTCTGGCCCGCGGGGCACGAGATGGTGCAGCGGCCCGCGGTGCAGACCTGACCCGAGGGGCAGACCGTTCCGCACGCGCCGCAGTTGGTGCGATCGTTGACGAGGTCGCGGCAGGTGCCCGAGCAGTTGGTGAGGCCCGCGCTGCAAGTCACCGAGCAGCGACCGGCCACGCATGCCTGGCCCGCGGGGCAGACCGTTCCGCACGCGCCGCAGTTGTTGTTGTCGCCCTGGAGGTCGCGGCACGTCGAGCCGCAGGCCGTGAGGCCCGTCTGGCAGGTGACGACGCAGCGGCTCCCCATGCAGACCTGTCCGCCGGGGCAGACCGTTCCGCAGGCGCCGCAGTTGTTGTTGTCGGTCGTGAGGTCGCGGCACACGCCCGAGCAGTTGGTGGTGCCCGCGCCGCACGACACGGTGCACACGCCCGCGGAGCACACCTGACCCGCGACGCACGCGCGGCCGCAGGTGCCGCAGTTGCCGTTGTCGGTGTTGAGGTCGCGGCACACGCCCGAGCAGTTGGTCAGGCCCGTCGCGCACGACACCGTGCACACGCCGCGAGAGCAGATGGAGCCCGGCGAGCACACCATCGCGCACGCGCCGCAGTTGTTGTTGTCGGTCTGGAGGTCGCGGCACACGCCCGAGCAGTTCGTGGTGCCCGCGCCGCACGACACGGTGCACACGCCCGCGGAGCACACCTGCCCCGCGGCGCACGCGCGGGCGCAGGCGCCGCAGTTGAGGGGGTCGGTGGTGAGGTCGCGGCACACGCCCGTGCAGTTGGTCGTGCCCGACACGCAGCTCACGGTGCACACGCCCGCGGAGCACACCTGGCCCGACGCGCAGCCGCGGCCGCAGACGCCGCAGTTGTTGTTGTCGGTGAGGAGGTCGCGGCACACGCCCGAGCAGTTGACCGTGCCCGCGAGGCACGAGACCGCGCAGGTGCTGCCCGAGCAGACCTGGCCCGAGGGGCACGCGCGGCCGCAGGCGCCGCAGTTGTTGTTGTCGGTCGTGAGGTCACGGCACACGCCGGTGCAGTTGGTCGTGCCCGACACGCAGCTCACGGTGCACACGCCCGCGGAGCACACCTGCCCCGAGGCGCAGCGCACGCCGCAGGCGCCGCAGTTGTTCACGTCGGTGGTGGTGTCGCGGCAGACGCCCGAGCAGTCGACCTGACCGGCGACGCAGCTCGTCACGCAGCGGCCCGCGGTGCACGCCTGACCCGACGCGCACGCGCTCCCGCAGGTGCCGCAGTTCAGGCGGTCGGTCCGCAGGTCGCGGCAGACGCCCATGCAGTCCGAGAGGCCCGTACCGCACGAGGTGGTGCAGCGTCCGGCGGAGCAGACCTGACCCGAGGCGCAGGCCATCCCGCAGGCGCCGCAGTTGTTGACGTCGGTCTGGAGGTCGCGGCACACGCCGCCGCAGTCCGAGGTGCCGGTCACGCACGAGACCGTGCAGGTGCCGCGCGAGCAGACGGTGCCCGAGGGGCACGCGTTGCCGCAGGCGCCGCAGTTGCCCACGTCGGTGGCGAGGTCGCGGCAGGTGCCCGAGCAGTTGGTCGTGCCCTCGATGCACGAGACCTGGCAGCGCCCCGAGGAGCACACCTGGCCCGAGGGGCAGCGCGTTCCGCAGGCGCCGCAGTTGTTGAGGTCGGTGTCGAGGTCACGACACACGCCCGTGCAGTTGGTGAGGCCCGAGAGGCACGACACGGTGCAGGCGCCGCGCGAGCACACCTGACCCGAGGGGCAGGCCGTGCCGCACGCGCCGCAGTTGTTGAGGTCGGTCTCGAGGTCGCGGCAGGTGCCCATGCAGTTGGTCTGCCCCATGAGGCAGGTCACCTGGCATCGCCCGCCGGTGCAGAGCTGACCCGAGGGGCAGGCCGTGCCGCACGCGCCGCAGTTGGCGTTGTCGGTCTGAAGGTCGCGGCAGCTCCCCATGCAGTCGGTGAGGCCCGCGAGGCACGAGACCTGGCAGGTGCCCATCGAGCACACCTGGCCCGAGGGGCAGCGCGTGCCGCACATGCCGCAGTTGTTGTTGTCGGTCTCGAGGTCGCGGCAGACGCCCATGCACGCGGTGGTGCCCGTCACGCACGAGACCTGGCAGGTGCCCATCGCGCAGACCTGTCCGGCCGCGCAGCGCGTCCCGCAGACGCCGCAGTTGTTGAGGTCGGTCTGGAGGTCGCGGCAGGTGCCCGTGCAGTCCGAGAGGCCCGCGCCGCAGGTGGTCTGGCACATCCCGCGCGAGCAGAGCTGGCCGGGGTTGCAGCGGGTGCCGCACGCGCCGCAGTTGTTCACGTCGCTCGTGAGGTCGCGGCACACGCCGTCGCAGGCCATGAGCCCGCCGCCGCACGTGACGACGCAGCGTCCGGCGACGCAGCGCTCGCCCGAGCCGCAGGCGTTGCCGCACATGCCGCAGCCCGCGAGGTCGGTCTGGAGGTCGCGGCAGGTGCCCATGCAGTTGGTGAGTCCGGCGCCGCACATCGTCGCGCAGGCGCCGCGCACGCAGAACTGACCGAGCGGGCACGCGTTGTTGCACGCGCCGCAGTTGCGCACGTCATTCGAGGTGTTGACGCAGGTCTCGCCGCCGCCCATCGCGCCGCCGTCGACGGCGGGGTCGGAGCACTGCACCTCGAGCTCGCCGCAGCGGATGCGGCAGCGCCCGTTCTGACAGGAGTAGCCCTCGTTGCAGGTGTTGCCGCAGGCGCCGCAGTTGGTGCGATCCGCGGTGAGGTCGGCGCAGTAACGGCCGGTGGTGCCGCCGTCCATGTCGCTCGCGCCCATGCACTCGGTGGTGGAGCCCGTGCACATGAACGTGCACGCGCCGCCCGCGCAGACCTGATCGCGACCGCACGCGTTGCCACACGCGCCGCAGTTCATGCGGTCGGTCTGGAGCGACACGCAGCGGAGCGAGGTCCCCGCGTCGCCGGAGCTCCCGCAGAGCGTCTCGCTGCTCGCGCAGTCGGGGACGCAGGCGTTGTTCTGGCAGGTCTCGCCCGTGCCACACGCGCGGTTGCAGGCCCCGCAGTTCTGCCGATCGTTGCGGGGGTCGGTACATCGACCGTTGCAACTGATCAGCGGGGCGGGACATACCACCGCATCGGACGCGTCGACCGCATCGTTCACGACGTCCTTCGTCGTCGCGTCCTGCGGCGCGTAGCCGCCCACCACCGCGGTGCCGTCACACCCGACCAGGGCCGCGAGGCCCATGACGACGAGCCCCAACTGTTGTTTGAGTCTATTCATCGATTCACGCTCCCTCAGAGAGCGGCACGATACCCGCACTCGCTGTACATTTGCAGTTCCCTTCGAGATTTTCAGGGCCGGGGGAGCGCGAGTCGGTGAATCTGTTGACAAAGGGTCCGACAGGTATCGCGGAGCCGCGAACGCGAGGCTTGTGGCGCGCCTCCCCCGCGGGCTACGAGGGACCTCGAAGCCCCCCATGACCACAGCGACGGAGTTCCTCCTGGGCGCCCGGGATCACCGCGGCCGGACGGTCGAGACCTTCATCCTCGCCGAGGACGAGTGGCTCGAGGACTGGCACGACTGGGTCCAGTGGGCCTTTCCCAACCGCGAGGCGTCGCCCTTCAACCCCGAGGCCCCCGTGTGGACGCCCGCCGAGGCCGCCGCCCTCCCCGCCCGCGCCCGCGAGAACCTCCTCCGGCTCCTCGCGCGATACCGCTCGTTCCTCGGCGCGATGGACTGCTGGCGCCGGAGCTTCGACCACAACCACGCGCGCATCACCCGCGTGCTGCTGTGCCTCCGCGACGCGGGCTTTCTCAGCGAAGCCCGAGACCTTCACGCCTTCGTGTGCGCCGCGCCCGAGCCCGGCGTGCGGTCTCGTCAGTTCTGGCTCGCCGCGCTCGACCCCGCGGCGTGACCTTCAGCGCGGGACGAGAAGGTACGCGCCCACGACGAGCGCCGTCGCGACCGTGAGCGCCCCCGCGATCGCAGGCCACGAAGTCCTCGCCTGACGCGCGCCTCGAGCGTCGCTCGTTGTTGCGAGCGTGACCGTAGGCGGCCGCGGAGCCGGCGAGAAGCTGTGGGCCTCGGTGCGCTCCCACGACGCGGGCGCGGACGCCTCTGCCGCAGCCTTCGACGCGAGCTCACGGCGCGCGCGCGCCACCTCGTCGGGCGTGACCTTGCGGGTCTCGAGGTCTTCGTGCGCGTCGGGCTCCGCGGCGATCACGGGCGCCGCGGCGATCACGGGCGCCGGGCGCCGCTCCACGCGGCTCGCTCCCGAGGGCGCGATCGTGCGACCGTCGGCGCGCGACGAGGGCTGAGACGAGCTCGCGAAGGGTGACGACGCGTCGAGGCCGAGCGTCATCTGCTCCGCCGCGGCGCTCTGCATCGCCTGGACGGCCGCGATGATCTCGTGAGGGCGCGACATCGCGTCGGTCGCGTCGGCGCCGTCTTCGTGATCGTGGAGAGAGACCACGTCGATGGCTTCGGTGCGGTCAGCCTCCTCGTCGGCGGGCGCGGCGACGGCTTGCGCGGCGACGGGCTGCGCGGCGACGGGCTGCGCAGGCGCGCGCTCCGCGGACTGCCACCCGACGGGGGCCTCAGCGCCCGTTCGCGCGCGACGAGGCAACGCAGGCGCCGCGCGTTCGAACGAACCGGGCGACGGGTCAGGCGGCTCGCGCTCGCTGGCGGAGATCGAATCCCAGCGACCGGCCGCCGTCCACGCGTCGCGGAGCGCGCGGAGCAGGAGGGCCGCCGAGGCGAAGCGCTCCCTCGGAGACGGCGCCAGCGCGCGCGCGAGCACCGCCCACACCTCCGCGGGGACCTCTGGACGTTGCGACGCGAGGCGATCTCGGAGGGTCGATGCGCGCGAGCGAGAGAGCGCCCCCCACGTCTCGGCGCCGCCGTCGGGCGTCGCGCGCGTCGTCAGGACCTCGACGACGAGCACCGCCAACGCGAAGAGATCGAGCGACGGCGCGGGCGTCGCGGTCGAGACCTCGCACTCGGGGGCGAGGTACGGCGTGAGGTGCCCCCAGACCGTCGAGCCCGCCTCGCCGCGCGCGAGCGACGAGAGGCCCGCGCCGAGGAGCTTCACGGTGTGCAGCGAGCCGACGCGGCGCACGAGCACGTTGCGAGCGCAGAGGCCGCCGTGCGCCGAGGCCTCGAGCCCGCGCGCCTCGTGGAGGAAGCGAACCCCCGCGCCGATCCGCTCGATGATGCGCTGCGAGCCCCCGAACGAGGGGAGCGTCGAGGCCGTGCGGTGACCCGCGAGCCAGTGCGAGAGCGAGCGCCCCTCGAAGGCCTCGGTCACGACGAAGGCCCGGTCACCCTCGACGCCCCCGTCGAGCACGCGCGGCAGCGCGACGTCCGAGAGCGAGCGCAGGGCGCGAACGACCCCCTGAAAACCCGACGCGTCGTCAGGGCGCGGGAGGAGCTCGACGCGAACGTCGACCCCATCGGCCGCGAGGTCACGCGCGCGCCACGTCTCGAAGACGCCCACCGTCAACTCCTCTGCGATGAGCTGATAGCGGCTGGAAATCGTCTCCCGCGGTCGCGCCTCGGGCGGGGGCCTCTCGTGCGATGACACCGCCGCGACCGTCGCACGGTGCACCGTTCGCCGCAAGGCGCGCGCTTGTCGTGTAGCATCGCGCCGATGAGTCCCGACGCGCTCACGGGCACGCTCCCCGAGGTCTCCCTCCGCTTCGAAGTGCACGGCGCAGAGGGATGGAACGCGCTTCACCTCCACGCCCGCGAGGCCCTCTCGCGCGTCGACGAGGTCACCGTCGTGCTCGCGTCGCGCGACCTCGCCGCTGCGCCCGAGGAGCTCTTCGAACGCCGCGCCGCGGTGAGCGTCCACAGGGCCACGCTGCGCCGCGATTTCGGGGGCGTCGTACGGCGCGTCGAAGACCTCGGCTCCACCGCCCACCACCGCGTGGCGCGGGTGACGCTCGCGCCGTCGCTGTGGCTCCTCTCGCTGCGCCGCGACGCGAGGATCTTTCAGGGCCTCAACGTCCCCGCGATCGTGCAGGAGGTGCTCTCCGACGCGGGGCTCTACCAGGGCGACGGCGAGCTCGTGGTGCCGCCGGGCCTCCAGGCTTTGCCGCCGCGAGAGTTCTGCGTGCAGTACCGCGAGAGCGACCTCGATTTCGTGATGCGCCTGCTCGAAGACGAGGGCATCGCGTTCCGCTTCGCGCGCGACGGCATGCGCGAGTCGCTCGTGCTCGTCGACGACGCGCCCGCGTGGGAGCCCGTCCCCTCGCTCGACCACGGCGACCTGCGCGTGATGGACGGCGGCGTCGCCACGGCGTCGACCGAGTCGGTGCGCTGGTTCGACTGGCGCAGATCCACCGTGTCGTCGTCGGTGACCCTCCGCGACTTCGACTTCACGCACCCGCGCGCCGTGCTCGACATGACGCCGAAGTCGACCTCCGCGGCGGGCGCGCTCCCGGTGTACGAGCACCCCGCGGCCTTCACGCTCGGCGCGTACGACCCCGGCTCGGCCGCGTACGGGCCTCACCACGGCGCGCGCGCCGCTCGCGTGCGGCATCAGGAGCTCGCGGCGTCGGCCGCCGTCGCGCAGGGTCGCGGCGACTGCACGGGCCTCGCGCCGGGCAGGGCCTTCGCGCTCATCGGGCACGCGCGGCACGACCTCGACGGGCGCTACGTGGTCACCGAGGTCGAGCACGAGGCCGCCGCGTGGTCTGACATCTCCGAAGACCTCCGCGCGAGCGAGCGGCTCACGAGCGCCCTCGGCCCCGCGTCGCGCGACGGGAACCGCTACGAGAACCGCTTCGAATGCGCGCCCGAGACGGTCGCGTTCAGGCCCGCGCGGGTGACGTTGAAGCCCGTGATCTCGGGCCCGCAGACGGGCTTCGTCACGGCCCCGGCGGGCGCCGACGAGGAGATCGCCACGGACGTCCACGGCCGCGTGCTCGTGCGCTTTCACTGGGAGCGCCCCGAGCTTCGAACGCCCACGCAGCGGGGCCGCGACAGCTCGTGCTGGGTGCGCGTCGCGCAGTCGTGGGCGGGCGCGGGGTGGGGCACGCTCTTCATCCCTCGCGTCGGGATGGAGGTGGTGGTGCACGTCCTCGAGGGCGACCCCGATCGTCCGCTCGTGACGGGCTGCGTGTACAACGGCGAGAACCGCCCGCCCGTCGCGCTCCCCGCGGAGAAGACCGTCAGCACGGTGAAGACCAGCACGTCGCTCGGAGGCGACGGCTTCAACGAGCTTCGCTTCGACGACATGCGCGGCGCCGAGCGGGTGTTCATTCACGCGCAGCGAGACCACGAGACCGTCGTGCGCCGCGACCAGACGCTCTTCGTCGGCCACGACCGGGTCAAGACCGTCGAGGGGAGCGAGCACACCACCGTTCACAAGGACCGCGTCGCCGCCGTCGAGCACAACGACGCCGTCGACGTGGGGGGCAACCACGCCATGGCCGTGCACGGCGCGAGCGGCGCGGCGGTGCGCGTCGACGCGAGCTACGTGCTCCACGCGCAGGAGAGCATCGCGCTCGTCGTGGGCGACACGAGCCTGGTGCTCCTGCCCGACCGCGCCACGCTCTCGTCACGCACGGTGCACGTGCTCGGCGGCGAGCTGGTGAACATCTACGGAGGCATCACCCGCATCAACTGCGAGGACGGAGACCGCGACGTGGTGCGCGCGCGACTCCCCGAGGCCGCGCGTTCGGTGGGACTCCAGGGCGCGCCAGGAGGGAGCCTCCGACGCTCGCTCGTCGCGCTCGACACCACCGCGCTCGTGCGCTTCGCGGCCGCCGCGGTCGATGCGCCCATGGAGCGCGGCGCCGTGCCCGAGCGGCTGCGCGAGCGGCTCACGTCCGTCGCGCGCGAGGGGATGACCCGGTGGTTCCAGTCGCTGCGCGGCGGCGCGATTCCCTCGTGGGCCGAGCTCGCGCAGGGCGCGGTGAGCGAGCTCGTGAGCGGCGCGGTGGGTCAGCTCTTCGCGGCGTTCCGTCCGCCGAGCCCGCTCGGAGGCGCGCTCGGCGCGGTCGGTGATCGCGTGTTGAGCGGGCTCTTTCAGCAGGCGAAGGGGATGGTCTCGGAGGCCGCGACGTCGGGCGTGATGCACGCGATGGCCCTCGACCGCGCGGCCGCGAAGGACCCGTTCTGGGCGGCGCTCCAGCAGCGAGATCCGACGGGCGTGCAGGGCGCGCTCGCCTCGGTGGCGAAGGAGGCCGCCTCGTACGGGCTCCGCAAGTACGCGGAGCGACACGGCGCCGAGGGCGCGCGAGACCAGCTCATCGCCTGGGGAGCGCCGGGCATCGCGCGCGTCATCGACGAGGTGGGAGCGCGCTTCTTCCCCGCGAAGTCGTAGCTACCGCAGAGGGATCTCCTCCCGCGTCACGCCGCGCTCGGTGAGGGCGTAACGGAGGAGCGCGTCGGGCCCCGACGACTCGACAAGGAACGCCGTGATCGGACCGAAGAGCCGACGCTTCGAAGCGTCGTCGTCGGCGTCCATCACCGCGCGAAGGGCCGCGGGAGCCCAGAAGCGCAGCGCGGTCACCGCGGGGTCGACGCCCGCGAGCGAGAGCGCGTGTCGGTACACGTCGCGAAAGCTCCCTTCGCTCGCGACGAACATCACCGCGCCCGTGGCCCACGCCTCTTCGATCAGGGTGGCGAGCGTCGCGGCGCCCGGCGTGATCGCGACGAGCACGGGGGCCGTGGGGCCGAGGTCGTCACGCTCGCGCGTCTCGTCGAGCGCGCAGAACTCCTCGCCCGACGCGTCGAGCAGGTCGAGGAGTTCGGGGTCGAAGGCCACGTCGACGAGCGCGTAGAGCCGCGCGGGCTCGGCCGCGATGACCATGCGCGCGAGGTCCCTCGGCGCCGTCTGGTGCCACGCGAGGAGGCCGCGGAGGTAGTCGTTGGCGTCATCGCTCATGGCGGGTCAACCGTGCGTCCTCTCGGCGTGGAGCAGGTTCGCCTCGGCGCCCACGCGCTCGCGGTACCACCCCTGGCTCACGTGGTAGTTGCGGAGGTTCCGCTCCGCGGCGACCCAGTCGTTGCGCTGCGCCGCGCGGTAGAACTCCTGCGCCACGCCCGTGCGAGGCATGCCGATCCCCTGGTGAAAGCTCCGCGAGAAGAGCACGGTCTGCTGCGCCGACGTGAGGTCGCGATAGGCCGGCGCGCCCGCGGGGCGGTGCGCGTCCCAGTAGCTCATGGTCTCTCGCACGAAGTACTGGTGCACGCCGCGGTCGATGAGGTTGGCCTCGTCGCGGCTCACCTCGAGCGGCGACGCGCGGAGCACGGCCACGGCGTCGTTGCGGATGTGCCCGGTGTAGCGATCGAGCCGCGACGCGATGTTCTCGGGGATGTCGAGCTTCGAGCGCAGGTCGCGGTTCTTCCACTGGCCGATGTCGAAGCCCGTGCCGATCGTGACGCCGCTCTTGCCCGCGGGAGGCACGTAGCCGCGCGTCCACTGGCCTCCCTCGAAGCGCGAGAGGGCGGCGAAGTTCACCTTCGTTCCGAGGCGCTCGTTGATGGCCTTGAGCACCTCGGGGTCGGCGTATTTGATCGCGCTCTTGATGCGCTTGACCGCGGCCTTGAGCTTCTTCTCGGTCATCCCCGGGAGCTTCTTCAGCCGCTTGATCTCCGCGTCGATGACGGCTTTTTGAAGGCAGGGGATGCACGGGTCGCCGACCTTCGCGCCGTCGCGGTAGTAGGCGTCGCGCTTCTCC